>DAHUZL010000078.1 GCA_027306655.1 Candidatus Dormiibacterota bacterium
CGCGGCCGAGCAGGCGGCGGGCGCGGTGAGGGAGGCGCCCGGCGCCCCGGCCGCCGGCGCTCCGGCCGCCGGCGCCCCCGACGAGACCTCGACCCAGGACGCTGCCTCGGCCGAGGCCCTCCCCGGGGACACCGCCTCCGACCCGTCCCCTGCCCCCGACGCGGATGGCGGCGCCCCGGCGGCGCCTGCGGAGGCGCCCACGTGACCGCGATCCCGTCGGCGCTGGTGAAGACGCTGCGCGACATGACCGGGGCCGGGATCATGGACGCCAAGCGGGCCCTGGTGGAGACCGCGGGCGACCTCGAGAAGGCGCGGGAGCTCCTCCGCCGCCAGGGCATCGCCGACGCCTCCAGCCGGACCGGGCGGGTGGCCCGCGAGGGGCTGGTGGACGCGTACATCCATCCGGGGGGCCGGGTGGGCGTCCTCCTCGAGGTGAACTGCGAGACCGACTTCGTCGCCCGGACCGATCAGTTCCGGGCCCTGGTCCACGACGTGGCGCTCCAGATCGCGGCCCACAGCCCGGAGGTGGTCCGCCGCAGCGAGGTGCCGCCCGAGACGGTGGAGCGCGAGCGGCGGATCGCCCGCGGCCAGGCCCAGGACCAGGGGAAGTCGGAAGCGGTCGCGGAGAAGATGCTGGCCGGCAAGCTGGAGGCCTTCTTCGCGCGGGTCTGCCTCTACGACCAGCCCTGGGCCCGTGACGAAGGCAGCCGCAAGCGCCGGGTCGAGGAGGTGATCCGCGAGGTCGCCTCCACCCTGAAGGAGCAGGTCGACGTCGCGCGCTTCACCCGCTACACCCTCGGCGAGGGCGCCGCGGAGCCGGCCGGCGCGGGTCCCGACCCCGCCGGCCCGGAACCTCCCGCCACCCCCGACCCGTCCCCGGTCGGACCCGGTGGCTGAGGAGGCGGCCGCCGTCGTCACCGGACACCCGGTGGAGGCCGCGAGCCGTGGCTCCCGCTACCGGCGGGTGGTCCTCAAGCTGTCCGGCGAGGCGCTGATGGGCGATCGCCCCTTCGGGATCGCGCCGCCGGTGCTGGGCCAGGTGGCGGTGGAGGTGGAGCGGGCCCACCGGCTGGGGACGGAGATCGCGATCGTGGTCGGGGGCGGGAACATCTTCCGGGGCCTGGCCGCCGCCGAGCAGGGGCTGAGCCGGGTCACCGGCGACTACATGGGGATGCTGGCGACGGTCATCAACGCCCTCGCCCTCCGCGATGCGATCCAGGCCCAGGGACTGGAGACCCGGGTGCAGTCGGCGATCGAGATGCACCAGGTGGCGGAGCCCTTCATCCGGGGCCGGGCGATCCGCCACCTGGAGAAGGGACGGGTGGTCATCTTCAGCGCCGGCTCGGGCAACCCCTACTTCACGACCGACACCGCCGCCGCCCTGCGCGCCGCCGAGATCGGGGCCGACCTCCTGATCAAGGCGACCAAGGTCGACGGAATCTACTCCGCCGATCCGGCGCTGGAGCCGGGGGCGACCCGGTTCTCCCGGCTCACCTACCTGGAGGTCCTCAATCGCGGCCTCCAGGTGATGGACAACACCGCGGTGACCCTCTGCATGGACAACCGGCTGCCGGTCCTGGTGCTGGACCTCTTCACCGAGGGGAGCGTCGAGCGCGCGCTCCGGGGCGAGCCCACCGGCACCCTGGTCGACGACGGGAGCGGCGCCTGGTGATCCCCGAGCTGGTGGCCGACTCCCGTCTGCGGATGGGCAAGAGCCTGGAGTCGCTCCAGGGGGCGCTGGCCACCATCCGCACCGGCCGTGCCACGCCCAGCCTCATCGACCAGCTCCAAGTCGACGTCTACGAGACCGTGATGCCGCTCAACCAGCTCGCCAGCGTCTCGGCGCCCGAGCCGCGACTGCTGGTGGTCCAGCCCTTCGACCGGCACGCCATCGCGGCCATCGAGAAGGCGATCCAGCGCAGCGAGCTGGGGCTCAATCCCGCCAACGACGGCCAGCGGATCCGGGTGCCGATCCCGGCCCTCAACGAGGAACGGCGGCGGGAGTTCGTGCGGCTGGTGAAGGCCCGGGCCGAGGAGGCGCGGGTGGCGATCCGCAACATCCGCCGGGACGACATGGAGGGTCTCCGGCGGCTGGAGCAGGACGGGTCGATCTCCGCCGACGAGGCCGGCCGGGGCCACACCGAGCTGCAGCGGGTGACCGACCAGTTCGTGGAGCACGTCGACGAGATTGCGCGGCGCAAGGAAGCCGACCTGATGGAGGTTTGAGCCCGAGGCTCCGACCGCCATGAGCGCAGCGCCGGCCGCCCTGCCCCGTCACATCGGCATCATCATGGACGGCAACGGCCGCTGGGCCCGGCAGCGCGGCCTCCAGCGTCCCGACGGCCACCGGGCCGGCATCGAGACCATCCGGCCGGTGATGGAGGCGGCCGACCGCGCCGGCGTGCACCACCTCAGCCTGTACGCCTTCTCCACCGAGAACTGGTCCCGGCCGGCCGCGGAGGTGGCGGCCCTGATGCGGCTCTTCGAGGAGACCCTGGCCCGCGAGGTCGACGAGCTCCATGCCAACGGGGTCCGGATCCGGGTCATCGGGCGGCGCCAGGAGCTGTCGCCGAGCCTCACCCGGTTGATCGACGCGGCCGAACGTCGCACCGCCGGCAATCGCACCGGCATGCTCTGTGTCGCGATCAACTACGGCGGACGTGCCGAGATCGTCGACGCGGTGCGCCGGCTCGCCTCCGCGGGCCACGACCTGGCCCACGTCGACGAGGCCGCCCTCGCGGGCGCCCTCTACACCGCGGGGATGCCCGACCCCGACCTGATCATCCGCACCGCCGGCGAGCGCCGCACCAGCAACTTCCTGCTCTGGCAGGCCGCCTATGCCGAGCTTCACGTCACCCCCACCCTCTGGCCCGACTTCGGCGCCCATGACCTGGAGGTCGCGCTCCAGGACTTCGCCGCCCGCCAGCGCCGCTTCGGCGGTGTCGACGGCTGACCGGCGCCCACCGGGTGGGAGTGCTGCGACGGTCCCTGAGCGGGCTCGCCCTGGCCGCCCTGATGGTGGCGGCGGCGCTGGCCGCGGGGCCGTTCCTGCTGGCGGCGGCGGCGCTGGCCCTGCTGGTGGGGCTGGCGGAGTTCCGCCGGCTGGCGGCGGCGCTGGACGCCGTCCCGCCCCGGTGGCTGATGGCCCCGCTGGCCCTGCTCTGGCTGCTGCGCGGGGCGATCCCCGGCGGGGCGGCGACCGAGATCGGGCTGGGCCTGGCCCTGGTGCCGGGGCTCCCCCTGGTCGTGCTCGGGCGCGGCGCCCGGCGGCCGTTCACCGACTGGGCGACCGCCCTCGGCGGCGCGGTCTGGCTCGGCTACGGCCTGGGCTTCCTGGTGCTGCTCGCCCGCGTCCCCCGCGGCCACGGGGTGGGGAGCGCCCTGGTCCTGCTGGTCCTGGGGGTGGCGGTGGTCAGCGACACCGTCGCCTACCTGGTCGGCTCGACGGTGGGGCGACGTCCCTTCTTCCCGTCGGTCAGCCCGCGCAAGACGGTGGAGGGGGCGGCGGCTGGCCTGGCCGCGGCGATGGTGCTGGTGGCGGTGGGCCTTCCCCTGATCCGCCCCGCGGTCTCGCTCGCCGCCGCGATCGGCTGCGGGCTGGCGGCCGGGGTGGCGTCCCAGGCGGGTGACCTTGTCGAGTCGCGGCTGAAGCGCGCGGCCGGGGTCAAGGACGCGGGCGGGTGGATCCCCGGCCACGGCGGCCTTCTCGACCGGCTGGACAGTGTGGTCCTGGTGGGTCCGGCCGTATACTCGATCCTGCGAGCGCTCCACGCGCTCTGAGCATCGGCGCTCCGCCGGTCCCGGCCGGTCCCCCCCACGACCCGCTCCCCCCTCCCCTGGTGACCACCCGCGTCGTCCTGCTCGGCGCCACCGGCTCCATCGGCCGGCAGGCGCTTGACGTGATCGCACGCTATCCCGCCGAGTTCGAGCTGGTCGGGGCGATCGCCGGCCGACGGACCGATGCCCTGCTCGAGGCGGTCCGCCCCTTCGGGCCTGTCCCGCTGGTGGTGGTGGATCCGGAGGGCCCCCCGCCCGACCGGGTCGGGACCGGTCTTGACGCCGCCTCAGCCCTCTGCGGCGGGCCGGGGGTGGACGCCGTCCTGGTCGGCGGGGGCGCGGCGGCGGCGCTGGAGCCGACCCTGGCCGCCTGCCGCGCCGGCGCACTGGTCGCCCTCGCCACCAAGGAGGTGCTGGTGATGGCCGGCGAGGTGGTGACCGCTGCGGCCCGCGCCGGGGGGGCACGGCTGGTGCCGGTGGACAGCGAGCACAGCGCGATCTGGCAGTGCCTGCGGGGGGAGGACCCGGCCACCGTGGCCCGCCTGCTGCTCACCGCCAGCGGCGGCGCCTTCCTGCGCCGCCCCGTGGCCTCTCTCACCGCGGTCAGCGCCGCCGATGCCGTCCGCCATCCGACCTGGCGGATGGGGCCCAAGATCACTGTCGACTGCGCCACCCTGATGAACAAGGGGCTGGAGGTGATCGAGGCCCACTTCCTCTTCGAGATCCCCTATCCCCGGATCGCGGTCGTGGTCCATCCCGAGAGCACGGTCCACTCCGCGGTGGAGTTCGTGGACGGGCTCACCGTGGGCCAGCTCGGTCCCGCCGACATGCGGGGACCGATCGCGCTGGCCCTCACCGGGGGGCGCCGCCTCCCGGGCGTCGTGGCGCCGCTGGAGCTGGCTGAGGCGGGGGCGCTCCACTTCGAACCGGTGGACCCCCTCCGCTTCCCCGCGCTCACGCTCGCCCGCGCGGCCGGCGAGCGCGGCGGCGCCCACCCGGCCGTGCTCAACGCCGCCAACGAGGCGGCGGTGGCGGCCTTCCTCGGCGGACGGCTTCCCTTCACCGGGATCGTGCCAACCGTGGCGGCGGTGCTGGCGGACTTCGAGCCGCCGTCGCGCCCCACCGTGGCCGCGATCTGGGCCGCCGATCGCTGGGCGCGCGGCCGGGTGGCGGCGGCGGTCCGCGGGGACGGGGCGGCGGCGGGGGCGCCCGTCGCGGGGGCGCCCGTGGCCGCCCTCCCGGAGCGCTGATGTTCACCTGGAGCTGGCAGACCGTCGGCGGGATCGCGCTGATGCTCCTCGCCGTTGTCCTGGTCCACGAGCTCGGCCACTTCGTCACCGCCAAGCGGGCCGGGATCGCGGTGGAGGAGTTCGCGGTCGGCTTCGGGCCCCGCCTGATCGGAGTCCGCCACGGGGAGACGCTCTACGCCCTGCGCCTCATCCCCGCCGGCGGCTTCGTCCGGATGGCGGGGATGACCGGGCTGGAGGAGCCGCCGCACGACGGGGGGGCGCGCGGCTTCATCCGGGCGTCGCTGGCCCGGCGTGCCCTGGTGCTGGTCGCGGGCGGGGCGATGAACCTGCTCCTGGCCGGCTGCCTCTTCACGGTGGCGCTGTTGGCGGGGAGCCCCGGGCCGCAGGTGGCGCCCGGCGGGGGGCTCGCCGCCGCCGGGCTCCGGGGAACGCTCACCATCGTCGCCCTCAACGGGCAGCGGGTGGGCGCGGTGGCCCAGCTGCGGGCGCGGCTCCAGGCCGACGCCGGCCGGCCGCTGCGGGTCACCGTCCGTCCCTACGGAGGCGGGGCCGCTCGCACCGTCACCGTCCGCCCGCAGCTGCGCTGGGTGGGGCTGGCGGCCCGGCCGGCGATCCCGCTGGAGGCCAGGATCGTCGCCCTCGACGGCCGCCCGGTGCCCCAGCCCGGGTCGGACGGGCTGGGCGCGGCGGTCTCCGGAGGCCGCCCGGTCGAGGTCGCGTGGGTGAACGGGGCCCGGCACGGGACGGCCTCGGTGGCGCCGGGCCGGCTCCTCCTGAGCTGGGAGGTCGGCTACCTGCTCCCGATCGGCAATTACGTCATGCCCGGATTCAGCGGGCCGCCGCGCCCGGTGCCAACGGCGCTGGGGGCGGGCTTCCTCGCCGTCCCGGCCGAGATCGGTGGGATCTTCCACGGGCTGGCCAGCCTGGTGGCCTCGCACGGCCCCACCCGGGCGCGCCTCACCGGCCCGGTCGGGATCGCCGAGGCCACCTCGGTCGCCACCCAGGTGTCGCCGGTCGCCTACCTCACCCTGGTGGGGGTGATCAGCCTCAACCTGGGGCTGTTCAACCTCCTGCCGGTCCCCTTCCTGGACGGCGGTCGTCTCTTCTTCGTGGCCCTGGAGTGGATCCGGCGGCGGCGCCTCGACCCGCAGCGGGAGGCGCTGGTCCACATGGTTGGGTTAGCCTTGATCCTGATGCTGGCCTTCTACGCGACCTACGGCGACCTCACCAGCCTCCACCTGGGGTCCTAGCCGGTGGCCGGGCGGACGGGCGGGGCCGCGCCCACCGTCCCCGTGCCCCTGCCGGTCCTAGCCTCCCCGGCGGTCCCGCCGCGCCCCGCTCGCGCCCCCCGCCGCCGGACGGTGCCGGTCCGGGTGGGGTCGGTCGTGATCGGCGGCGCCGCGCCGGTCAGCGTCCAGACCATGACCAAGACCCCGACCGAGGACGTGGAGGGGACGGTCGAGCAGATCGCCCGGGCCGCCGACGCCGGGGCCGATCTGGTCCGGGTCACCTGCGACACCCGGGAGGCGGGCCTGAAGCTCCACGAGATCGTGCGCCGGTCCCGCCTCCCGATCGTCGCCGACATCCACTACGACGCCCCCCTGGCGCTGCTGGCGATCGAGGCCGGGGTCCACTGCCTGCGCCTCAACCCCGGCAACATCCGCCAGCCGGAGAAGGTCGGCGAGATCGCCCGCCGCTGCCGCGAGGCCGGGATCCCGATCCGGGTCGGCGTCAACGCCGGCTCCCTGCCCGACCGGGGACGGCTCGCCCGCGGCCGCGGCGAGGGCGGCCCCGAGGAGGTGGGCGCCCGGATGGTGGAGGCGGCCCTGGGCCACATCCGGATCCTGGAGGCGCTCGACTTCACCGACATCAAGGTGTCGCTGAAGGCCTCGGACGTCCTCACCACCCTCGCCGCCAACCGCTTGTTCGCGGCCCTCGGCAACCGCTATCCCCTCCATCTCGGCCTCACCGAGGCGGGGCCCACCCGGAGCGGCTCGGTGAAGAGCGCGGTGGCGATCGGGATCCTCCTGGCCGAGGGGATCGGGGACACCATTCGGGTCTCGCTGGTCGATGAGCCCGAGGAGGAGGTGCGGGTCGGGCGCCAGATCCTGGCCACCCTGGAGACCCGTCCCAGCGGCCCCAACCTGATCGCCTGCCCCACCTGCGGGCGGCTGGAGATCGACATGATGCCGATGGTGGCGCGGGTGGAGCAGGCGCTCCAGGGTGTCCGCCGCTCGATCTCGGTGTCGGTGATGGGGTGCGTCGTCAACGGCCCGGGGGAGGGGATGCACGCCGACATCGGCATCGCCGGGGGGCGCCAGAAGGGGATCCTCTACCGCAAGGGGGTGGTGATCCGGACCATGCCGGAGGCGGAGCTGGTGCAGGCCCTGGTGGAGGAGCTGGAGCGGATCGCCGACGAGGACCGGCGGCTCCTGGCGGCGGGCCGCCCCCTCCCGGACGGGATCCCCGGGCCCTGAGCGCTGCCGCCGGCGTGGCCGCGACCGGGCGGCCGGGCCGCCGACCCCGACCTGCTACCCTCTCGCCCGGGGAGCGGCGTGTCGAATTCGTCAACGGGGTGACCGCGTCGCCGAGCGCCCGGACCACAGCCGGCGCCCGGCCCGGGGCCCCGTGCAGGAGGCATCGCACAGACCCGTGAGCACATCCAAGACCGTGATCGTCCTGGGGGCGGACGGCTACATCGGGTGGCCGATGGCCATGCATCTCTCGCGGCTCGGCCACCGGGTGGTCGCGGTCGACAACCTGGCCCGGCGCCAGTGGGACGAGGAGGGCGGGACCGAGAGCCTGGTGCCGATCGCCACCATGGAGCAGCGGGTCGACCGCTGGCTCGCCTGCACCGGCCGCACCATCACCTACGAACGCCTCGACCTCTGCGACCACGACGCGCTCGATGCCTGCGTCGCCCGCTGGCGCCCGGAGGCGGTGGTCCATTTCGCGGAGCAGCGGAGCGCCCCCTTCTCGATGATCGACCGTGAGCACGCGGTGCGCACCCAGGTCAACAACATCGTCGGCAACCTCAACCTGCTGTTCGCGCTGCAGGCGCATGTGCCCGAGTGCCACCTGGTCAAGCTGGGGTCGATGGGGGAGTACGGCGCGCCCAACATCGACATCGAGGAGGGGTACATCACGATCGAGCACAACGGGCGCAGCGACCGGCTCCCGTACCCCAAGGTGCCGCACAGCTTCTACCACCTCTCCAAGGTCGCCGACAGCCAGAACATCCACTTCGCCTGCCGGATCTGGGGATTGCGAGCCACCGACCTCAACCAGGGGGTGGTCTACGGCTGCGAGACCGACGACACGGTCCTCCACCCGGAGCTGATCACCCGGCTCGACTACGACTCCATCTGGGGCACCGCGCTCAACCGCTTCTGCGCCCAGGCGGCGACCGGCAACCCCGTCACGGTGTACGGGAAGGGCGGCCAGACCCGCGGCTACCTCGACATCCGCGACACGATGGCGTGCATCACGCTCACCCTGGACAACCCGCCGGAGGCGGGCGAGTGCCGGGTGTTCAACCAGTTCACCGAGCAGTTCACCCTGAACCAGCTGGCCGACCTGGTCGCCGGCGCGCGCCGCCACCACGGCCAGGACACCACCATCGTCCACCTCCCCAACCCGCGGGTCGAGGCGGAGGAGCACTACTACAACGCCAAGCACACCCGCCTGCTCGACCTCGGGCTGCAGCCGCACTTCCTGGGCGAGACCCTGGTGGACTCGCTGATCGAGGTGGTGGCGCGCCACGCCCATCGGGTCGACCCCGTGCTCCTGGAACGTCCCAGCGTCGACTGGCGCACCGGCGGCAACGAGGTCTGGCGCCAGTACGCTGACGAGGGGCGCCGGGGCGCCCTGGCGCGTGCGACCGTGGAGCTGGTGGGGGCCGCCACCCGCCGGCCGCCGGCCCACCCGGGCGGCAACGGCCTGGCCGGGGGGCGGTCGGTCCCCGAGCCGGCGGCGCGTCCGGCGGAGCCCGCCGCGGAGTAGGCGGCCCCCGCCGCTGGGGCTCAGCCGGGCGGCGGCTCCGGGGGGGTGGTGGCGAGGAAGGCTCCGATCCGCTCCAGCGCGTCCTCCAGCTGGTCCACCCCGACCGTGAAGGCGAGCCGCAGATGGCCGCGGCCGGCGTCGCCGAAGGCCTCGCCGGCCAGCACCGCGACGCCCGCATCCTGGAGCAGCCGGTCGGCGAGGGCGCGGCCGGCCCAGCCCGTCCCCTCGATGTTGGGGAAGGCGTAGAAGCTGGCGTCGGGCCGGTGGGCGCGCACCCCCGGGAGTCGTGCCAGCCCGGCCACCAGCACGTCACGCCGCCGCCGGAACTCCAGCACCATCGCCTGCACCGCCTCCTCGGCGACCGGCGATCGGAGCGCCTCCACCGCGGCCAGCTGGGTGAAGGCGGCGGCGCACGAGCTGGAGTTGATGAGCAGGGTCTCCATCCGG
This sequence comes from Candidatus Dormiibacterota bacterium, assembly GCA_027306655.1. Classification (GTDB taxonomy): domain Bacteria; phylum Chloroflexota; class Dormibacteria; order Aeolococcales; family Bog-877; genus DAHUZL01. The sequence continues at coordinate 9,477 of DAHUZL010000078.1, forward strand.
CGGGCGAGCTCGACCGGCATCACCCCGTAGCCCAGCCGCCAGCCGCACATGGCGTAGGTCTTGGAGAGGCCGTCGAGGACGATCGTGCGGTCGGCCAGGCCGGGACGCGACCAGAGCGGCGCCGGCTGCGGCTCGAAGGCGATCCGGTGGTAGATCTCGTCGCTCACCACGACCAGGTCGTGGCGGAGCACCAGCTCGGCGACCGCGTCGAGGTCGGCCTCCGTGCAGATGCCGCCGGTCGGGTTATGGGGGGCGTTGAGGATCAGCATCCGCGTCCGCGGCCCGATCAGGGCCCGGAGCTCGTCGGGGTCGAGCCGGAAGTCGTTCGCCTCCCGGAGCACGAGCGGCCGCGCCACCGCGCCGACGAAGTCGGTGAGGGAGCGGTAGATCGGGTACCCGGGGTCGGGCAGGATCACCTCGTCGCCGGCCTCGATGAGGGCGAGCAGGGCGAAGGCGAGGATGTTCTTGGACCCCGGGACCACCACCACCTCGGCCGGGTCGACGGGGCGGCCGCCGCGCCGGGAGGCGGCCTCGGCGATCGCCGCTCGCACCTCCGGCAGGCCCGCCGCCGGCGTGTAGTGGGTGGCGCCCCCGCGCATCGCCCGCTCCGCCGCGGCGATGATCGGCTCCGGGGTGGCGAAGTCCGGCTCGCCGATCTCCAGGTGGACGACCGAGCGTCCCCCCTGCTCCAGCCGTCGCGCCCGAGCCAGCACCTCGAAGGCGCTCTCGGTCCCGAGCCGGGCCATCCGATGGGCGAAGCGCAGGCTCACGGTCAGGCGCCCCGCGGCCCGGTCCCCG
>DAHUZL010000079.1 GCA_027306655.1 Candidatus Dormiibacterota bacterium
CGGGCGGGCGGCAAGCCGCCGGTGCTCTGCCTGCACGGGCTCGCCAGCAATGCGAGGTGGTGGGACCTGGTCGGACTGCGGCTGGCCCCCGATCACGAGGTGGTGGCGCCCGACCTGCGCGGGCACGGTCGGAGCGACCGCCCCGAGGCCGGCTACGGCTTCGAGGAGGTGACGGTCGACCTCCAGGCCCTCCTCGACGCGCTCGAGCTGCCCCCCGCGGTGGTCGTCGGTCACAGCTGGGGCGCCTCGGTGGCGCTCGCGCTGGCGGCGGCCGAGCCGGTGCGGGTCGTCGGGTGCGTCCTGGTGGATGGGGGGGTCGGCGACCTGCGCCGGGTCTTCGGCGAGACCTGGGCGCTGGCGGAGGCGGCGATGACTCCGCCGGAGTTCCCGGCGGCAACCGCGGCGGACCTCCCGCGGCTCCTCGCACGCTCCCCCCTGGCCGAGGGGTCCGACCCCGCGACCGCCGCCGCCATCCTCCAGGGAAACCTTGAGGAGGACTCCGACGGACGGCTGCGGGCCCGCCTCGACCGCCGTCGTCACCTCCTCATCGCCCGGTCCCTCTTCGAGCTGAACGGGCCGGCCCTCCTCGGCGCGACTGGTCAGCCGATCCTGATGCTCCCCGCCCGCGATCCCAGCCGGCCGCCCTGGCAGGCTGACAAGGCCGAGGCGGTCGCGTCGGCATCGGCCCTGCTCGGGCCGAGGGGTCGGGTGCGGTGGATCGACGGCGCCCACGACCTCCCGCTCCAGCGGCCCGTCCAGGTGGCGGAGGCGATCCGGGAATTCGTCGAGGAGCTTCGGGCGCCTGGGTCGGGCGCGTAGGCTGGCCACGTGCCCCGCCCCTCGATGCCGCCGCGGAGGCTGCCGTTCAGCGGCGACGAGGAGGCCGACCGCCTGCTCGCCGAGGACCCGTTCGCCCTCCTGGTCGGCTTCGCCCTGGACCAGCAGGTGCCCCTGCAGACCGCCTTCCGCGGCCCACTCGTGCTGCGGCGCCGGCTGGGCACGCTCGATCCCGCCGCGATCGCGTCGCGACCGGCCGCCGAGGTCGCTGAGGCCTTCGCGGGCCCGCCCGCGATCCACCGCTTCCCTCGGATGATGGCGGGACGGGTCCAGGACCTGGCCGCGATCGTGGCCCGCGAGCACCGGGGGGATGCCGCCGCGATCTGGCGGGAGGCCGCCGACGGGCCGGACCTCGCCCGCCGGCTGGCGGCCCTCCCCGGCTTCGGGCCGATGAAGGTGCGCACCCTGGTGGCGCTCCTGGGCCGACAGTTCGGCGTGCGACCGAAGGGCTGGGAGGACCTGGTGCCGGCCCATCCGACGCTGGGCGACGTCACCTCGGCCGAGGATCTGCGGGCCTACCAGGCGGCGAAGCGGGCCGAGAAGGCCGCCCGGCGGGCGGAAACCCCGGGCTCGCGATCTCGTCACAAGTTGCCATCGGGGGCTCGGACCCGTTGACCCGAAGCTAGGCTGGCGGTCAGAATCGCGGCACGCGACGCGTGCCCCGATGCTGCGCCGCGCCAAGGAGACCTCGGTGGTACCCCCAAGCACGTGCGGGCGGTCGCGGCGCGGTCAGCGTGGCCAGGCGGTCGTCGAGATGGCGCTGGTCGTTCCCGTCGCCCTCCTCATCCTGGCGCTGGTGGTCGATGCCGGACAGTTCATCGTGGGGACCATCAACCTGAACCAGGTGGCCCGGGCGGCCGCGACCGCGGCCTCCTTCTCCGCGGACCACGGCGGGACCACCGCCGAGGTCGATGCCCAGGCGGTCAACGCGGCCACCGTCGACGAGCCCACGGTCGTCTACGCCTATTGCTCCGCTGCCCCGGTCACGCCGCCCTGTGTGACGGTGAACCAGGTCCCCGCGCCGGCGGTCCCGGCCAACTGCGGCGTTCCGGGCCTGCCCCCGTGCCTGCAGCAGATCACGGTGTACCAGGCGGTCGTCCCCTTGGTGCCACTCTTCCCCGGAATGACGCTCCAGGCCTCGGCCGCGGCCGCGTACTAGGGGTGCGGATGAAGCCGGCGAACCGCGCACGTCAGGGCCATTCGTCCTGGCCGACCCACGGCCACAGCGGCCAGGTGGTGGTGCTCTTCGCCCTGTCCCTCTTCGTCCTCTTCGCGGTGGTGGGCCTGGCGGTCGACGGCGGCTTCGGCCTCAACCAATTGCGTCTGGCCCAGAACGCTGCTGACTTCGCCAGCCAGTCGGGCACCTCGCAGCTCGGCCCGGACTGCAATCAGGGCACGGCCGTCCCGCAGAGCACCATCTACAGCTATGTGAGCGATGTGGTGGCCGCGAACATCGGCGGCAGCCCCGGTGTGTCCGCCTTCTACCTGGACAAGAAGGGAGCGCCCATCCTCGCGGGGTCCCCCCCCGCGCCGGTCGCCGTCAGCATCACCCCGCCGGCCTCGGCCAATGCGCCCACCGGCGCCTGCGGGGTGGAGACCACGGTGACCCCGACCTGGGGTCCGTTCATCGAGCAGATCCTGGGCGTGGCCAATGTGTCGACCAGTGCCACCGCTCGGGCGATCCTGATTGCCCCCGCCGGTATCGACAGCCTGGGTCGCTTCGGCCTGCATACGATCTACGCCGGCGGCCAGGGCAAGTTCATCGTTGACGGCGACGTCAACGACAACTCCGCCGGCTGCAATCCCTTCCAGGCCGGCAACAGCCCCTACAGTCCCAACGGACCCTGCGCCGGGACCGACAACTACGGCGACACCATGGATGCTTTCAGCAATGGGACGGTCGCGATCTACGGAGCCATCAATGCGGCGGACCCGTACCACGATCCCCTGGACCCCTGCTACAGCGAACCCACCAATCCGGCGGTGATCCCGGTGCCGTCCTATCCGACCAATCCTCCCTCGAGCCTGGCCAACCACGCGGCACCCCAGAAGTCGTTCACCTACGGCGGCGTCCCCTATCCATGCTTTGCCACCGGGGTGGTTCGCTCCCCCCAGGACATCAACTACAACGCACTCAATCCCGGTGCCACCACGATCACCAACGACCCCCTGGGGTACCTGCCAACCCCGACCGCCAGCAGCACCGTGTGCCCCGGAGGCTCCCTCAACACTGTCGCCGGAGCCCAGAACTACAGTGGCGGCGCGGTGCTGAATCCAGGCGTGTACACGGGCCCTGTCGAGGTCAGCGGGAACGCCACCTTCCACTCCTGTCCCTTTGCAGCGCCAGGCGTCTACGTCTTCCAGGCGGGCCTTGAGATCTGCCCGCAGGGCTCCGGCGATGTCGTGAGTTCGGGCAACGCGCCCAGCGACCCGCCGGGGAGCGCTTTCGACGGTGGGGTCACCCTCTACAGTGCCACGACCTACCAGGGCTCTGCGTCCAATGCCTGTCCCACCCTCGGGGTCGGGCAGGACGGCGACGGTGACGGCGACGGTCCCAACGACACCGACGATGACTCCCCGGTGATGCAGCTGACCCAGCTGGCCGACAGTGGGACACCACCCACGGCGCAGCCACAGAACCCCCCAGTGTATCCCGTGCCCCTGTGGAGCCCGATGCTCTACGGGATCACCATCGGCGGCGCGCCCGGCGCGGTGGTGGATCTGAAGGGCCCCGGTGCCGGGCAGGGGCAGTGGGGGCAGGTGGTCCTTTACCAGAACCGCTCCACCACCGTCCCGGCCAACATCGGCTTCGACGCGGGGCTGAACGATGGCGCGAAGGTGACGCTCACGGGCGACGTCTACGACGTCTCCCAGAACTCCACCATCGTCCCGGTGTCCTCGGAAATGTGCAACTTCGCGCCGACGGCCCTGGGCGGGGAGGTCGTGGTCGGCAATGGGGGCAACCCCCTCGTCCCCGGCTATCCCCCATGCCAGACGCAGGCCTCGGCCCCGGTGTCGTCCAACTGCGCCACCCAGAACTGTGTGGAGATCCAGGGCGTGGCGGTGGTGGGCTCGTTCGACGCGATGGGGTCGGCGAACCTCCTGATCAAGCCACCGCCGCCGCCGCCCGGAGCGGGCGACGTCGAGCTGGTGCAGTAGGAAAGGTGGAGCGCGGATGAACCGACATGCGATCGGGATGAGCCTCAGGCGTCATATCCGTCGCCGCGGGCTCGGCCAGGCGATGATCGAGTTCGCGCTGATGGCGCCGCTGTTCTTTTTCGTGCTGTTCGGCATCATCGCGGCCGCCTGGCTCTTCTTCCAGAGCTCCGCGGTCAACGACGCGGCCCAGGCGGCGGCGCGCGCGGCGATCGTGCAGTCGAGCCTGTATCAGGCAAATGCCAGCTGCCCGGGCACGTCCTCCGGGAATGGCGAGGCGGGGATCACGAGTGCCGGCACCACCCAGACGATCGAGGCGGTGGCCCAGCACGGCGCCAACATCCTCCCCCTCAACCCCAACACGCTCTGCGCTCCGATCGGAACCACTGCAGGCACTCTGAACGGAACGCTGGTCCAGACGGCCGACCCCGGCGCTGCGGCGCTGACGATCACGGCCGCCGGCTCCAGCTCGAGTCTTGGCGCCCCGACCGATGTCACGGCCACCGTGACCTACGACGCGCACCCGCTGGCCCCGATCTTCGGATTGTCCGTGACGCTGACCGGCGCCAGCACTCTCGCGATGAACGGCCAGTTTGCCCAGGTGGTTCCGCTCCCGACCGCGTCACCCCTGCCGACGCCCACGCCGGCGCCGACGCCGACGCCGACGCCGACGCCCACGCCGACGCCGACGCCCACGCCGACACCCACGCCGACGCCGACGCCGACGCCGACGCCGACGCCCACGCCGACGCCCACGCCGACGCCCACGCCGACGGCGACACCAACGCCGACGCCGACGCCCAC
>DAHUZL010000080.1 GCA_027306655.1 Candidatus Dormiibacterota bacterium
TCGCAGCACCACGGCCAAGCGGAGCGCGACCCCGCGCGCCGCGGCGCCGCGGCGGCGGAGCACCGCCGCCAGCGGGACCGGGGCGACCCGGCGCCGCACCACCACTCGGACCGCCGCCGCGCCACGGCGGCGGACGAGCACCGCGGCGGCCTCTCCCCGCACCACTCGACGCCGGACACGCGTCGTCCCTCCCGCCTCGGGAGCGGAGGGCGCGGGCTCCAACGGCGCCTCGGCCTGATTCACGCCGGCCGCACCGGCCGGCTGTCGACACACGAACCGGGTGGGCGGGCCGAGGGCCCGCCCACCTTGGTGTCGGGGCGGACCGGGGCGGCCGCTCAGGCCGGTGAGCGGATCGCCGGGTCGGGGGTGCGCAGGTCGATGAACTCGACCCGGTCGCGGCCGTTGCGCTTGGCGGAGTAGAGGGCGCGGTCGGCGAGCGCGAGCAGATCTCGGTCGCCCCCCGACCCCTCCGGGAAGACCACCCCGCCGATGCTGACCGAGCAGCGCAGCACCCGGCCGTCGGCCAGCGGGATCGGCATCGAGCGCACCGCCTGGCGGATCTTGTCGGCCACCACCTCGGCGTCGATCCGGCCGGTGTTGGTCATCACCACCGTGAACTCCTCGCCCCCGTAGCGGGCGGCGAGGTCGGAGCGGCGGACGCTCTCCAGCAGCTTGCGGCCGAAGGCGCGCAGGGCGGCGTCGCCGGCCTGGTGCCCGTGGGCGTCGTTGAGGGCCTTGAAGTGGTCGAGGTCGAGCATCAGCACCGTCAGCGAGCTGCCCAGCCGATCGGCGACGTTCAGCTGCTGGTCGAGGTAGCCGCGCAGGAACCGATAGTTGTAGAGGCCGGTCATGGCGTCGGTGTTGGCCTCCCGCTGCGACACCGCGAGCAGGACGCTCTTCTCGATCGCCACGATGATCTGGTCCGCCACCGACTGGCAGAGCATGCGGTCGTCGATGCTGTAGGGGACGCGCTTGTTGCCGACCACCAGCAGCCCCTTGGCCCGCTCGCCGAGCTGGAGGGGGACGATCAGGCAGTCGCGCAAGCCGAGGGTCTGCTCCAACGGGCCCCGATCGAGCTCGGAGAGCTGGTCGCGCACCACCGTCGCGGGGCGTCGCGCCAGCGAGCCGAGCAACCCCGGCGCCGAGGTGAGCGCGCTCCAGAGGGGCAGCTCGGCACGGGTCCCCACCGCCACCCGGAGGTCGCCACCAGGCTCCGGGTCCGGGCGCGTGACCAGGACCACCAGACCGGCGTGGAGGAGATCGGCGAGCGCCCGCAGCACGGCGTGCAGCGCCTGCTCGATCGGCTCGGCGCTGTTGAGCGCGGCGGCGATCTGGGTGCGTCCGGTGGCGCCCACCAGCTGCGCGTGGAGACGCTCCCGCATCAGGTCGAAATTGGCCGCCAGGCGGACGATCTCCTCGGCGCCCCCAGCTTCCACCGGCCGGCTGTAGTCGCCCTCGCGAAGGCGCCCGACCGCGGCCCCCAGCTGGCGCAGCGGCCGCGCCAGGTAGTGCTCCACCACGAGGTAGACGGCCACCATGGCGACGGTCAGCACCAGCACCGCCGCCAGCGCCACCGGCGCCACCAGGTCGCCGACGCCGGTGCCCGCCGGCGCCAGCGGCTGGGCCACCAGCACGGTCGCGGCGGGGACGCCGAGCGGTCCCGCCAGACCGGCGGCGGCGAGTGCGGTGGGCTGCCCGTCCACGGTGGTTTGCACCGGTCCGCGGCCGCCGCGCAGGGATCGGAGCAGCGCCGCCGGCAGCGGCTGGCCCGCCGCCACGGTCGCGCCCAGGAACGGACCCGGCGCGGCGAAGCGCCCGCCGCTCACGAACGCCACCCCGCCCCGACGGCCGCCCCCGACCAGGGTGCGGCGCAGGCTGGCGGCCAGCGTCGCCCCCAATGGTCGGAGATACCCCACCCCGCCCAGGAGCCGACCGCGGAGGAGCACCGGGGCGACGCCGATGGCGTAGAGGCGTCCGGCGAGCCCGGGGGCGAAGTACCCGGCCAGGCCGGTGCGGCAGATCCGGGTGAGCCCCGGGCTCAGCATCGCCTGCAGCGGGAGCCCGGGTGCGGACGGCTGCACCGCCAGCGGCACGCCGGTCGGCCCCACCAGGGCGACCACGTCGCCGGGCGGGGCCGCGGCGGCGTAGAAGGCCGCCGCCGCGCGCAGCGCGGTGGGGCCGGTCTCGAAGCTCACCACGGTCTCGACCAGGGAGGCCACCTGGCAGGCGACGCCGCGGGCGGCGTCGGCGGTCTGCGCGGTCACCACCGCGCCGGCCACCGTGGCGGCCCGGGCGGCGCCGTCGAGCCCGAGCACCTGGCGGTCGCGCTGCGACTGGTAGAGGGGCACCGCCGCGGTCCCGATCGCCATCACCACCCCGAGGGCGAGCAGGATCCCGGCGAACTGCACCGCGAACGACACGCGCCGGGGACGCCGGGGGCGGCGCGCGGGCCCTGCGGCGGACCGCGACCCGGCTCCTTCGGTGTGGACGTCACCCTCCTCGGTCGGCTGCCCCGGCGCCGGCGCGGGCCGGGCCGGGCCGGGCCCGGCCGGCCAGCTGGCATCGAGCCCATCCGCGGGTGGGCCTACCGTACCCGCAGCGGGCCGCCGCCCGGCACGTCCCCACAGTCGCGATCCGGCTGCGGGGCGGTCACGGATCGCCAACAGCTTCACAGGGGGCCACGGCGAGCGCTCCCGGAACCGCCCCGGTCCGCCACCATCGGGCCATGGTCAGTCCCCCCGCCGCCTCTGGGAGCGGGAACGATGCCTGACGTGGTGGTGTCGTTCCTCGACGGCGAGATGCTCTACGGGACGGTGGCGGAGCTGCAGATGGAGGATCCCTACCTCGACCTCTCGGTGGAGAACCTCGGCAGCAACGCCCGCCGGGCGCTGATCCCGCTGACCTCGGTCCGGCAGATCCTGGTGGGCGAGAGCCCGCCGCTGCCGGCGGCGCGGGAGCTGGAGCGCCTGCCCCGGATCGCGCTGCGCTTCACCGACGGCCAGGTGGAGCGCGCCTACGTCGCCACCCCGGCGCGCCTGCAGCGCTTCGGCGCGGTCTGGGACATGGTCGACCCCGGCGCTGAGCAGCGGCGCCTGGTCGGGGTCCCCTACACCGCCATCAAGGCCGTCTTCTTCATCACCGACTGGGACAGCCGTCCCCCCGGCCGGCGCGGCGGCGCGGCGGCCGACCGCGGTCTGGAGACCGACCAGCTCGCCAGCGTGCACGCGGAGCGGCTGCGCCGCCGACTGGGCCGGCGTCTGCGCCTGCCCGAGGCGGGGCTATTGGAGCGGCTCCGCGGCGCGCCCGCGGCGGGCGCGGCCGGTCCGCCGGCCGCGGCCGGATCCGGCGGAGGCGAGGACCTGCCCCGATGAGGGTGCTGGTCACCGGCGGCGCCGGGTTCATCGGCAGCACCCTCGCCGACCGCCTGGTGGAGCTGGGCCACGCGGTGGCGGTGGTGGACGACCTCAGCGCCGGACGACGGGCGCAGGTGCCCGCCGCCGCCCGCCTCTACACCGTGGACGTCGCCGGGGAGTGGCTGGCGCGGGTGGTGGAGCGGGAGCGGCCGGCGGCGGTGCTCCACCTGGCGGCCCAGATCGAGGTTCGGGCCTCGGTCGCCGACCCCCGCCGCGACGCCGAGATCAACGTCCTCGGCACCGTCAACGTCCTCACCGCGGCGGCGGCGGCGGGGGTGTCGCGGGTGGTGCTGGCCTCGTCGGGCGGGACCGTCTACGGGGAGGCGGACCGCCTGCCCACCCCCGAGGATGAGCCCACCCGGCCCGCCTCCCCCTACGGCGCCGCCAAGCTGGCGATCGAGGGGTACGGGTCCGCCTTCCACCAGAGCTTCGGGGTCGCCACCGTGTCGCTCCGCCTCGCCAACGTCTACGGCCCCCGCCAGAGCCCCCGCGGCGAGGCCGGGGTGGTGGCGATCTTCGCCGAGCGCCTCCTCCGCGGCGAGCCGCTCACGATCAACGGCGACGGCCTCCAGACCCGCGACTACGTGTATGTCGACGACGTGGTGGCGGCGTCCGTGGCCGCCCTGGAGCTGCCCCCGGGCGCGTACAACGTGGGGACGGGTCGGGAGACCACCGTGCTCGCGGTCCACGATCAGCTGGCCCGGCTGGCGGGTCGCGCCGAGCCGGCGCGGCACGGCCCGGACCGGCCCGGGGACCTGCGCCGCAGCGCCCTCGACTGCGGCCGGCTGGAGCGGGCCTGCGGCTGGCGCCCCCAGGTCGCGCTGGCGGAGGGCCTCCGCCGCACCCTCGCCTGGGTCCAATCCGAGCTGGGCCCGGGCCCGACCGGCCCCGCGGCCACCCGACCCGGCCCGCTGCGGCCGGAGCCGGACGGGCTCAGCGGAAGCGGAAGGTGATGCGACCCCGGGTGAGGTCGTAGGGGCTGAGCTCCACCCGCACCCGGTCGCCGATCAGGGTGCGGATGTAGTTCTTGCGCATCTTCCCGGAGATGTAGGCGAGCACGGTCTGGCCGGTCTGGAGCTCGACCCGGAACATCGCGTTGGGCAAGGGCTCCACCACCGTGCCCTCGAGCTCGATGGTCTCCTCCTTCCGCTCCTCGACCGGCGTGGGCTTGGAGCGGGTGGGGCGCCCCGGCGCGCGCTGGATGCGCCCCCGCATCGGCCGTCGAGCCACCGCACACCTCCACGCCCCAAGGACCCACCGCCGCCCGACCGCCCCGGGGCGGCCCGGACGCTTGGCGATTGTACCCGCCGCCGTCCCGACCCCACGCTATACTGCGCCGAACCGTCCCCCCCGCCGCATGCGAGGCCCCTTCGAGCCACGATGGCCGCCGTCCTCGAGATCGAATCGCTCAAGACCCACATCCGCCAGCGCCACGCCGTGGTGCAGGCCGTGGACGGCGTCTCGCTCTCCATCGGCGAGGGTGAGACGCTGGGGCTGGTGGGCGAGTCCGGGTGCGGCAAGACCATGACCGGCATGTCGATCATGAAGCTGCTGCCCCCCGGCGGCTACATCGCGAGCGGCCAGGTGCGCCTCAACGGGCGCGACCTCGTCCCCCTCGGCGAGGGGGAGATGCGCCACGTGCGCGGCAACGAGGTGGCGGTGATCTTCCAGGACCCGATGACCTCGCTCAACCCGACCATGACGGTGGGCAACCAGATCTCCGAGGGGGTCCGCATCCACAAGGGGGTGAGCCGGGCCGCGGCCCGGGAGCGGGCCCTGGACGTGCTCAAGCTGGTGGGGATGCCCCGCCCCGCCGAGCGCATCAACTACTACCCGCATCAGCTCTCGGGCGGGCTGCGCCAGCGGGTGGTGATCGCGATGGCGCTGGCCTGCGAACCCAAGCTGGTGATCGCCGACGAGCCCACCACCGCCCTCGACGTCACCATCCAGGCCCAGATCCTGGACCTGCTCACCGAGCTCAAGGCCCGGCTCCGGATGGCGGTCCTGCTGATCACCCACGACCTCGGCGTGATCGCCGGCCGGGCCGACCGGGTGATGGTGATGTACGCCGGCAAGATCGTGGAGGTGGCGTCGACGACCGAGCTCTTCGCCCACCGCCACCACCCCTACACCGAGGCGCTGCTGGCCTCGATCCCGCGCCTCGACCAGATCCAGACCGACGCCCTCTACAGCATCCCCGGCCTGCCGCCGGACCTGGCCCATCCGCCCACCTGGTGCCGCTTCCAGCCCCGATGCCGGTACGCGACCCAGGTCTGCCGGGATGCGGAGCCGGAGCTGGGGGGCACCGAGCCGAGCCATCCGTACGCATGCTTCAACCCGGTCGGCCAGGTCGGAGCGTCGGCTCCGGTGGGTGCGGCCTCGTAGCCGGAGGGACCTGGGGGTGACGACCACCGACGCGAGCCCGGCGGCGGCCCCGCCGGGGACGGACACGGCGTTCCTCGACCTGCGCCACGTCGTCAAGGAGTTCCCGGTCACCGCCGGGTCCGTGCTGCAGCGCAAGGTCGGCAGCGTCAAGGCCGTCTCCGACGTCTCCTTCAGCGTGCGCAAGGGCGAGACCTTCGGCCTGGTGGGCGAGTCCGGCTGCGGCAAGACCACCCTCGGCCGCCTGATCGTGGCCCTCGACCGGCTCGACAGCGGCCAGATCTGGTTCGACGGCTCGGAGTTCTCCCGGCTGCACGGCCGCGACCTGCGCCGTCGCCGCCGCGACCTGCAGCTGATGTTCCAGGATCCGTACGCGTCCCTCGACCCCCGGATGCGGGTGGGCACGATCATCCGCGAGCCGCTGGCGGTGCAGCGGATCGGGAGCCGCAAGGAGCAGGACGCCCGCGTCCGCGAGCTGCTCCAGGAGGTCGGCCTCAGCCCCAAGTCGGTGGACCTCTACCCCCACGAGTTCTCTGGCGGCCAGCGCCAGCGGATCGGCTTCGCGCGCGTGCTCACCCTCAATCCCAAGCTGATCGTGGCCGACGAGCCGGTGTCGGCCTTGGACGTGTCGATCCGCTCCCAGATCCTCAACCTCATGAACAACCTCCAGAAGCGCCACGACCTCACCTACATCGTCATTTCCCACGACCTCTCGGTGGTGAAGTACATCGCCGACCGGATCGGGGTCATGTACCTGGGCAAGCTGGTCGAGGTCGGGCCCAGCCAGATGCTGTACGACCATGCCGCCCACCCCTACACCGCCGGCCTGATCGAGGCGATCCCGATCCCCGACCCCGCGGTCGAGCGCAACAAGGGCGACAACACGATGCAGGGTGAGCTGCCCTCGGCGGTCAACCCGCCCAGCGGCTGCCGGTTTCGCACCCGCTGCCCGCGGGCCCAGGCGATCTGCGCCGAGAGCGAGCCCCCGATGCGCTCGTTCGGTCCCCAGCACCTGGCCGCCTGCCACTTCCCGCTCCAGCCGGCCGCCTGACCGCCGGGCCCCGGCACCGGAGCGGCGGGAGAGCCGGGCGGGCGCGGCTCACCGGCGACCGGCGAGCCGTCGCAGGGAGGCCTCCGCCGGCAGGGGGGCCGGGGACGCCGGGCCCGGGTCGGGGCCGTCGCCCCCCGGGCGCCAGAGCAGGCGCACGATCGCCCCGCCGAGGAAGATCGCCAGGGCGCACACGGCCAGGGCCCCCCAGGCGCCGAGCCAGCCCCCCCCGGTCAGCACCTGGGGGTCGCCGGCCGCCAGCACCCGGCCCCCGGTGCGGGCGACGAGCTGGTACAGGCTGGACTCCCCTGGCGGCCGGGGCAGGTACTCCTCGGAGTAGGGGACGGCGAGCTCGCCGCTGGCGGTGAGCGCGAGCGGGCCCCGGGCCTCCAGCGCGTAGCGGTAGACCCCCGCCGGCAGCGGGCCCGGCCCGGCCTGGTACCAGCCGGGACCGACCTCGGTGAAGCGGAGCCGGCGGACCGCCCCGCCGCTCCCGGTCAGCCGCCCGGTGATGCTGGAGACCCCGAAGGCCACCGCCCCGGCGGGGGCCAGGTCGAGCCGCAGCACGGGCGGGGAGCCGGCAACCACCGTGGGCGCCAGCGCCGGGCCGCTCGCGCCCCGCTCGGCCCAGCGGACGACGTCGTTCCAGAGCGCGGTCTCGCCGGCCCAGGAGCGGGCCCACGGATCGCCCAGGCCGGGGGTCCAGGTCACCACCCGGCCCAGCCCGACCTGCCACTGGGCCAGCGCCGGATCCCAGCTTCCGCCCGGGCCCCGCGCCAGCAGCGCGGCCAGGGCGCCCTCCTTGAGCGCCGTCACCACGTCGCCGCCGAGGGGGGGCAGGGCCCGGCCCGCCAGCGAGCGCACCACCGGGCTGCCACCGCCGGGTGCCACCGCGACGGTGCCGGCCACCGCCACCGGCTGGACCGCGATCCGGGCCTCCCGGGCGAAGATCCGCGGCAGCTGGCCGGCGCTGTCGGTGACGTAGGCGTGGCCGCCGGTGACCCGGGCGATGTAGCTGAGCAGGCCCCGGTCGGCGTCGGCGCCGAGGGCGATGGTCGCCACCCCGACGTGGAACCGGCGGAGCTCCCGCAGCAGGGGCAGGTAGTTCTCCGGCTGGCCGATGCCGTCGGTGATCAGGATCATGTGCTTCTTGGGCGCGGAGCTGAGCTCGACCTGCCTCGCCCCGGCGAGCAGGCCGGCATAGATGTCGGTCCCGCCGCCCGCCTGCAGCCCGTCAATCGCCGCGATCACGTGCCGCTCAACGGTGCCGGGGACGATCCGCTGGATCGGCACCACCAGGTGCGCGGCGGCGTCGAAGTCGACCACCCCCAGGGCGTCGCCGTGGGCGGCCGCGAAGCGGGTGGTCTCAGCGCCGGCGACGTGGATCATCGCGATCTTGGAGACCCCGCCGGCGAGCTCGATCATTGAGCCCGAGTGGTCGAGCACCAGCTCGATGGCGAGGTTGCCGTGCTGCTGGTTGCCCGGCACCAGGCTCGCCACCGGCAGCAGCTGCTCGAGCCGGGTATGGGCGTACCCGCCCAAGGAGAAGCTGTGGGGACCGCCCAAGACCACCAGGCCCAGGCCGCCCTCCTGCACCGCCTGGGTGAGGGCGGCGACCTGGGCCGGGCGGAGCGCGGCGGCGGGGACGTCGTCGAGGACCAGGGCGTCGAGGCCGGCGTAGCCCGCGGCGGTGGCGGGCAGCCCGGCCGCGGGCACCGGGGCCACGCGGAGGCCGGTGGCGCCCAGCAGTCCGGTCAGCGGCGCCGCCGGCGGGGCCTGGGCGCCGACGGCGAGGACGCGCGGCTCCGCCACCACCTCGGTGACCGCGGAGAGGCTGTCATTCTCGGGCACGGCGTCCCCCGGGAGGGTGATCCGGGCCGTGTAGGAGTGCCAGCCCGGCGCCGGCGCGGTGAGGGGGAGGAGGAGCGGGTTGTCGCCCCGATGGAGGGTGACCGCCTGGGCGCCCAGGGACCCGCCGTCGCGGGCCAGGGCCAGGGTGGCGCGCCCGTCCACCGTGCTGCGCACGGTCACCAGCAGCGGCAGGGGGTCGCCCGCGTGGACCACCGCCGGGGCCAGGAGCTGGGTGATCGCCGCGTCGCGCCGGTGGGGGTCGGCGAGCGGGACCAGGTCCACCTGGATGTGACGCGATCGGGCCAGCGGGACCGCCGCCAGGGTGGAGCCGGTGGTCGCCGCCCCGTCGCTGAGCACGACCACCCGGCCCCCCCGGGGCGCGAGCAGCAGGGCCGCGCGCACCCCGAGCAGCAGGTCGGTGGCGTCGGCCGCGGCCCGGCCGGGCGGGTTGGCCGCCAGCGCCGCCGCCGAATCGGGCAGCACCCGGGCGTTGCGGGCGAACTCCACCACCCGGCAGGGCCGGGCGCAGGCCGGGAGCACCGACCGCAGCCAGGGGAGCTGCGCCGCGCGCATCGACCGGTCGATCGAGGCCGACCGGTCGATCGCCAGCACCGTGGTCGGTCGCGCGCCGACGCTCAGCTGGGGCTGCGCCAGGGCCACGACGACCAGGGCTGCGGCCCCCCACTGCGTCGCCGCCAGCACCCGCCGCCCCCACCGCTGAGGCCCGGGCCGGAACGCCCTTCGGAGGAGCAGCCCGAGCGCCACCAGCGGCACCAGCAGCGCCAGCAGCTCGGGATCGGCGAGCCGCACCCTCACCGGGATGACCGGCGCGCGCTCATGGCACGGCCCAGCCGCGGCGTGTCCCCGTCCAGGCGGCCCACTCCAGGAGCAGCGCCAGCAGGGCCAGGGCCAGGGCCCAGGGCACCAGGGTGGGGCCGGCGGCGGGCGCCGCCGGAGGGGCTCGGCCGGGCTCCCGGAGGTCGACCGGGGCCGAGGGGGCACTGAGCGCGGCCACGTTGGCGGTGACGCTGCGGGAACGCCGGACGCCGGGGCCGCTCTCGGTGAGGCGGTAAAGGCCGGGGCGGGCCAGGGTGACGGTCGCGGGCCCGGCGCCGAGGGCGAGGCGCTCGACCGCGCGTCCGCCCCGGCGCACGGTCAGGGTGCGGGCGCCGGGGGTGGCATCGACCGCGATCGGGACCCCGCTGGACGCCGACGACGGCGCCCAACCCCAGGCCCAGCCGACCAGGTTGGCGACGAGCACCGGGAACGCGGCCAGCTGGGGCAGCGCTGATTGGGTGGGGTCGAAGGCCAGCACCGCCACCCGCTGCCGGCCGTTGTCGCCGGCGGCCAGCAGCGGTCCGCTGGGGCTCCAGACCACCGGTTGGAGGAAGGACGGCAGTACGAGCCGGCGGCCGGCGCCCTGGGCGATCGCCAGCCCGGTGGGGTCGACGCCGGCGAGCAGCGCCGACGACGGGTCGGTGCCGCTCACCGTGGGGTCGCCGAGCGCCGGTCCCACCCGTCCGCCCGGCAGCCGCGGCGGGTCGATGAGCACGACGCTGGGGGCCGGGGGGAGGCGTCCCGGGGGCAGCCAGCGGTCCAGCACCAACAGGTCGCTCTGACGCGCGTCCGTGAGCCGATAGCTGCGCGGGGTGCGCAGACGCAGGGTGACGCCGGGCACCGCGGCGAGGGCGCGGGCGACCGGCAGCGCGTCGCTCGGGGTCCCCACCAGCGTGACCACGGTGGGCGCCGGCGCGCCCTCCGGCCCCGGCACGGTCACCCAGGCCCGGGCGTCGGCGGGGAACGGGTCAGGGACCACGAGCTGAAGGCGCACCTGCTCGTTGGCCCGGGCGCTGAGGACGATCGCCGCGCTCGCGTCCGCCGGGACCGCCACCCGTCCCGCCAGCACCGTCCGCCCGTCGACCGCGGCCGTGTAGGGGGCGGTCTCGGCCACCGGGGCCGTGCTCCGCACCACCGCGTAGATCTCGCACTGGAGGGCGGCGCCGATGCCGCAGCGGGCGCCGATCGCCGAGAACCCCAGACCGGCGAGACGACGGCCCACCACCAGCGCAGTGAACCGGTCGCGGGCGGCGAGCACCGGGGGCAGCGCGTCCTCCGGCGCACGCACCAGCACGACCCGGTCGGACGGCCCCCGCAGCAGCCCGGCGGCGAGGGACAGGGCCTCGCCCAGGGTATCGGGGGCCGTCGTCGGCCGGACCCGGCCGAGGGCGGCCGGGGCCCCGCCGGCGGCACCCTGATAGAGCACGAAGGGTTGGCCCTGGGCCACCACGATCCGCACCGGGGTCGACGGGGCGAGGGCGCGGGCGAGCCCGGCGAGCCGCCGCTCGGCCGCCGCCAGACGTCCGCCCACGCTCATCCACACCGAGTCGTCGAGGACCAGGACGCGGCCGGGCCGGGGCGTCGCCGCGATCGCGCTGGGACGGGCCAGGGCGAGTACGAGGAGCACCAGGGCCAGCGCCTGGAGGAGGAGCAGCCACGGCAGCCGGGGCAGCCGCAGGCGTCGGGGCGGGGGGCGGAGCGCGGTCGCCAGCTGCTGCCAGAGCAGGAGGCTCGGAACGTCGTGGATGGGCCGCTGGTCGCGTCGGAGATGCAGCACCACCAGCGGACCCAGCAGCAGCAGCCCGAACAGGGCCCAGGGGCTCAGCAGGGTCGTGGGCAGGTCACCAGTTGGCCGACAGCAGCCACGCCGGCGGGCGGAAGTAGCCGAGCAGCAGGCGGCGCTCGGGAGCCGGCACCGCGTTCACGGTCGGCGGGATGAAGGGAATGGCCGAGCCGGCGAGACCGGCCCCCCCGGCAACGCCGGCCCCGCCGCCCAGGAGCGCCACCCGGGCCGGTCCGGACCCTCCACCCGGGCGCCTCGCCGCGGCGGCTCGCCCCGCCGCGGCGGCCCGCCCGCTCACCACGGTGCCCGATCGGATCGTCAGGCGGCGCCCCCGCACCCGAAGGCGGGGCGCGAGGCCCCGACCCGACGCCGTGATTCCGGGGGCGCCCCCGGCACTCGCTCCGCCGCCGGCGATGCCCCGCCCCAGGCGCGATCGCGTGCGCGCCCCGCCTTCGCCGGCCCCCCGTGCGGACCCCTGGTGGGCGGCCAGGGCGTCCCCCGCGGCCAGACGGTGGCCGGCCCGAGCGCGGCCACCGCTGCGGGCCGGCTGAAG
>DAHUZL010000084.1 GCA_027306655.1 Candidatus Dormiibacterota bacterium
GGCCCTCGGGGTTGTCGGGGAGGAGGCGGGGGTTGCGGGCCGGGGGCGGGTCCGAGGTGCCGTGGATGAACCGGCTCACGGTCTCGACCCCGACCGAGGCGAAGACGTCGCCCTCGCCGGCGCGGATGGCGTGGGCGGCCAGCCGGGTGGTCTGCAGGGAGGAGCTGCAGTAGCGGGCGACGGTGGTGCCGGGGGCGTCGATCCGGGCCAGCAGGCTGATCGCCCGGCCCAGGTTGAAGCCCGACTCGCCGCCCGGCCGTCCGCAGCCGCAGAGGACGTCCTCGATCGTGGTCGGCTCGAGGGCGGGGACCCGGGCCAGGACCGCGCGCAGGACATGGGCGCCGAGATCGTCGGGGCGCCAGTCCACCAGCGACCCCTTGGTGGCGCGCCCGATCGGCGAGCGGCCGCAGGCGACGATGACCGGCTCCGGCATGGCGCGCTCCCCGTGGACGCCCGGCCGACCTGGGGCCGAGCTCGCTCGCCCCGATGGTGCCACGCAGGGTCCGCCGCGGGCCGTCACCCCTCGGCCCGGACCTCCGCCGCCAGCCTGTGGTACCCTGGGGGCGCCCTGGCATGCCAGGGACGTTCGCCGAAGGTGCTCCTCGCGGGCCTGACGAACCACCAGAGCCCCCGCGAGGTCGGCTGCATCAGCGGCAACGGAGAAACGCCATGGCGATCGGAACCATCAAGTCCCTCAACGAGCGCGGATTCGGCTTTCTGGCCGCGGAAGACGGAGTCGAATATTTCTTCCACCGCTCGAGTGTCGAGGGGACATCGTTCGAGCAGTTGACCCGCGGGCTCCAGGTGGAGTTCGAGGTCGAGCCCAGCCCCAAGGGTCCCCGCGCGGGGCGGATCCGCACGGTCTGATGGCGTCGACGGCCGTCGGCAAGCCGCCGGCCCCGCGTCCCTTCCGGCGACTGCACCCGGACCTCCCGCCTGCCCGGAACTCGCTCTACGACCCCTGGCAGTGCGGGTTCCTCCACGACCGCCGCAAGGGGACGTGCCTGTTCGACGTTCGTGATGCCCAGCGCGCGATGCGCGCGCTGGGTTTCGGCGAACACCTCTGGACCGCGCTGGGACAGGCGCGGCTGACCTTCGACGACTTTCATGCGCACGTGGACGAGGTCCACGCGGCGCTGTCGATCCACGCCGACACCGCCGAGGCGCGCCGGCGCTCGCTGGTGCCGTCGGCGGTGCGGATCGTGCAGAACTACCTCGCCTGGGCCGACCGCGTCTGTTCCCACGGGACCGGGGTGGTGGAGACCGACGACCGCCGCCGGCCCACGCCGTAGTCCGGACCGGTCGAGGCTCTCGCTGACGGTGCCCCAGGCAGCCCCCGCCCTCGTCTTCGACGTCGACGCCAAGGGGTTCGCGGCGCGGGTTGTCGACCGCTCCCGGAGCGTCCCCGTGGTGGTGGACTTCTGGGCCAGCTGGTGCGGACCGTGCCGGACCCTGGGCCCGCTCCTGGAGCGCGCCGTCCTGGCCCGGGCCGGCGGGGTCGAGCTCGCCAAGGTGGACACCGACCGGAGCCCGGAGCTGGCGCAGGCGTTCGGGATCCGGGGGATCCCGGCGGTGAAGGCGTTCCGCGACGGGCGGGTGGTCGCGGAGTTCGTGGGCGCCCAGCCCGGCCCCGTCGTGGAGCGGTTCCTGGACCGTCTGGTCCCCTCGGCGGCCGACCGGCTCGCCGCCGGCGGATCGGAGCCCGAGCTGCGGGCGGCGCTCGAGATCGATCCGTCCCACATCGCCGCGCGCCGGTCCCTCGCCGGGATGCTGCTGGGGGCTGATCGCGCGCCGGAGGCGTTGGAGATCGCCCGGGCCGCCCCCCAGGATCGGCTCTGCGACGGCTACGCGGCCTGGGCCGAACTCCTCCTCTCCGATGGGGACGGCCCCGGCGTCGCCCCGCTGCTCGCCGCGCTCGGAGCCGGGGAGTGGGCGAGGGCGGCGGAGCTGGCGATCGAGCTGGTCGGAGCCGGCCCGGGGCCGGTGCGCGACCGCGCCCGCCGGGTGGCGATCGCGTCGCTCGAACGGCTGGGTCCGGACGACCCCCGCACCGCCGCCGCCCGCCAGGCTCTCGCCGCCGCCCTCTACTGATCGGGCGGCGCGCCCGAAGGGGCTCGCCATCGTCGGCGACTGTCGCCGGCCGGGGTCTCCGATCGCCCCTTGCGCTACGCCCCGGCTCCCACTATGCTGCTCCCCACTGCGGTAGGTTGGAACGGCTCGGCGGCTGAGGGAGATCGGGAGGGTCTGCACGACGCCCGACGCAGCGGCCGCAACGGGCGGCCGGAGCCCATGGTCCGTCGGACAACTGGGAGGGACTCGGAGTGAAGGTCGTACGAGGTCGTGTGTCCATGGTCGCAATCGCGGGTGGGGCGCTGGCGGTCCTGACCGTCGGCGCGGCCTCCACCGCGGCGCGCACCACCCTGGCACAGGCGCAGTCCGGGCCCATCAGCATCGGCGTGGTGGCGCCCTTCACCGGCCCCGCGGCCGAGTTCGGGACCCTGATCAGCGCTCCCTGCTACGCCGCCACCTTGCTGATCAACAAGGCCGGCGGTGTGATGGGGCACACGTTCAACTGCGTGCCGGTCGACGATACCGGAGATGCCGCCGACGCGGTGCCGAATGTGGAGCGAGCGATCGCCACGGTGCCCAATTTTGACATGGCGATCGGGTTGGAGAGCAACACCGCCGCCACCACCGTCCCGCTGGTGAACAGGGCTCGCATCCCCCTCATCACCACCAACGGGCTGGTGGCCTACGACAAGACCAAGGACAAGTACTTCTGGCGCCTCACCCCTGCCGACAACGCCAACGGGGCGGCCTTCATGGCCTTCGCGGCGGAGCGGGGGCTGAAGCGGGTGGCGATCATCTTCGAGAACAACATCACCGCCACCGGCAACCTTCCCGGGGTGCTGGCGGCCGTCCCCAAGCTGCACCAGACCATCGCCCTCAATCTCACCATCCCGGCCGACGCCGCCTCCTACTCCAGCGTGGTGGAGAGGGTGATCGCGGCCAAGCCGCAGGCCCTGATCTTCTCCGCCGACCCGCAGTCGACGGCGACGTTCCTCTCCGAGTACTCGCAGCTCAACAGCGGCAAGCTGCCGGTGATGATCACCGCCACCGACTCGCTGACACCCGACTTCTTCAACGCGGTCACCAAGGCGGTGGGCGTTGGCTACATCACCCACAAGGTCTTCCTGGTGGGGTCGTACTTTGCCAACAACACACCGGCGTTCTACTCCTACAGCAAGGCCATGTACGCCGACCCCCACACCAAGAAGATCGCCAGCGTCATCACCACGGTGGGGCCGCCGGCGTCGGCCTTCGACGGCATCAACATCGCCGCCCTGGCGATGCTGGAGTCGCACAGCACCCTGGGACCGGTCTACAACTCCTGGATCACGAAGGTGGTGGCCGCCAGCCCGGGCGCCCAGGTGGTCCACACCTTCGCAGCCGGCAAGGCGGCGCTGGCGGCGGGCCGGAAGATCCAGTTCGTGGGGGTGGTCGGCGCCGTCACCTTCAACAAGTACCACAACTTCGCCGGTGAGTTCGCGGCCACCGTGTTCCGGCCCAATAAGAGTGCGGTTCGCGTGGCTATCATCTCGGGGAGCGAAGTCTCCCAGCTGCTCGGCTGACCGGCACCGGAGGGCGGACGGAGTCCTGGAGTTGAGCGACGGCGAGGGGCCTAGCCGCGGGTGCCGCGCACCGCGGGCGGCTGGGCCCCGTCGCCAGGGGCACCACGCATGTCGCTGCTGATCGACGCGATCGGCTTCGGCATCGCCTCGGGCGCCGTGCTCGCCCTGGGTGCGGTCGGCTTCACCGTCCAGTTCGGGATCAGCAGCATCCTCAACATCACCTATGGGTCGCTGATGACCCTGGCCGCGTACTTCGGATTGCTCTTGGTGGGTGCGGGGCTCAGCATCTGGCTGGCGCTGGCGGTCGGCGCGCTGATGGTGGGGCTGATCTCGGTGGTGTTCCACCGGGTCCTGCTGGGGCCGATGGTGAAGCGGGGGATCAGGCCATTCGGCCTGATCGTGGTGACGGTCGCCTGCGGGATCGTCCTCCAGTACATCGTCGTCGCAGTGGTGGGGCCCACCGCCCAGAGCTACGGCAACGTGAGCGGCGCCACCCTCCGATTCCTGGGGATGACCTTCACCACGGCCCAGCTGGTGATCATCGCCATCACCGCCAGCCTGATGTTGGCGCTGCACCTCCTCCTCACCCGGACCAAGCTGGGGCGGGCGATGCGGGCCACATCCGCGAACCGGACGCTGGCCCAGAGCTGCGGCATCGCCACCGATCGGATCAGCGACGTGGCCTGGCTGATCTCGGGGTCCCTCTGCGGGGCGGCTGGGGTCGCGCTCGCGATCACGGTGGCGACGTTCGACTTCACCCTCGGCTCCGTCTTCCTCGTGCCCATGATCGCCGCCGCGGTGCTGGGCGGGGTCGGACAGCCCTACGGGGCCATGCTGGGGGGCCTGGTGGTCGGGATCAGCACCCAGGTCGCGGGCGCCCTGTGGAATCCCGCCTACCAGGACGTGATCGCCCTGGTCATCCTCATCGCCATGCTGCTGCTGCGCCCGCGCGGCTTCTTCGGGGCCGCCTGGTCGTCGCGTCGGCTCCTGGCATGAGGCCGAGCTGAGGCAGGACGAGGAGGGACGGCGATCAGCGCCTGGGTCTACTACGCGGTCATCCTGCTCGTGTACCTGGGCACCGACCTGCTCGCCGCCTGGGGCCTCAATCTGGAGTTTGGGGTGGCCGGCATCGCCAACCTCGCCTACATCGTCGTGATCGCGGCGGGTGCCTACACCTACGCCGTCCTCACTCTGGGGCCGACCTCCGGCAACGGCGGCTTCCAGCAGTACATTCTCGGGTTCCACCTCCCCTTCGCGGTGGCGGTGGTCGCGGCGGCGCTGGCGGGGGCGCTGGTCGGGGTCGTCATCGGCATCACCGGGTTGAAGCGGCTGCGCCAGGACTATCAGGGCATGGTGATGCTGGTGGTCTCCCTGATGGCCGCCACGGTGGTGGGGGCGGATACCGGCCTGTTCAACGGCCAGGCCGGACTCAGCCTCGTCTCCAACCCGTTCTCGGGATCGGGCAGTGCCCGCGGTGACTGGACCTACGTCGCGGTGGTGGCGCTGGCGTGCGCAGTGGGCTTCCTCGTGCTGCGCCGCTTCACCGGGGGTCCGATGGGGCGGACGCTGCGGGCGATGCGCGACGACGAGCACGCGGTGGCAGCCATCGGTCGCAGCGTGGTCAAGCTGCGGCTGGTCGCCCAGGCCGTCGGGGGTGCCTTCGGCGGGGTCAGCGGTGCTCTGCTGGTGGGCTTCATCGGGGGCTGGTCGCCCAGCGCCTGGGGCTACCCCGAGACCCTCGCCCTCCTCACCGCCATCATCGTTGGCGGGATGGGCAATAACGTCGGGGTCAGCATCGGCACCTTCGTCGTCTACCTCCTCCTCCTCCAGGGGGTCCAGTTCCTCCCCCAGGTCGCCTCCCACCCCGGGCTCACCGAGGCCTTCGGGTGGATCATCCTGGGAGCCACCACGGTGGCATTCGTCTGGCTGCGACCGCAGGGGGTGTTCCCGGAACGACGGCCCCGATTCGGGCCCCGCGCCCGGTCCGGCGACGGTGGGGGCGCCCCGTCCGGGCCCGAGCTCTCCGATTCGGTCGGGGCCTGACCTGGTGGCGAACGCGCTCGACGAGCAGGCCCCGCCGTCCCTGCCCGGTGGGGTGGCCGTGGTCGGGCGCGGCGGCGCCGGCGGGAGCGCGCCGCTCCTCCGGGTGGAGCACCTCGTCAAGCACTATGGGGGCGTTCGCGCCGTGGACGGGGTGTCCTTCACGGTCGCGGCGGGGACCATCACCGGGTTGATCGGGCCCAACGGGGCTGGCAAGTCCACCGTCCTCAGCGTCGTGAGCGGCTTCACCCCGCCGACGGGCGGGCGGATCTGGTTCGACGGCCGCGACGTCACCGGCCTGCCGATGCACCGCCTCGCCCGAACCGGCCTGGTGCGCACCTTCCAGTTGGCACGCGTCTTCGGGGGGCTGACGACCCTGGAGAACCTCCTCGTGGCGGCGCCCCGTCAGCGTGGCCTCTCGCCGCTTGGGGTGCTGGGCGGCCGATTCGTCTGGGGGGCCGAGGAGCGCCGGCTGGTGGAGCGGGCGCGAGCACTGCTGCGACGCTTCGGGATGGCGAGCAAGGCCGACGACTACGCCCGCACCCTGAGTGGCGGGCAGAAGCGCGCGGTCGAGATCATGCGCTGCATGATGATGCGCCCGCGCCTGCTCCTCCTCGACGAGCCGATGGCCGGCCTCAGCCCGCGCCTGGTGGTGGAGCTGGAGCAGATCCTCGTGGAGCTTCGCGACGAGGGGCTGGCACTGCTCGTCGTCGAGCACGAGCTGGAGACGGTGGACCGGCTCTGCGCCACGGTGGTCGCGATGGCGCACGGACGCGTCATCGCGGAGGGCACCATGGCCGACCTGCGCACCCGCCGCGAGGTCCAGGACTCCTATGTCGTCGGCTGACCCGGCGTCCCCGGCGCTGGCGCTCTCGGTCCGTGGCCTGGTCGCCGGCTACAGTGAGCAGCCGGTGGTGGACGGGGTGGACGTCGACGTGCCGGTGGGACGCGTGGTGGCGGTGGCGGGTCCCAACGGGGCGGGGAAGAGCACCCTCCTGAAGGCGATCCTCGGTATCGCCCGCCTGCTCGGCGGCACCGTCCACCTGGAGGGCCGCAACGTCACCGGACTCCCTCTCCAGAAGCTGGCGCGGCTCGGCATCGGCTACGTCCCCCAGGTGGAGGAGGTCTTCGAGTCGCTGCGCGTGGGCGAGAACTTGGAGATGGGCGGCTATCTCTGTGGCAAGCGGGAGCGGGCGCATCGGATGGAGCGCACGCTCGGCGTCTTTCCCCAGCTGCGGCCGATGCTCCAGCGCTACGTCGAAACGCTGAGCGGCGGCGAGCGCAAGATGACCGCGATCGCGCGCGTGCTGATGCTCGACCCCCGGGTCCTGATCCTCGACGAACCCACCGCCAGCCTGTCGCCGGAGATGTCGCGGATCGTCCTCCACGAGCAGGTTCGTGCCCTCGGCACCATCGGCAAGAGCGTCCTGTTGGTGGAGCAGAAGGCGATCGCCGCCCTGGAGGTCTCCGACTGGGCCTACCTCATGGTCCGCGGGCGGGTGGTGATGTCGGCGCCGGCGCCGGAGATCCTCCACGACCCCCGGATGCGCGAGGTCTTCCTCGGCGGCGCCGTCGCCGAGCTCGCCGAGCAGGCGCGCTGATCCGGTGAACGTCGCCGACGCCGTCGTCGCCACCCTCCGTGCCGTCGGCGTCGACACCTTCTTCGGCCTGCCGGGGTCGACCGAGGCGGCGCTGCTGGAGGCGATCCGGGCCGAGCCTGGCCTACGCTACGTGCTGGCGCTCCACGAGAGCGCGGCGGTGGCGATGGCGGATGGCTACGCCCGCGCGTCCGGCCGCCCCGGGGTGGTGGGGCTGCACACCACGGTGGGCACCATGAACGGGATGAGCCAGCTCTACAACGCCGCCCGCGATGGCTCGCCGGTGGTGCTGATGGCGGGGCACAAGGACCGCCCGGTCCTCAGCGCCGACGGCTTCTGCGCGATCCCCGACCTGGCCGGCCTGCTCCGGCCCTTCACCAAGTCGTCCTGGCAGAGCCTCAGCGCCGGGGCGGTCGCCGCCGACCTCGCCCGCGCCCTCCACGCCGCCACCGCGTCCCCGTCCGGGCCCACCTTCCTCGCCGTCCCCGAGGACCTGCTGCGGGAGGAGCTGGCCCCCGGCTGGTCGGTCGTGGGGCTCCCCGGGGTGGAGCGGGCGGCGCCGGCCCGCGATCCCGATCCGTCAGTGCTGGCCGAGGTGGCGGAGCGGCTCTCGACCGCGCACCGGCCGGTCGCCGTGGTCGGCACCCACGCCGCCCACGCGACCGAGCCGCTGCAGCGGCTGGCGGAGGTCCTCTGCCTGCCGGTGCTCGCCGCCGACCTCACCGACCTGGGCACCCTCACCTTTCCGGCCGACGATCCCCACGCGCTCGGCGTCTACGGCGAGGATCCGGCGGTGCTGGAGGGGTGCGACCTGGTGCTGGCGCTGGGGTGCCGCGTCTTCTACCCGTTCTCCGAGCGTCTCGGTCCGCGCCTGCCCGAGGGCGCCTCGCTGATCCACGTCCATCCCGACCCGGCGGTCATCGGCCGCAACCTTCCCACCGCGATCGGGATCGCGGGCGACCCCCTCGCCGTGCTCCAGGGGATCGTGAACGCGACCAGCCCGGCGGGGGGCCTCGATGGCGCCCGCCGACGGGTGCGGCAGCAGCGGCTGACCGCGCTGGGGCGGGCCCGCCGCCAAGCCCTCGACGCCGAGCTCGCCGCCGCCCGCGCGGTGCAGCCGATGTCGGTGGTGGCGGTGGCGGCCGAGCTGGGGCGGGTGTGGCCGGCGGGGACGATCGTCGTCGAGGAGGGCGTGCGCGCGTCACGGCACCTCTTCCGTCACGGGCGGGTGCCGGCGGGCGGGGCCGTGTGGCGCAGCAGCGGCGGGGCCCTCGGGTGGGGGGTGCCGGCCGCGGTCGGGGCCAGGCTGGCCGCGCCCGACCGCCCGGTGGTGGCGGTGGTCGGCGACGGCAGCCTCCACTTCTCGGTGCAGGCGCTCTGGACCGCGTGCGCGCAAGCGGTGCCGC
This sequence comes from Candidatus Dormiibacterota bacterium, assembly GCA_027306655.1. Lineage (GTDB taxonomy): Bacteria > Chloroflexota > Dormibacteria > Aeolococcales > Bog-877 > DAHUZL01. The sequence goes on from DAHUZL010000084.1 coordinate 8,677, forward strand.
TGGTGGTCGTGGTCCTTGACAACGGCGGGTACCTGGCGGTGAAGCGCGCGGTCGAGAGCTGGCTCGGGGTGGCGATGGACCCGCGGACCCACCCCGGCACCGAGATCAGCGGGATCGATCACGGCCGCGTGGCGACCGGGTACGGCGCCATCGCCAGCCGGGTGGCCACCGCCGCGGAGCTGGCGGAGGCGGTGGAGACGGGCCTGCGGTCGGAGCGGGTCCACGTGGTGGTCGCGCGGGTGGCTCAGGTCCGGCCCTGACCACCGGGCCCGGTGAAGGAGGAGGCGTCCATGTTCGGTCCGACCTGGCGATCGTCGGAGCCGCGTCACCGCGTCCGGGTCGAGACCGGCGGCCGGATTCCCCTCTCCGAAGGCGCCCACCTCGCCGGGACCTGGTTCCGGCCCGACACCGACCGGCCCGTCCCCGCCATCCTCAGCGTCCACGCCTACAACAACGAGCTCCAGACGGCCCCCATCCACCCCGCCGGCTTCAGCTACCAGCGGGGCTGGATCGAGGCCGGCGACCCGTCATTCTTCGCCCGCCGTGGCTACGCCCACGGGGTCTTCAACGTCCGCGGGATCGGCGCCTCCGCCGGCACCTTCCAGGCGATGGGTCCGCAGGAGGTGGACGATGTGGCGGAGGCGATCGGGTGGATCGCGGCTCAGCCCTGGTGTTCGGGTCAGGTCGCGATGTTCGGGATCTCCTACTTCGCCTCGATCCAGCTCCACGTGGCAATGCGGCGTCCGCCCGCGCTGCGGGCGATCTTCTGCCCCTTCGGCTTGACCGACTTCTACCGCGACATGTTCTATCACGGCGGCATCCTCTCCCACCGCTTCCTGCTCCAGTGGAAGGACAAGTTCGACGCGGTGCGCTACCGGAGCTGGCTGCGCGAGCGGGTGGGCGACGAGGCCCACCGGGCCCGGCTGGCGGCGGCGCTCGACGACGAGGAGATCAGCGAGGTCCCCGGGCTGGTGGCGGCGCTGCGCAATCCGGAGGGCGCCGACGCCTTCCTCGCCGACATCGTGCTGCAGCCGTTCGACGGCGCCTTCTACGAGGAGCGCCGGGTGGACTACCGGGCGACCGACGTCCCCGCCTACCTCGGGGCCTGCTGGGGCCTGTTCGGGCTCCACCTTCCGGGCGCGTTCCGCAGCTGGGAGCGCTGGCAGGGGCCGAAGAAGCTCTTGATCGGCCCCGCCCTCTACCTCGACCGCCCCCTGACCCAGCTCCACCAGGAGGCGCTGCGCTGGTTCGACCACTGGCTGCTCGGCAACGACACGGGGTTCATGGCAGAACCCCCGATCCGGCTCTTCGTCCCCGGCACCGGCGGCTGGCGCACGGCCACCGAGTGGCCCCTCCCGGAGACCCGGTGGATGGCCTTCCACCTGCATGAGCAGGGCCTCCTGCACGAGCACGACCCCTGGCCGCTGGAGCGCTCGACGACCTTCGAGGACTCGCCGTTCGGCCACGGGGCCGCCGTCTTCCGCACCGCCCCGCTGGTGGAGGAGACCCTGGTGATGGGGCCGATGGTGCTGGAGCTGTGGTGCCGCACCACCGACACCGAGCTGCTCTGCTTCGTCTCGGTCTTCGCGGAGGACCCGGCCGGCGCCGAGGAGGAGCTGACCCGCGGCTGGCTGCGGGCCAGCCGGCGGGCGATCGATGCCGACCGCTCCCGCCCGTGGCAGCCCCATCACCCGCACCGGGAGGCCGACCCGGTCGAGCCCGGCGGCCTGATGGAGCTGCGGATCGACTGTGCCCCGGGGGCGCGCCGGCTCGGCCCGGGGGAGCGGCTCGGGCTGCGCATCAAGGCGGCCGACGACGAGGCGCCGCCGGATGCCATCCGGGGCGCCGGCTACGGCCACCTGCAGCGGCCGACCGCGGCCCGGATCGAGGTCTGCCACAGCGAGG
>DAHUZL010000085.1 GCA_027306655.1 Candidatus Dormiibacterota bacterium
GCTCGCTGCTGGGCTGACCGTGGTCGGCGGGATGGTTCCCAGCCCGACGCGCCTGCCGGGCCTGACGCCTTCGAGCGCGGGCGATCGCGTCACCACGTCCGCGGCCAGCTCGATCAGGGCCGTGCGCAGTGCCTTGAGCGAATTGCAGCCGAGGGCGTGGACACCCCGCGTGGTCAGCCGGTACCGGAGTGGCCGCCCCCGGCTCGCGACATCCTCGTCCGCCTCGAGGAACCGTTCTCGATATGCGCAAGGGACTGCTGAGGGCCGGTCGTCGGGCCGCCCGGGACCAGGAGCTCGCCGTGCGGCGGGCTCGGCCTGCGCGGCGTGGAGACCCGCGTGGAGGCGGTCGTGCAGCGGGCGCTGTCGCAGGGCGCTCCCCGTCGGCAGGTGTGGATCACCGATCGGCTCGGGGCCGGGCGGCTGGGCGACCCACCCCGGAGCCGGCGGACGGTGGGATTCCAAGCGGCCGAGCGGTCGAGCGCCCCAGTGCCAGAGCCGGGCGAGCGGTCCGGATCACCCTCGACCCGCGGCTGACCGGGAGCCGGCGGTCCGGCGGCCGGCGTCAGCGGCCGGGACGTGGGAACGTGCCCACCTCGGTACGTCGGGTGGTGGGGACGGAGGGGACGACCGAGGCGCGGCTCTCGGCAGCACGCCCGGTGGCCGGCCGCCAGGCGGGTGTACGCTCCCATCATGGCGGCCGATCTCCACGCGATCCTGACGGCGCTGCGGACCGACCCGGACACTCGGGAGGCGATCCGGCGGGAACTTCTCACCGAGGAGTTGCTGGAACTGCCTGCCTTGGTAGCTAAGCTGGTCAAGGCCCAGGAGTGGACCCAGGGGCGTGTGAGCAACCTGGTCGGGGCCGACTATGAGCGCCGCGAGGCACTGCGGTCCATCTGGAGCATCGAGGCGGCTGCGGGCGTCCCGCCCGGGACGCTGCGGACGATCACGGTCGAGACGCTGCGGCCGCAGCTGGCCCGAGCCGTCGCGGCTGGGACGCTCACTCCCCACGCCGCGGACGCGATCACGAAGGTGAACGGGCTGTTCGCCTGGGGGCCTGACTCCGGGGGAGTGGCCGGCTACGTCGTCGTCGAGGCATCGCTGACCGCCGACCATACGGACATAGACCGTGCCCTCGCCCGCGCCGCCGACCTCGAGCGGGTCACCGGGGTCACCGCTCGAGCCGTGGTCGTCAGTGACGAGGTGGCGCAGGACGCCGCCAACGCGATCGCCCAGGGCCGCGTGGCATACGCCCGCGTGCCCACCCGGCGGCCACGCCGACCGACTCTTTGATCCCGCCATCAGCGGCGGGCCCGATCCGCCACGGGCCGACGGCCAGCCGCCCGGTGAGATCGGTGGTGACGGCTCCGAGCAGGACCCCGGCCGCCCCGTCTGGGCTCCGACGCGGGGAGCCCGACCCTCAGTTCGACGGCCCGCCGGCGCCCTACGTCCCGGCGATGCCGACGACCCGGATGTGGCGTGCGCCGCTGGTGAACGGAGAGCCATAGAATCGGGCGTTCCCATAGGGGAAGACGCTCCCAGTGGCGGTCACCACCCAGTACCCGCCACCGTTGGGCGTCGCCGCCAAGCCGACCACGTCCTTGATGTGCTTGCCCTGAGCGACCGGAGACCCGTACGAG
>DAHUZL010000092.1 GCA_027306655.1 Candidatus Dormiibacterota bacterium
GCGGCCCCGCCGTCCGCTGGTGACGGCCAACCTCGGCCTGACCGTCTTCGCCGCCGTCCTGGTGCTGCTGGCGCTGGGAGGGCCGCTCTGGCTGGTGTGCGTGGTGGCGGTCCCCTGCGGGATCGGCCAGACCACCTACGATGCGCTCTGGACCACCACCCTGCAACGGGAGGTGCCGGCGGCCACGCTCTCCCGGGTCAGCTCGTTCAACACCCTCGGCTCGCACATGCTGCTGCCGGTGGGTCTGGCCGTGGTCGGCCCGGCGGTGGCGCTCGTCGGCCCGGCCGCGCTGCTCTGGATCGGGGTCGCCTACGTCGGACTCTCCGGAGCGTTGGTGCTGGCGGTGCCCTCAGTGCGCGCGGTCACCGCCGGGGTGACGGCCTGACCCGAGTGGAATGCCACTCCCCCCTTCAGGCCGGGGGAATACCGTGCCTGGGAGGCGCCTCGACGGACCGTCGACTCGCCTCCATGGGACCTCAACCACCGCAGACCCGGAAGGACGAGGAGCCCCGGAGGTGGGCGCGGGCGACGGCAGCCCGCCCTGCTGGGCCGTCCCCCGGCCAGCCCCGGCACGGTGACCCCGCCTCACCGCTGCCGGTTCCGCGTGCCGTACACCACTCGACGGGGCGTGGTCCCATGCGCTGACCATGTTTGACAAGAAGACCTACCCAGTATGGATCCAAGGACAGGGGGATGGCCATGCGGAACTACGGCATCGTCTATGACACCGGGATCACTGCCGACGGGCACTGCACCCGCAAGCGCTTTGACGACGCGGTGGTGGAGCGGGAACTGCAGATCATCGCCGCCGACCTGCACGCGACCGCGGTCCGGGTGACCGGCGATGACCCGCAGCGGCTGGCGCGGGCCGGCCGGCATGCTCTTGCCGCCGGGCTGGAGCTGTGGTTCTCGCCCGTCCCGGTCAACCTGGAACCAGACGCTCTGCCCGGGTACTTTACCCGCTGCGCACCCGAGGCCGAGCGGCTCCGGCGGGCGCATGAGGGCCGGGTGGTGCTGGTGGCCGGCTGCGAGATCTCGCTGTGGTGCGCGGGTTTCTTCCCCGGCGGCCACACCGTGGCCGGCCGTATCGCCGCGGTGACCGATCCAGACTTGCAGCGTAAGCCTGACGTGATGGCAGTTCTGACCAGCGGGTTGGATCGATCCCGGCACACGCTCCAGGACATCGCGCGCACCGCCAGGGAAGAGTTCGCTGGGCCCATCACCTACGCGTCAGCACCCTGGGAGACCGTCGAGTGGGAGCTGTTCGACCTGGTCTCCGTCGATGCCTACCGCGACGCGGACAACGCCGCTGGCTACCGGGAGGGACTGCGCTCCTACCGGCGCTTCGGCAAGCCGGTCGCGGTCACCGAGTTCGGCTGCTGCACCTACCGCGGCGCCGCCGACCGTGGCGGCATGGGCTGGATGATCATCGACGAGAAGTCGGACCCTCCGGTCATCCCCGGGAGCTACCAGCGCGACGAGGAAGAGCAGGTCAGGTACCTGAGCCAGATGCTCGAGGTCTACGAAGCCGAAGACATTGACTCCGCGTTCTGGCACACCTTCGCTGGATTCGAACAGCCGCGGCATGACACCGACGTCCACCGGGACCTTGATCTGGCCTCCTACGGAGTCGTAGCGGTCCTACAGAGTCAATGCGGCACCACGTATCCAGACATGGGCTGGGAACCCAAACAGGCTTTCGGCGCGCTCGCCGCCGCCTACGCCCGTGCCAAGCCATGACGGCAAGCGAGACACCAGCCCACGCGCCGCTGCCATTATCTTCGCCTGCGACCCTCGCCGCTGGGCTCCGGGTGCCGCGGTACAAGTCGACCGGGGCCCCGGCGTGGGGCCGGGGAACAAGCGGCGTGTTTTCGGCGTCAGGCCCAGCGGGGACGCTCACTGTAGATCCTTCCGGGCCTTGCGGGGATGGAGGGATTCGCCGCGAGCGAGCATGTCGATGTACTCGGCCAGCTTGCGGTCCCGGGTCGTCGGGTGCCTAACAGCGTCGAGTCGGTAGACGATGGAGTAGCGGTTGGCTGCGTCCAACTGGTCAAACGTCGCGACGGCGGCGGGATTGGCCGCCAGCGCCTGGGCCAGATCGGGCGGGATCTGCATGTCCGCCTGCCCGCGGTAGGCCGCTTGCCATCGTCCTTGCGCCCTGGCCGCGTCGACGGCGGCGACTCCGGCCGGCTGCATCCGTCCAGCCTCGCTAAGGCGGGCGACGTGCTCGACGTTCCTGGCGGACCAGGGGCTGCCGGGCCGGCGCGGCGTAAAGCGCTGGCGATAGCTGTCGTCGTCACGTCGTGCGATCCGCCCGTCGATCCAGCCAAAGCACAGCGCCTCGTCAAGCGCCTGGGCGTAGGTCAGGGCCGTCGTCTGACCGCCCTTCTTGTGCAGCACCAACCAGACCCCGGGATGCTCGGCATGGTGGCTGTCGAGCCAGGCATGCCATGCCTCAGCGTTCTGGACGAGCAGCTCCGCGAGTTCTGTCACGACGGGCGCTACGGCACGGCCACAGGCCGGGGACTCAGACAGAGCGGTTGGCCGTCGGGATCGAACAGCACCCGCCAGTGCCCAGCTCCGGGTTGGGAGTCAGGTAGACTGGCTCCGATCGCGCGAAGGCTCTCGGCCGCCTCGTCGACGTCTTCCCCCTGCAGGTCGAGGTGGACGCGTTTGGCGCAAGCCTCATCAGGCCACTGCGCGGGCAGGAATCCCTCGACCGTGCCGAAGCCGATCATGATGCCGGTGCCTTCGACCATCCCGTAGCTGTCGTCGCTGTCGGTGACCTCCCAACCCAACGCCCTGGGCGCGTTGAGCCTCGTGGTCGCCGACCGAAGGAGGAATCCCGGGCGGTCAGGCCGGGGAGGACGTCAAGGGCAGCCGTCTCAGGCCGCCTTCACCGCCGCCACCAGCTGGGTGAGCGAATCCTTGGCGTCGCCGAAGAGCAGGGTGGTCCGGGGGTCATAGAGCAGCTCGTTGTCGATGCCGGCGAAGCCCGGCCGCATCGACCGCTTCAGGAACACCACCGACCGCGCCTGGTCGGCGTTGAGGATCGGCATCCCGAAGATGGGGCTGCCGGGGGTCGAGCGCGCCGCCGGGTTGACGACGTCGTTGGCGCCCACCACCAGGGCGACGTCGGCGGAGCGGAAGGCGTCGTTGATGACGTCCATCTCCTTCAGCTGCTCATAGGGGACGTTGGCCTCGGCGAGGAGCACGTTCATGTGTCCGGGCATCCGTCCCGCGACCGGGTGGATGGCGTAGTCGACGCTGACGCCGCGGGTCTCGAGGGCGTCGGCGAGGTCGCGGGCGGCGTGCTGCGCCTGCGCCACCGCCAGCCCGTAGCCGGGGACGATGATGACCCGCCGGGCATAGGCGAGCAGCGTGCCGATGTCGTCCGCGGAGCCGGAGCGCACGCTCCGCCCCCCGTCGCCGGCGGCGGCCTCCGGACTCACCAGCACGGTTCCGAACGCGCCGAAGAGGAGGGCGCCCAACGACCGGCCCATCGCGTCCGACATCATCTTGGTGAGAAACGTGCCCGATGCCCCGACCAGGGTGCCGCCCACGATCAGGACCGGGTTGCCGAGGACGAAGCCGTCGCCGGCCACCGCCAGCCCGGTGAAGGCATTGAGGAGCGAGATCACGACCGGCATGTCGGCGCCGCCGATCGGGAGCACGAACGCGACCCCCAGGGTGCCAGCGAGCAGCAGCAGCGCCAGCAGCGCCGGGGGGCCGACCCCGGTCGTGACCAAGAGCACGCCGAGGACCACGATCGCGACCGCGATCCCGGCATTGACCGCCTGCTGTCCCGGATAGGTGATCGGGGTGCCCCGCAGCAGCTCCTGCAGCTTGGCGTAGGCGACGCCGGAGCCGGCGAAGCTGACCGCCCCGATCACGACCGCGAACACCACCGGGATCGACAGCACCAGCGCCACCGACCCCGCCCGCGGCGTGCGCAGGAACTCCACCACCGACACCAGCGCGGCGGCGCCCCCGCCGACGCCGTTGAACGACGCCACCATCTGCGGCATCGCCGTCATCCGGACCGAGCGGGCGGCGACCGCTCCCAGCGGGGCCCCGATCAGGATCGCCAGCCCCAGCAGCACCAGGTCGAGCCCGCTGCGGTGGAGCTCGGGGATGGTGGTGACGAGGGCGATCGCCATCCCGAGAGCCGCCACCAGGTTGCCGCTGCGAGCGTGCCGGGGCGAGCTGAGCTGGTGCAGGCCCCAGATGAAGAGCACCGCGGCGAGCAGGTAGAGCAGCACCACCCCCGGTCCGAGCTGCATCAGCCGGCCCCGCCCG
>DAHUZL010000101.1 GCA_027306655.1 Candidatus Dormiibacterota bacterium
GGCCTCGACCCGACGCAGCACATCAGCGGTGTGGTTGCGAAGGTCACGAACCGAAACCTGATCCATGCCTGCAACCGTAGGGGATCGGCGACACCACCGCGCCACGACCGTCTCCACCCCGGTTGAGCGGTCACCGACCCCGGCCGACCCGCCGTCGAACCTCCGGCTCACCCGCCGGCCGGACCCCCCGAGATGGCGGGCCCTGACGCCGGCTCTCCCTCCAGCGCCCACTCCAACGGTCCGGTGACCACGGGGTGGAACCCCAGCGGCCGGCCGCGGCCGACCCCGTACCACTCCAGGCCGGCCGCCGACAGTGCCGCCCCGTCGAGCACCCCGACCGCGTCGACCACGACCGAGCCCGCCATCTCGCGGCGCAGCCGGCGGAGGTCCAGCTCGCGGTAGGCGGGCCACGCGGTCGTCACCACGACCGCCTCCGCGCCACGCGCCGCCTCATACGGATCATCGAACTGGAGGCCCGGCATCTGCGGGACCACGGCGAGCGGGTCATGGGCGGTGATGCGGGCGCCCGCTGCCGCCAGGGCGGTCGCCAGGCCCAGCCCGGGTGAGTGCCGCACGTCGTCGGTGCCTGCCTTGAAGGCGAGGCCGAGGAGACCGACCCGCACGCCCCGGAGCGGCCCGACCGCCGACTCGATCTTCGCCACCAGCCCCACGATCGCGTCCTCATTCACCGCCTCGGCGGCCCGGGCCATCCGGGCCGGGTGCTGGACCGCCTCCGCCACCGCGACGAACCCGGAGACGTCCTTGGGGAGACAGGAGCCGCCGAAGCCCGGACCGGGGCCGAGGAATGCCGCCCCGATCCGGGCGTCGAGCCCGACCCCGTGGAGGACCTGGTCGGCGTCGGCGCCCAGGGCCTCGCAGAGTCCGGCGACCTCGTTGGCGAAGGAGATCTTCACCGCCAGGAAGGTGTTGGCGGCGTACTTCACCAGCTCGGCGCTGCGCCGGTCGCAGACCACGCGCGGCCACGCCGCGGGATACAGCGAGACGACCAGCTCGGCCGAGCCCGGGGGGTCAACCCCCACCACCACCCGGTCGGGATGGAAGAAGTCGAAGACGGCGCGGCCCTCGCGGAGGAACTCGGGATTGGAGGCCACCGTCACCCGGACGTCGCCGCGCTCCGGCGCCACCAGCAGCTCCAGTGCCTCACAGGAGCCCGGGGGCACCGTGCTCTTGACGACCAGGACGAGGTGGTCGGTGGCCGCCCGGGCGGCAGCGCGCGCGGCGTGAGCGATCTGGCGGAGGTCAGGGTCGCCCCGGGCCGTCGGGGGGGTGCCAACACAGAGCATCGCCACCGACGCATCGGCGACCCCCTCGGCCACATCGTCGGTGACGCGGAGGCGCCCGCTCGCCAGGTGGGCGGCGAGGAGCTCAGCGACCCCGGGCTCCTCGATCGGGACGTGGCCGGCCCGGATCGCCCGGAGCCGGCCGGGGTCGGTCTCGACACAGCCGACCCGGTGGCCGAGCTGGGCCAGGCAGACCGCCGCGGTGAGCCCGACGTAGCCGGCGCCGATGACACAGAGGGTGGTCGGCCGGGCAGCCCGCAGGGCCAGGGCGGCCGGGTCGGTCTCGAGGCTCATGCACGCTCTCCCACCCCGTTGGGCTGCCAACGGAGCGGGCCCAGGGCCGCAGCGGGCCGGCGGTCCGGGACCGCGGCCGCGGTGTCGACCCGCCCCCGCGACAGGACGACGATCCGGTCGGCGCGCCGCCACCCCGGCGCCTGATGGCTCACGGTCACGGTGGTGCGCCCCGCGGCGAGCCGGCTGAGGGCCTCGAGGAGCACCGCCTCGAGCCGGCCGTCCATCCCGGTCGTCGGCTCGTCCAGGAGGACGACCGGCGTGTTGCGGGCCATCGCCCGGGCCACCGCGATCGACTGGCGCTGCCCGCCCGAGAGGGTCTGGCCGCGCTCTGCCACCGGGGTGTCGAACCCCCGCTCCAGCTGGAGGATCACCTCCTCCACCCCGGCGGCGCGGGCCACCGCGATCGCGGTGGCCCGGTCGCCGCGGTCGGTGCCGTAGACGATGTTCTCCCACACCGTGCACCGGAACAGGGCCGGTTCCTGGGACACGAGCGCCACCTGCCGGCGCAGGTCGGTGAGGCTGAGCCAGCGGAGGTCGTGCCCGTCGAGGCGCACCTGGCCCCGGGTCGGGTCGGCGAATCGGGGGATCAGCCGAAGGAGGGTGCTCTTGCCGCAGCCGGTGGCCCCGACCAGGGCGGTGTGGCTGCCGGGAGGAAGCTCGAGGTCGACCCCGTCCAGCACCGGGGGACCACCGGGGTAGGAATAGGCGACCTGGCGGAGCTCGATCAGGCCGCGGGCCCGACTCAGCCCCCGGGGCTGGGGCACCTCCGGCACCGCCTCGTCGATCGCCAGCACCTCCGCCACCCGGTCGGCCGCGGCCTGCGCCCGGCCCACCACCTGGGCCAGCTTGGCCAGCTGTCGCATCGGGCTGTACATGCCGCGCAGGTACGCCATGAAGACGAGGAGGTCGCCGGGCGTGAGCTGGCCCTGGACCACCGCCTGGGCGCCGAAGAACAGGACCAGGACGGTGGAGACGGTCATGGACGCGGTGACCAGGGGGGTGAACTCGGACTGGAGCACCACCGCCCGGCAGTTGGCGGTGAGCGCCCGCCGGGTCGTCTCCGTGTAGCGGGCGGCCTCCGCCGGCTCGGTGCCGGCGGCCTGCACCGCGGCGATCGCGGTGAGGACCTCCTGGGCCACCGCGCTGGCCTCCCCGTCGGCTCGGCGGGCGGTCCGCTGGACCTGGCGGATGCGCCGCAGGTAGTGGCGGCTGCCCAGGTACAGGACGGGGGCGAGGGAGAGGGCCAGGAGCGCGTAGCGCCAGTCCAGCATCAGCATGATCGCCACCATCCCGAGCAGGGTCAGGACGTTGCGGGTCAGGGTCGGGACCGCGGTGACCAGGGCGCCCTGGATCGCCTGGATGTCCCCCCCAAGACGGGCCATCAGGTCGCCGGTGGGCCGCCGGCGGTGGAAGTCCAGCCCCTGGCGTTCCAGGTGCCGGAAGAGCCGGCCCCGGAGCGCGAAGACGACCCGCTGCCCGACATTGGCGACCAGCCGGTTGGACAGGTAGTCGGCCCCCGCCAGGACGATCGCGATCCCCAGCATCGCCGCCGCCAGAAGCTGAAGCAGCGGGACGCCGTGGGGGGGCAGGAAGCGCAGCCAGGTGGGCAGCGGCCGCCGGGCCAGCACGCTGTCGAAGACGAACTTCAGCGGCCATGGCGCCGCCCACTGCAGCACCGCCACCGCGCCGCTGGCGGCCAGCCCGGCGACCAGGCCGCGCCGTTCCGGTCGCAGGAGCGGGAGGAACAAGCGGAGGCTCATGCCGAGCGCCTCGCTCCGGCGTCCGCCACCGGTTCGGGGGCCAGCGCCGCCGCCAGCATCCGGGTGGCCACCGCGTCCCACCCCTCCGCCGCCACTGACCGTCGTCGGGCTGCCCGTCCGAGGCGGGCGGCGCGGGCCGGGTCATCGAGGAGCCCCGCGACCGCGGCGGCCAGGGCGGCGGGATCGCCGGGCCGAACCAGGACGCCGGCGGGGCCCAGCATCGCCGCCACCGGTGGGTGGTCCGACGCGACCACCGGGCGCCCGGCGGCCATCGCCTCCACCACCTTGAGCGGGGAGAAGTAGAAGTCGGGCGCGGGCAGGTACGGGGCGGTGGCGACATCCTGGACGGCGAGGTAGGCTGGAACGTCCCTGGGGCCCACGACCCCCGAGAAGACGACCCGGCCTTGCAGCGGGGGCCGTGCCGCCAGCAGCTCGAGCGACGCGCGCTGCGGCCCGTCGCCGACGAGGAGGACGCGAAGTCGCGGCCGCGCCGGGGCGAGGAGGGCCGCCGCGGCGAGGAGCACCTCCACCCCGTGCCAGGGCTTGAGGCTGCCGACGAATCCGACGACCTCGGCCCCCTCGAGACCCAGGCCGGCCGCCAGCCGCCGACGCGCCAGCGGGCTGCGGGAGGGGGCGAAACGGACCGGGTCCGCTCCATTGGGGATGACGGTCGCCTGGGCCGCTCCCCGGGCCATGGCCCAGTCGGCGAGCGGCTGGGACACGGCCGCGACCCGGCTGCCGGCCACCGCGCGCGCCTCGGCTCGGCCCGCCGGGCCGAGGTCGAGGAGCCCCCGGTGGCGGTGGCTCTCGGCGACGACCGGGGCGTTCACCTCCAGGAGCCGCGCCGCCCCAACCCCCCGGGCCAGGGCGGCGCCGGCACCGAAATGGAGCGAGAGCCGCTCGATCACGACGTCCGGCCGCATCCGTCGGAGGACGGGCAGGGCCCGCCGCGTGAAGTCGGCCGCCGCAGCGGCGCGGGCGGCGTCGCCACCCGCCCCACGGGGAAGGGGGCCGGGGTCGAGCGCGACGATGCGGACCCCGTCGGGTGGCGCGGCGGTCGGCGCCGCGGCCACCCGCTGGGCCAGCACGGTCACCTCGGCGCCGCGCCCGGCCAGCGCCCGGCAGAGCTCGGCCACGTGGACGCTGGCTCCCTTGGTGCCCCCGAGGGGGATCCCGGGGTCGGGGACGAGATAGGCGATGCGCAGCGGGTCCATCTCACGAGGCCCGTGTCGCCGGCTCGGCGGCCGGTCGCGATGCCGGCTCGCCGGATACCGCGGCCGTGACCCCTCCCCGGAACAGGGGGGCGATGGAGCGGGCGCAGACGGCCCGGTCGAACTGCTGGATGGCACGCGACCGTCCCGCCGCCCCCAACCGGCGGGCCAGGGCTGGGTCGGCCGCCAGGGTGAGGAGGGCATCCGCCAGCCCCGCGGAATCCCCGGGTGCGACCAGCCGGCCGCAGCCCTCATCCACGACCTCGGGGATGCCGGCCACTCGGCTGGCGACCACCGGCAGCCCGCTGGCCATCGCCTCGAGCAGGCTGTTGGGGATGCCATCGCGGTCGCCGTCGGCCAGGACCCGGCTCGCCTGGACGAAGACGTCGGCCGCGCCATAGGCCAGGGCCACCTCCTGGTGGGTCTGGGAGCCGACCAGGGTGACGACGTCGGTGAGACCGAGCCGCCGGATGGTGGCCTGGAGCTGGTCGCGGAGCGGCCCCGAGCCGATGATCCGGCACGAGCAGGGCCGCTCGGCCGCCACCCGGGCGATGGCCAGGAGCAGGACAAGGTGGCCCTTCTTGGCCACCAGCCGACCCACCGAGAGGACCCGCATCGGGCCAGAGGGACCCGCTCCGGGCGGTGGGGCGAAGCGGTCGACATCCACCCCGTGGGGAGCCAGCACGACCCGGTCGGCGGCCGGCCCGGCCAGCAGCCGGAGGTGGCGCTCGGCCGAGCGCGAGCACACCAGAACGAACGTCGCGGCGCCCACCTTGCGCTGGAGAAGGTCCGGAGCCGACAGGTAGAGGTCCTTGGCGTGGGCGGCGAAGCTGAAGGGCAGGCCGGTGAGGCGGTGGACCAGGTGGGCGACCGACGCCGGCCCGTGGGCGAAGGCGGCATGGAGATGGCACGCCCGGTCCTCCTCGAGAAGGAGGGCGAGCCGCCCCGCCTCGGCGAAGTGGCGCAGGGTCGAGCGGTGGCGCCGCTTCACCAGGATGTAGGCGACGACCCCGAGATAGCGTCCGGGGTCGCGGCGGAGGAGGGCCGCGTGGGCGCGGCCGGTCGCGATCCCGGCCCGCCACGCGACCCACCGGGAGCCGGTCGGGTGCAGGTAGGTCACCGGGCTCGCGACCCGGGCCACGTCGGGCTGGACCACCGGCTCGCCCGGGTGGGCCAGGGCGTACAGGCGGATCGGGACCCCCGCCGCCTCCAGGCCCAGGATCTCGTCGAGGATGAAGGTCTCGGAGAGGCGCGGGAAGCGCTTGACCAGGTAGCCGACCGTCCCCCCGTCGGGGGGCCGGCCGCTCACGCCGGGACCGCCACGCGGGCGCCGGCCGCCGCGGCGCGGTGGGACGCCGACGCCTCCCACGCCGGGAGCACGGTCACCGGGGCCCGGTCCTCGAGGCCCAGGTGGCGCGCGACCGCCTCCCGCGCCAGCGCCCGGGCCACCCGGGGGAGGCCGTCCAGGTCCAGCCGGCGCCGGGTGGTGGGACGACCCTCGGCGAGGGCGGCCCCGAGCGCCTGGGTCAGCCGTTCGGCGAACCCCTCACCCGGCTCGACCACCCGGAGCAGGCCCCGCCCGGCGAAGAGCCGGGCCCGGATCTCCTGCTCCCGCCGGGGCACCCGCCGCGGCACGACCACGGCGGCCGCCCCCTGGGCGACGACCTCGCAGAGGGTGTTGTAGCCGCCCATGGTGACCACCGCGTCGGCCGCCCCCATGGCCGAGCCCAGGTCGGCCACGAACTCCACCACCTGGGATCCCCCGCCGTCGGCGGCGAGGGTGACCAGACGGGCCCGGTCGCCCTGATCCATCAGCGGACCGGTGACGATGAGGCTGCGCCGTCCGGCCGCACGCGCGGCGGTGATGGTGGCGGCCAGGATCTCGGCCCCGTCGCCCCCGCCGCCGGCCGTCCCGAGCACAAACGGGTCGGACGTCGCCGCCGCGATGGCGGTGACGGGGCGTCCCAGGTAGCCGCAGTAGGTGACCCGACGAGCGGTGGTCTCGGGGAGCCGGTAGGCCCGGACCACGTCGAGGAGCTCCCGGCACCCGTAGACGAGGATGCGGTCGTAGGTCGCCGCCAGGGTCGCGTACACGCCCTGCTCGGTCCAGGCCCGGCGCACCACCAGGGGGTCGTCGACCACGTCGCGCAGGCCGAGGACGAGACGGGTCGACGGGGATGCCCGCCGGAGGGCGTCGAACACCCCGAGGAGCTCGCCCTTCATGCCCTGGGGTGCGTGGTCGACCAGGAACACGTCCGGGCGGAACCGGCACGCGACGTCGCGCATGATCGCGGTCCGGGCCCGCCGCACCAGTGACGCATCCCAGCGCGGGTCGCGGGGCCGGTAGTCGTCCGCCCCGACCTTGACCACCGGCGGGAGCCGCACCAGGGTCAGCCGGGGATGGGCCCGGAAGCGCTCGGCGACCGGGGAGCCGGTGAGGAGGACCACCCGGAGAGCGGGCAGGCGGGCGAGGAGGTGGTCGGCGATGGCCAGGTTGCGGCGCAGGTGGCCGAGCCCGTAGGTGTCGTGGGCATACAGGAGCAGGCTGCGCAGGGCGCTGCGGATGGGCGGGGTCACGCCGGCACCGGCTCGCGGTCCGGAGCCGCCGCGGGGGCGGTGCGGCGGCGCAGCCACTCGACCTCCCGCGCCAATCCCTCGGCGATCCCAACCTGGGGCTGGAACCCGAGCAGGGTCCGCGCTCGTTCCGAGTCGGCGACGGTGTGGCGCACGTCGCCCCGGGCCACCGCCTCGCGCTCGACCCGGAGGGGGCGGCCGACCAGCTCCGCCAGCAGGAGCACCACCTCGTTGAGCGTGACCCGGCTGCCGCCGCCGATGTTGACGGCGAGCCCGGCCACGTCGGCCGTCATCGCCAGCCGGGTGGCCGTGACGACATCGTCGACGAAGGTGAAGTCGCGGCTCTGGAGGCCGTCCCCGAACAGGCGGAGGGGACGGCCGGCGAGGCCGGCCTCGGCAAAGCGGCGGAAGGCCATGTCCGGCCGCTGGCCGGGCCCGTAGACGGTGAAGTAGCGCAGCGCCACCGTCTCCAGCCGGTCACCGGCCGCGCGGAGGCAGATCCGCTCCGCCTCCAGCTTGGTCCTCCCGTAGGGGGAGATGGGAGCGGTGGGGCCGTCCTCCCGGAACGGCACGGGCCCGTCGCCGTAGACCGACGAGGAGGAGGCGTAGACGAGTCGCCGGACCGAGTCCGCTCGGGTCGCCGCGCGAACCAGGGCCTCGGTGGCTCGGACGTTGTCGTGGAGGTAGTCCGGGGTGCGGTCGAAGCTCTCTCGGACGCCGGGCCGACCGGCCAGGTGGAGGACGACCTCGACACCGTCGAGGTCCCGGCCCAGCGGCGACAGCGCCAGATCCCGGCCGAGGTGGCGGTAGGCGGGATGGCGCAGCAGCGCCTCGACGCGGTCGAGCTTCTCCCGGGCGTCGTAGGTGTCGGTGATCGCGTCGACCCCGACCACCCGCCAGCCCTCGCGAAGCATGCGGCCGGCGAGTCGCGAGCCGATGAAACCGGCTGCGCCGGTGACCATGCAGGTGGGGGGCATCGGATCTCCTCAATGTGGGCCGGGCCTGATCGGCCGTCGACCGAGCACGGCCGGCGCCGGGTGCTTGGTCGATCGGGGCGCCGGGGGGACGGTGGTCCCTGATCCGAGCGCGCGCTCACCGTGGGCGCGCCGTCTGAGCCGCGCCTAAGGTGGCGATGAGAGTCGCCTCACCGTTCGCGCCGGCTCCGGACCGCGCCGCCGAAACCGCCGGCTCCGCCGTCCGCCCGGATCAGGGGCCCGGCGAGGGACCGTGGGCCGGGCCGTCCGACCCGGCCGGGGTGGCGGGCGCGCCGGGGGCGAGCAGCCGGTACCCCACCCCCCGGACCGCCCCCAGGAGGACCGGCAGCCCCTCCGCATTAAGCTTGCGGCGCAGGTACCCGACGTACACGTCCACCACGTTGCTGCCGGGGTCGAACTCGATGTCCCAGACGTGGCTCAGCAGCTGCGCGCGCGAGAGAACCTGGTGCGGGTGGCGGGCGAAGTACTCCAGCAGCGCCCACTCCCTGGGCGCCAGCTCGATCCGGCGCCCGGCGCGGTGGACGATCCGGGTGGCCGGGTCGAGGCGCAGGTCGCCGGCCACGAGCTCCGCCGCGCCCGGGCCGGGGGCTCGCAGCGCCACCCGGACCCGGGCCAGGAGCTCGTCGAAGGCGAAGGGCTTGGTGAGGTAGTCGCAGGCTCCCGCGTCCAGCCCCCAGACCTTGCTGGCGACGTCGTCGCGAGCGGTGAGGATGAGGACCGGGAGGGCGGGGTGCTCCGCGCGCAGCCGGCGCAGGACCTCGCGGCCGTCGGTGCCAGGAAGGCCCAGGTCCAGGAGGACGAGGTCGTACTCGGGGCCGAACGCGGCGGCCAGGCCCAGCGCCTGGTCCCCGTCGGGCGCGAGCGAGGTGGCGTACCCCTCGGCCTTCAGGCCCTTGGCCAGGAAGGAGCGGATCCGAGGGTCATCCTCGACGATCAGCACGTGCACCGGCGCGCTCCCGTGACGGTGGGGATGGGGTCGAGTCGGCGTTCGGCAGCTCGATGCTGACCGTGCACCCGGCCCCTGGCCGGGACGCCATGGAGACCCGGCCGCCATGGGCCACGACCACCGTGCGCACGATCGAGAGGCCGAGGCCGGCGCCGCGGTGGTCCGCGGCGGGCCCACGGCGGAACCGGTCGAAGACCCTGGCCTGATCCTCGACCGACAGGCCCCGGCCCGTGTCGGCCACCGAGATGACGAGCCAGCGGCCCTCCCGGGCGGCCAGGGTGATCGAGTCCCCGGGCCCGGTGGCGGCGACCGCATTCTCGACCAGGTTGAGGATGGCGCCGCGCAATTTGGTCCGGTCGACCAGGAGCACCGCGTCGGTGGTCACCTCGAGCCGCCAGTGCCGAGGGGCCAGGGTCTGCGCGGCCGTGAAGGCGTCGTCGAGCAGGGCCCGCACCGGGACCGGGGACCGGTCGAGAAAGTCCGGCTCCCGGGCGCGCCCGAGCAGGAGCAGATCGCCGACGAGGGCGGTGGTGTGGGCGAGCTCGTCGAGGACGAGGTCGACGGTGTCGCCGACCTCCACCTGATCCGCGAACCCCCCGCGGCGCAGGACCTCGAGGTGGCCGCGGATGACGGTGAGGGGGGTGCGCAGCTGGTGGGAGACATCGGCGAGGAGCTGGCGCTGACCCTGGAAGGTGGTGTCCAGGCGAGCCAGCATCGCGTTGAAGGTGTCGACGAGGTGACTGAGCTCGTCGCCGCCCGCGACCGGCTCCAGGCGGCGGCTGAGGTCCTCGCGCCCGATCGCCTCGGCGGTTCCGCTCACGCGTCCCACCACCCGCAGGACTCGACGGAGGACGGCGTAGGCGGCCAGCATCGCGATCGCGAGCGCCGCCACCGCCTGGGCGATGGTGGCCATCAGCGTCGTCATCTCCTGCTGGTGCAGCGGGGCCAGGTTCGCGGCCACCACGAACGTCCCCAGCCGGCGGCCGCCGGCCGTGATGGGAGTCGCCAGGCCCTGGAACGTCGTGGTCCCCACCCTGAGCGCCGCCAGCCGTCCCCGTCGAGGGGGAGCGGCCAACCAGCCCAGCACGGGCTGGGCTGTGCGCACACCGAGGGACCCGGCGGTGCCGAGGATGTCGTGATTGGTGATCTCGATGAGAGCGACCGTGCCCCGGGGAAACGCCCGGGTGCGCAGGTAGGTGAGCGCGAACTGGGCAAGGGTCTGACCGGCCGGCCGGCCGTGGGCGGCGCCGGCGAACTCGTGGGTCTCATCCACCAGGGCGTTGTCCACCCCGTGGACCAGGCTGGAATTCACGGTCTGCGTCACCACGAAGATCACGGCTCCCATGGCCACAGCGAAGACCAGGGCGTGGAGGCCGAGGATGCGGGGAACCAGCCCGAGCCGGCGCCGGACGGGCCCTGGGTCACGTGGCTCGCTCGCGGTCACATGAGCCAGTGTGGCATCCGTCGATCGGCGGCCCAACCGGCCGTCTCCTCAGGCCGGTGGGCGACTCGAGCGGCTCACCCGTCGCCGCCCCCCGGGGTCGGCGACCCGTCGGCGGCGTCTGGGGGTGCGGTGGGCGATGCGGATGGGCTGGCGACCGATGGCGCGGGGGCGGCATCGTTTGGGCTCGGGGTGGAGGTGACGCTCGCCTGCGGCCGGCGGGATGGAACGGGCCGGGCAGTCGGGAGCCCGGCGCTCGGCGTTCGAGCGGCTGGCGACGGATCGACGGGGTCGCGGGCGGGGTCCGCCCGGTCGCTCGACGACGAGTCGGCGGGGTCCGCCGGAGCCACCCGCTGGGTCGGACGCGGAGTGGCGGACCGCTGGGCGGGTGTTCGAGCGGCAGTCACGATCGTCGCCATGACCCGGTGGGATGAGGGCGTCTCGATCGGCTCAGGGGTCGCAGCCGCGGTGGGGTCGGAGTCACCGGGCGCATCGTGGAGGTCCCCGAACTCGGTGACGGCCCGGTCCGGCGCCACGATCAGCACGGAGAGCGATCGGCTGGCCCTCGCCGAGACGTTCCGGACCCGCCGGACCTGGACGGGATGGCGGGGACCCCTCGGCCATGCCGCCGACGGGGATGGCGAGCCAGCTCCGGCGGGGTGAACCGGCCGCTGCGCCAGGGCGATGGCGGCCGGGGCCGCCAGCGGGCGCACTCCCTGGCTCTCGAGCACGACGGTGATCGCCACCGCGCTCGTGACCA
>DAHUZL010000102.1 GCA_027306655.1 Candidatus Dormiibacterota bacterium
CGCCAGCCACCGCCGCCGCCAGGTCGGCCTCCACCCGGTCGCCCTCGTCGTCGTCCGCCGGGCCCAGTCCGGCGGTGGTGAGGAGGTGCGGGCCCGGGGGCAGCCGGCGCACGGTCAGGACCCGCCCGTCGCCCTCGGTGATCCAGCACCCGCTCCGGTCGGCGACCAGGAGCGTGAACGGGTTGTAGGCCGCGGGGTCGATGCGCTCGAGCCAGCGGGCGGCGGCGGCGGCCGACTCGTGCCGGAGCGCCGCCACCGGCAGCTCGCCGCGCGTCCGCCGCCGGGGGTCGGGGAGGCCCCCGCGCCGGTTCAGCACCGCCGCCACCACCTGGTGGCGGTTGAGGCCGAGCCAGGTGCCGCCCGCGACCAGGTCCCGCCCGGCCGCGATCGGCGGGGCGGGGGGCCGCCAGAGGTGGGGCGCCCGGGTGGGCCGGTGGCGGCGCTCGTCCCGGTTGGCCACCAGCAGGAGGGGGGTCGCGGCCAGGCACTGGTGGGCGAGGAGCACCGTGCACATGGGGGGATTCTCGCGCCGACGTTATCCCCGCTGGGCCCGCGCCCGCGGGGGGAGGCGTCCGGGGCCGGGGTTTGGGCGGCTGCCCGACGCGGTACGGTAGGGAGGTCGGAGCGCCAGGGCGCCAATCGGAGCGCCGGCCCCGGCGCGACTTGGGAGGTCCGGAGAGCTTCATGGCCAAGACCGTCGGCATCGACCTGGGGACCACGAATTCGGTGGTCGCCGTCATGGAGGCGGGGGAACCCGTCGTGATCGCGAACGCCGAGGGTGGGCGGACGACCCCGTCGGTGGTGGCGTTCACCAAGGCGGGCGAGCGGCTGGTGGGGCAGCTGGCCCGCCGCCAGGCCGCGGTCAACCCCGAGAACACCATCTACTCGATCAAGCGCTTCATGGGCCGGCTCTTCAGCGAGGTGAGCAGCGAGCGCGCGATCGTCCCCTACCACGTGGTCGAGGGCAAGGAGGGCCGGGCCGAGGTCGAGGTGCAGGACAAGCGCTACACCCCCGAGGAGATCTCGGCGATGGTCCTGCAGAAGCTCAAGGCCGACGCCGAGACCTACCTCGGCGAGAAGGTCACCGACGCGGTGATCACGGTGCCCGCGTACTTCAACGACGCCCAGCGCCAGGCCACCAAGAACGCCGGCCAGATCGCCGGCCTCAACGTGCTCCGGATCATCAACGAGCCGACCGCGGCCGCCCTCGCCTACGGCCTGGAGAAGAAGGCCAACGAGAAGATCCTGGTCTTCGACCTCGGCGGCGGCACCTTCGACGTCTCCGTCCTGGAGGTGGGCGAGGGGGTCTTCGAGGTCAAGTCCACCAACGGCGACACCCACCTGGGCGGTGACGACTACGACCGCCGGGTGGTCGACTGGCTGGCGGAGGAGTTCAAGCGCGAGCAGGGGATCGACCTCAAGCAGGACCGCCAGGCGCTGCAGCGGCTGACCGAGGCGGCCGAGAAGGCCAAGATCGAGCTCTCCCAGCTGCAGGAGACGCAGATCAACCTGCCCTTCATCACCGCGGACCAGAACGGTCCCAAGCACCTGGACATCCGCCTGGCGCGGTCCCGGTTCGAGCAGCTGACCCAGGACCTCACCGAGCGCTGCCGGTCGCCCTTCCTGAGCGCCCTCAAGGACGCCGGGATGGCGGTGGCAGAGCTGAACGAGGTCATCCTGGTCGGCGGCTCGACCCGCATGCCGGTGATCCAGGAGCTGGTGAAGACGCTCTCCGGCAAGGAGCCTCACCGAGGGGTCAATCCGGACGAGGTGGTCGCCATCGGGGCGGCGATCCAGGCCGGCGTGCTGAAGGGCGAGGTCAAGGACGTCCTCCTCCTCGACGTCACCCCGCTGTCGCTCGGGATCATGACCGAGGGCGAGGTCAACACCAAGCTGCTCGACCGCAACACCACCATTCCCGCCAGCAAGAGCCAGGTCTTCTCCACCGCCGCCGACGGCCAGTCGTCGGTCGAGATCGTGGTGCTGCAGGGGGAGCGGCCGATGGCGCGTGACAACCGCACCCTGGGCCGATTCATGCTCGACGGCATCCCGCCCGCCCCCCGCGGCGTGCCCCAGGTCGAGGTCACGTTCGACATCGACGCCAACGGCATCCTCAACGTCACCGCCAAGGACCGGGGGACCGGTCGGGAGCAGAAGGTCACCATCACCGGGTCGACCACCCTCCAGAAAGAGGAGGTCGAGCGGCTGGTGCGGGAGGCCGAGACCCACGCCGACGACGACCGTCGCAAGGCGGAGGCGATCGCCGAGCGCAACCGGGCCGACTCCCTCGTGTACACGGCCGAGAAGACCCTGCGCGACCATGGGGACAAGGTGACGCCCGAGCTGAGGACCGAGATCACCGAGAAGACCGACGCGCTGCGGACGGCGATCAGCGCCCAGGACACGGCGGCGATGCAGAGCGGCCAGACCGAGCTGTCGGCGGCGCTGCAGAAGGTGGGGGAGGCGATCTACCGGGGGTCGGCCCCCGGTTCCGACGGCGCCGGCGCCGAGACCCCGCCCGCGGCCGAGGCGGGGGAGGGCGGTGACGGCGCGGCCGCGCCCGCTGGCGGTGGGGACGACGTCGTCGACGCCGAGTTCAAGGAGGTCTGAGGCGGCGGCCCCGTCGGTGGGCCCCGGGGGCCGCCGTGGCGGATCCCCGTGACCGCGATGCTCTATCGTCGCCTCGGTCGGAGCGGCCTCAGGGTGAGCCTGCTCGGGCTCGGGTCCTGGGTGACGTTCGGGGCCCAGGTTGACGAGGACCTGGCCCTCCGCTGCATGACGGCCGCCCGCGACGGCGGCGTCAACTTCTTCGACAACGCCGAGGTGTACGCGGGCGGCGAGGCCGAGCGGCTGATGGGACGGGCCCTGGCGCGGGCCGCCTGGCCGCGCCACAGCTATGTCGTCTCAACCAAGTTCTTCTGGGGAATCCACCCCGGCGTCAACACCCAGAACACGCTCAACCGCAAGTACCTCCTGCAGGCCATGGAGGGCTCGCTGGAGCGCCTCCGGCTCGACTTCGTCGACATCGCCTACTGCCACCGTCCCGACCCCGACACCCCGATCGAGGAGACCGTCGTGGCGATGCACGACCTGGTGCAGCGCGGCCGGGCCGTCTACTGGGGGACCTCCGAATGGCCGGCCGAGCAGGTCCGCGCCGCGGTCGCGGTGGCGGAGCGCCACCACCTCCACCGGCCGGTGGTGGAGCAGCCGGAGTACAACCTGCTGAATCGTGACCGGGTGGAGAGGGAGTACTCCCCGCTGGTGGAGGAGCTCGGCCTCGGTCTCACCACCTGGAGCCCGCTGGCGTCCGGCGTGCTCACCGGCAAGTACCTGGAGGGGGTGCCCGCCGGCAGCCGCGCCACCCTCGCCGGCTACGACTGGCTCCGCGACAGCATCGCCGACCCCGGGTCGGCGGGGCTGGTCCGCGGGCTGCGGGCGGTGGCGAGCGAGCTCGGCTGCAGCACGGCGCAGCTGGCGATCGCCTGGTGCGCGCACAACCCCTCGGTGTCCTCGGTCATCACAGGCGCCAGCCGGGTCGAGCAGGTGGCGGAGAACCTCGGCGCGCTGGCGGTGCTGCCGAGCCTGACAGCGCCGGTGATGGAGCGGATCGCCGCCCTCAGCGAGGCAGGACGCCCGGCCGGCTGACGGCGCCGCAGTTTCCCCGCCGTCGGGCGCGGGTATATCCATGCCGTGCGAACCGATCGTTTCACCGAACGGAGCCAGGAGGCGCTCCAGCAGGCGACCAGGCTGGCGGAGGAGTTCGGCCAGCCCGAGGTGGAGCCGGAGCATCTGCTGCTGGCGCTGCTCGACCAGCCGGATGGCCTGGTGGTGCCGCTGCTGCAGCGGATGGAGGGGAACCCCGCCGCCATCGCGCAGCGCCTTCGCACCGATCTCGGCCAACGTCCCCGCCAGACCGGCGCCCAACCGCTCGCCTCCCGCGAGCTGACCAGCGTGCTCCAGACCGCCGGCCGGGAGATGGAGCAGCTGCAGGACCAGTACTGCTCCACCGAGCACCTGCTGCTGGGGCTGGCGAGCATGCGCACCGGCGCGGTCGCGGGCTGCCTCCACGGCGCGGGCGTGACGTCCGACCGTCTCCGCGCCTCGCTGGCGACGCTGCGCCAGGGCCAGCACGTCACCGATCCCACCCCGGAGTCGAAGCAGCAGGTGCTGGAGCGGTACACCCGCGACCTCACTCAGCTGGCGCGCCAGGGCAAGCTCGATCCCGTCATCGGGCGCGACGACGAGATCCGCCGGACGATGCAGGTGCTCGCGCGTCGCACCAAGAACAACCCGGTCCTGATCGGCGAGCCCGGTGTGGGCAAGACCGCGATCGTCGAGGGGCTGGCGGAGCGAATCGCCCGCGGCGACGTGCCCGAGTCGCTCAAGGACCGGGTGGTGGCGGCGCTGGACCTGGGCCTGCTCATCGCCGGGACCAAGTATCGCGGTGAGTTCGAGGACCGTCTCAAGGCGCTCCTCGCCGAGGTGGTCCGGTCCGAGGGGCGGGTCGTCCTCTTCATCGACGAGCTCCACACCCTGGTGGGAGCGGGCGCGGCCGAGGGCGCCATGGACGCCAGCAACATGCTGAAGCCGGCGCTGGCGCGGGGAGAGCTGCGGGCGATCGGGGCCACCACCTTCGACGAGTACCGCAAGCACATCGAGAAGGACCAGGCCCTGGAGCGGCGCTTCCAGCCGGTGATGGTGGGGGAGCCCACGGTGGAGGACACGATCAGCATCCTCCGCGGGCTCAAGGAGCGCTACGAGGTGCACCACGGCGTGCGCATCACCGACTCCGCCTTGGTGGCGGCGGCAACGCTGGCGCACCGCTACATCGCCGACCGCTTCCTGCCCGACAAGGCGATCGACTGCGTCGACGAGGCCGCCGCCCGCCTGCGTATGGAGATCGACTCGATGCCGGTCGAGCTCGACACCGCGCTCCGCCAGGTGCGCCAGCTCGAGGTGGAGCGGGAGGGGCTGCGCCGGGAGTCGGGCCGGGCCTCGACCGAGCGCCGCGAGGCGATCGAGCGCGAGCTGGCCCAGTGCTCGGCCCGCGCCGACGGCCTGCGCGCCCGCTGGGAGCAGGAGCAATCCGCGATCGCCGAGATCCGGTCCACCCGGGAGGCGACCGAGCGCGCCGGCTTCGAGGCCGAGCAGGCGGAGCGCCTGGCCAACTTCGGCCGGGCCGCCGAGCTCCGCTACGGGACCCTGCCCGAGCTGCAGCGGCGTCTGACCGCCCAGGAGGACCGGCTCACCACCCTGCAGGCCGGTCAGCCGCTGCTCAAAGAGGAGGTCGACGAGGAGGACATCGCCCAGGTGGTGTCGCGCTGGACCGGGGTGCCAGTCAGCCGGATGCTGGAGGGGGAGGTGCGCAAGCTCCTCACCATGGAGGCCCGCCTGCACGAGCGGGTGGTGGGCCAGGACCAGGCGGTGCGCGTCCTCGCCGACGCGGTCCGGCGCGGCCGCGCCGGGCTCAGCGATCCGGGACGTCCGATCGGCTCGTTCATCTTCCTCGGCCCCACCGGGGTCGGCAAGACCGAGCTGGCGCGGGCCCTCGCCGGCTTCCTCTTCGACAGCGAGCAGGCGCTGGTGCGGCTGGACATGAGCGAGTACATGGAGCGGCACGCGGTGGCGCGGCTGGTGGGGGCGCCGCCCGGGTACGTCGGCTACGACGAGGGCGGGCAGCTGACCGAGGCGATCCGACGCCGCCCCTATGCGGTGCTGCTGCTCGACGAGATCGAGAAGGCGCACCCCGACGTCTTCAACATCCTGCTCCAGCTGCTGGAGGACGGCCGCCTCACCGACGGCAAGGGCCGCACCGTCGACTTCCGCAACGTCGTCATCATCATGACCAGCAACCTGGGCAGCCCGCTGATCGCCGCGCTCGCGCCCGACGCCGCCCCGGCCGCCGAGGCGGCGGTGCGGGACCAGGTGATGGCCCTGCTCCGGCAGCACTTCCGCCCGGAGTTCCTGAACCGCGTCGACGACGTGGTCCTGTTCCACCGCCTCGGCGCGAGCGAGATCGAGCAGATCGTGGGCCTCCAGCTGACCCAGCTGGAGGCGAGGCTGGGGGACCGCGGCCTCGACCTCACGGTCAGCCCGGCGGCCCGCCGGTGGATCGCCGAGGCCGGCACCGATCCCGCCTTCGGCGCCCGTCCGCTGAGGCGGGCCCTGCAGCGCCACCTCGCCGACCCCCTGGCGATGGCGATCCTGGAGGGGCGCTTCGGCCAGGGCGAGACGGTGGCCGTCGACGCCGGGCCGGGAGGGCTGGTGCTCACCGCCGCGGCCGGCACCAGCCCCGCGGACGCGGTCGGACCCGCAGCTGAGGGCGGGGCCGGAGTCGAGGGCGAGGCCGAGGGCGGGGCCGGCGGGGTGGTGGACGGCGCCGCCGAGCGGGTCGGCTGACCCCGGCGCCGCGCTCGGCGCCGCCGGCTACCAGCTGGCGTCGGACCGGGCGGCGGCCTCCCGCAGGGCGGTCATCAGCCGGTCGGGGAACTTGGCCAGGGCCGGGGCCACCCGGACCTGCTCCAGGCGGGTGCCCACCAGGATGAGCTCGCACTGGTTGTGGACGAGGTGGGGCTTGGGGGACGGGTGGCCCGTGAACTGGGCCAGCGCCGCGCCGGCCTTGTCGCGCAGGGCGCGGGGGGAGAGCTCTCCCGCACGCACCCGCCACGGCTCCGGGAGGGTGCGGATCTGGAAGCGGTAGGGGATTCGCTGCGCCTTGGCGCAGGCCTCACAGCGGCCGTACCGCTCCTCGGGGATCTCGGGGCGCTTCAGGCAGACGCGGCACATCGCTCGGGATCGAGTGTACCCAACGTCGGATCCCCTCCGGTGGCGGCTCCGGGACGGCGGTCGGGCCGCCCCCGCGCCCGCACGGTCGCGACCAGGACCGCCGCGGTCCGGAATCTCGTCGGTGAGACGATGTTCCGCCGACGGGGTCAGTGGCCGCCGCGTCGCGCGGCGAGTCGGTGCAGGTCGTCGAGGTCGAGGCGGTGGCCGGGAAGCGGGGTGGCGACGTCCGGCCGCAGCCCATCGAGGACCAGCGCCACGAAGCGCCGCCGCAGTCCCGGGTCGAAACGGTGGGCGAGCTCGACGCTGTGGGCGACGCACGAGACCAGCATGACGACGTCGGCAGGACAGACGTCGGCGCGCAGCTGACCGGCCGACTGGGCACGGGTGGCGAGCTCGCTGAGGGCGGCGAACAGCGCCTGCTTGATCCCGGGAGGGAGCGCCGGCAGGTTCATGCCCCCGGCGACGTCCTCGGCGATGGCGCGGTTGCGGCCGAGCAGCTCCGCGCCGCGGGTGAACGTGCGACGAAAGGCCTCGCCCGGGTCGGGGTCGTGGATCGCCGCACGCGCGGCCGCCAGCAGAGACTCGGTGCGGCGGGCGATCACCGCCTCCACCAGCAGGCGCTTGGTGGGGAAGTGGCGGTAGACCGTGCCGACGCCCACTCCGGCCTCCCGGGCGACGTCGTCGGTCTGGGCCGCAAGGCCCATCGCGGCGAAGAGGTGCTCCGCCGCCTCCAGGACCCGCTCGCGGTTGCGCTGCGCGTCCGCCCGCGGGCGCCGTGCCGACGCCTGGGTCACGCTGGCTCCCTTGACAAACGGAGTCGCGGCTCCGTATGCTTCTAACCGGAGCCGCGTTTCCGATTATACGCCGTGGAGGACCCCGCCGATGCCAGACCGATCCCACCCCGACCAGGAGCCTACCCCCGTGACCGGGGATCCGATCGCCCTTCGCTCAGGGCGGCGCGGCCACGGCCACCCGGCCCTCACCCTGGTCGCGGTGAGCTTCGGGCTCATCATGGTGGTGCTCGACAACACCATCGTGTCGGTGGCGAACCCCACGATCGGCCGCCACTTCGGCGCGACGCTGGGAGAGCTGCAGTGGGTGACCTCGGCCTATCTGCTGGCGCTCGCGGGCGGGCTGATCACCGGGGGCCGCCTCGGCGACCGCTTCGGGCGCAAGCGCATCTTCCTCATCGGCACTGCGGGGTTCGCTGTGGCGTCGGTCGCGTGCGGCCTCTCCACCACGCTCCCGGAGCTGATCGCCTTCCGAGCGGTGCAGGGCTGCTTCGGCGCTCTCCTCTTCCCGCAGACCCTGGCCATCCTGCGGGCCACGTTCCCTCCCCAGCGGCTGGCCCAGGCGGTGGGGATCTGGGGTGGGGCCTCCGCGGTCGCGACCGCGTCCGGCCCGATCATCGGCGGGGCGCTGGTTCAATCCGTCTCGTGGTCGTCGATCTTCTTCGTCAATGTCCCGGTCGCCATCGTCTCCCTCGTCGTCGGGGGGTGGGTCATCCGCGACTCGCGAGACCGCGACAGCGCTCGCTCGGTTGACCTTCTCGGCGTGGCCCTCCTCTCGGCCGGGCTGTTCAGCCTGGTCTGGGGGCTGATCGACGCCGAGAGCCAGGGATGGGGCAGCCTGACCGTCATCAGTTTCATCGGCGGGGCCGCGGTCCTGCTCGCGGCGTTCGTCGTCTGGCAGCGGATCGCGCGGACGCCGCTCATCCCGCTGGCGATCTTCCGCTCCCGCCAACTGAGCGCCGGGATCGCCGTGCTGGTCGCGGCCGTCTTTGCCCTCTTCGGCGTGATCTTCTACCTCACCCTGTACCTCCAGCGGATCCACGGCGACTCGCCGATCACCGCCGGCATCAGCCTGCTGCCGCTGACCGGCGTCCTGATGGTGAGCGCCCCGGTGGGGGGATGGATCGTGGGCCGGATCGGACCGCGACTGCCGCTGGCCGTCGGCTTCGTCCTGGTCGCGATCGCTCTGGTCGGCCTGTCGCGGCTGGAGCCGCACTCCTCGTACCTGGCCATCGGGATCTGGCTTCCCCTGATCGGGATCGCCTTCGGTGCGGTCCAGACCGGAGGCTCCCAGGCGGTCGTGGGCAGCGCCCCGCGCCATCTCGCCGGTGTCGCCGCCGGCCTCCAGTCCACCGCGTTCCAGGTCGGCGGCGTGCTGGGGACGACGGTTCTGGGCACGGTGGTGGCCAGCCATGTGGCCACCGTCTTCCAGCGGCACCTGCTCGTGGCCGGGGTCCCCCTGGCCCTCGCCCGGCGCCTCCAGCCCGCCGCCCGCGGCGTCGCCGAGGGATTGGTCCCGCACGTCGCGGGGGTGTCGGGTGCCGTCTCCCGGGCGATCACCTCGGCCTCGCTCACCTCCTTCACGAGCGGGCTTCAGCTCGCCCTGGTCGTCGGTGCGGTGGTGGC
>DAHUZL010000106.1 GCA_027306655.1 Candidatus Dormiibacterota bacterium
CGTTCTTCGCCCTCGAGCAGGTCCGCAAGGCCCGAGCCAAGGGTGTGCCCCGCCAGGTCATCGCGCATGAGGACCTCCTCGTCTTCTCCAACCCGCAGGCCGCCACGGCCCCGGGCAAGGCGGCTGTCACCCGCCTGGTGCGTGCCCGTCGGGACGAGCCGGCCAGGAGAGCGGCGTGACCGGCACCGGTGGGCCGCAGCGGCGCAGCGTGCCGGCGGGCGGCGCTGGCCTTGACTTGTCCGCCCAGACGAGGCCTCCTCGAGGTCCCCAGCCCATAGCACGCCAGTCCCAGGAAAGAGGAACGCCCACGGCCATGGACCGCCACACCGCCATCCCCACCGCAGACCCCGGGCAGCCGGCCGCCGGCCGCCTGGTCGACCAGCGCCAGGCCGCTTCGCTCGCCGGGTGTTCCCGAGACACCATCGTCCGGGCCCGGCGTGCCGGGCGCCTCCCGCACTCCCGCCTCTACGGGCAGCGCTGGCTCGTCGCCGTCGACGACCTCGCCGCCGCCGGCCTCCTGCGCCCTGAGGGCACCGGCGGCGACGCCGCGCCCGAGGCGGGCGCCGGCCATGGCGGGGAGGGATCGGCGGCGGCCGTGGAACTGGCCCGGGCCGAGGCCCGCCTCGGCGCCCTGGAAGACCTGCTCGCCCGCCAGGACGACGAGCTGGCCTTCTTGCGCCAGCTCGCCGCCGACCACCTGCGGCGGGCCAGCTGATGGGCCGGCCGATCACCGGGTCGCTGCGCCACCACCAGAACCGGTGGTGGGCGAGCGTCCCCCAGCCCGGCGGGGTGGGACGCCGTCGCGAGGAGCCCTTCGCCAGCCAGGCCGACGCCCGGGCGTGGCTGACCCAGGCCGTCGCCGCCGCCCGCGTCGGCGAGCGGCTTCCCGACCCCGCCCGCTTCCGCACCACCAAGCCGCCTCGACGAACGCCCCGTCCGACCGAGGCGCCCCGCCTGCAGCCCGACGTCGCCTCCCTCGCCCGAGCCTGGATGGCCGCCGCCTACGAGGACCTGCGCCGCGGCGGCCCCGAACGGGCCGAACGGGTCCGGCGGATCGTCGAGGGCTTCCTCGTCCCCTGGTTCGCCCCCCGCACCGCCACCATCGCGGATGTCACCTACTTCATGGCGCACGAGTGGCTGCTCCACCTCGTCGGGCGCGACCGCGCCGAGGTGAGCCGCACCCTGCTCGGGCCACCGCCGGTCCCCGGCCCCTACCGCGACGGGGAGGAGCTGAGCCTCGCCCAAGCCGCCAAAGCCGCAGGGGTGAGCCTCCCCACCGCCCGCAGGCGCTGGCGAGCCGGGCAGCTCCCCGGCGCCTACCGCGACCCGACCGGCCAGGTTCGCGTGCCCGCCGCCGCAGCCTTCGCCATCACCGTCAAACGGCGGGCGCCCACCGGCCTGTCCCAGGGGTACGTGACCGACGCGCTCTGGGTGCTGCGCCGGATCCTCGCCTTCGCCCGGGCCAACGGCCTCTTCCCGCCCGGCTTCGACCCCACCGAAGGCCTCGACGCCCCCCTCGCCGACAAGGCCGACCGTCGCCGGCCTGACCGAGGGGGCCAGCCCCGGCCGCTCACGCTCCCCGAGTGCGCCCGGCTCGCCTCCCACCTCCACCCGGTCCACCAGCTCGCCCTCTGGCTCCAGCGGATCATGGGCCTTCGCATCTCCGAAGCCTTCGGCGTCCGGGTCTTCGACGTCGTCGACCTCGGCGGCACCGGCCTGCTCGCCGTCCAAGGCCAAGGCGGCCGCAGCTTCAGCGTCCGCG
>DAHUZL010000107.1 GCA_027306655.1 Candidatus Dormiibacterota bacterium
CCGCGGAGCTCCGGGGCCAGCAGGCGGCGCGCCGCGACGGCGGGCACCGCCACCACGACCGTCTCGGCTCCCAGCGGTGGGCCGGCGCCCTCCGCCGTCCCCACGCCCTGCACGGCGAGCCGGTCCCGGGCGCCCGCCTCGACCGCGGTCGCTCGCCAACGGAGGCGGAGGACCACCCCGGCGGCGGAGAGCGCCCGACGCGCCGGCGGGTCGAGCCAGGCGGTGAGATCGGTCCGGGGGACCCGGAGCGCACCGGCCGCAGGCCCGCGCATCAGCCCCTCACGGATCACGAAGGCCGCCACGCCCGCGCTGCACTCGGCCAGGGCCACGTTGCAGCTGGCCACCAGGATGGGCTCCCAGAGCCAGGTGCAGGCGGTCGCCGACTGCCCGTGGGCCTGGAGCCAGCCGAGGCACGGGACCGGGTCGAGCAGGGCGAGGGTCGGCTCGTCGAGGCCGGCCACGTGGAGCCCGAGTCGAGCGGCTCGGGCCCGATCGCCAGCGCCGAGGCCGGGCCAGCGCGCCAGCGCGCTGGCGAGGTGGAGGGGCGAGGGCAGGGGCTGGGTGCGAAGGGTGCGAGCCGATCCCGCGCTCGCCACCGTCAGCTCCAGGTGGCGCTGGCGCACCGCCGGCCGGGCCCGGAGCCGGGCCAGGAGGCGCTCCAGGCTGCTGCAGCAGCCGAGGAAGACGTGCTGGCCGGTGTCGACGCGGCCGGCGACGGGGTCGGGCACCGACCGGCAGAGGCCTCCCAGGACCCCCTGGCGCTCGACCAGGGTCACCCGGTGGCCGAGGTCGGCGAGCCGCAGCGCGGCGGCGATCCCCGCCAGCCCGCCCCCGACCACGACCGCCCGGCGACCCCGGGGCTCCCGGCTGGCGGGCGCGCCCGCCCCCGCGGGGCTCATCGGCGGAGGGTGGCGGCCAGCCACGCGCCCGCCACCACCCGGGCCCGGCGGGTCCCCCCCAGACGGACCCGCGCCGACTGGACGTCGTAGTCGCGGCGCTCGATCGCCGTCAGCAGCTCCCGATAGACGGCGGCGAGGGCGGCGGGGCAGCCGCGGGCGTCGCGCTGGAGCCGGGGGATGAGGGGTCGGGCGGCGTCGAACGCGGCTCGGGCGCGGCCGACCTCGAACCGCATCAGCCGGCGCAGCGGCTCGCCCTCGGCCCCGGCCCGGGGGGGCTCGCCCACCATGGCGGCGGTGCAGCCGAAACGGAGCAGATCGTCGGCCGGCAGGTAGCAGCGTCCGCGCTCGGCGTCCTCGCGCAGGTCGCGGAGCACGTTGGTCAGCTGCATCGCGAACCCGAGCCGGACCGCGAGCTGGGGCACCTGAGGGTCGCCCGGACGGACGCTGCCGAAGATCTCGCAGCTGAGCAGCCCCACCACCCCGGCCACGCCGTGGCAGTAGCGCTCCAGGTCGGCCAGGGTGGCGATGGCGATGGGGGCGCAGTCGGCGGCGCAGCCGTCGATGACGGTGTGGAGGTGGGCCGGGGTGAGCGGCGAGCGGCGGACGGCGTCCGCGAGCGCGACCCACGCCGGGGCGGGCGGGCGGCCGGCCAGCGAGGCCTCCAACTCGGCCCGCAGCGCCTCCAGCCCGCCGCGGCGCTCGGCGGCGCTCCCGGGGCCGTCGGCGATGTCGTCGGCCCGACGGCAGAAGCCGTAGACGGCGTAGATCGCGCGCCGCTTGGCCGCCGGCAGGAGCAGGAAGGGGTAGTAGAAGTTCCCCGCCGCGCGCCGCACCGCCCGGGCGCAGGAGCGGTGCGCGGCCCGCACCTCGGCCGGGGCGGGGGGCGCGAGCGGCGCCGCCCCCGGGACCGTCATCGGGGAGCTCGCCCGGGGCGCCACCACGAGGGAACCGCCCCCAGCACAGCGCGTCGCCGGGCCGCCCGTGGGATCCGGGCCCTCACCACGAAGACGCGGTCGCCGGCCGCCTCGACGGCGGCGCAGGCGGCGAGGCCGGAGCGGATGAAGGTGGCCATCTCGATCCGCAGCAGGCCGCCGACGGCGCCCACCAGCGGCCACCCCGCCCGGAGCTCGCGGCGGGCCCGCGCCACCGCGGCGGCGACCGCGGCGCGCAGGGCGGGGGTGGGAGCCCCGCGCCACCAGTCGGCCTCCGCCGCCCCGGCCGCCTCCAGCACCGCGAGCGGCAGGTAGCGCCGGCCGCGGGCGCGGTCGCCGGCCACGTCCTGCCACATGTTGGCGAGCTGGAGCCCGGTGCAGACCCGGTCGGACCAGCCCACCCGGGCCGGGTCGGCGATCCCCTCCAGCGCCAGCACCAGCTCGCCCACCGGTGTGGCGGAGAGGGTGCAGTAGTCGAGCAGCTCCTCCCAGTCGCGGTACCGGAGCACCCGCTGGTCCTGGAGGTTGGCCCGGACCAGCCTCTCGAAGGGGTCGGGCCGGAGCCGGTGGGCGGCGATCACCGGCTGCAGCCGCCGCAGCACGGGGTGGGTGGGGCGACCGTCCCAGCACAGGTGGAGCTCGGTCTCGAGCGCGGTGAGCGCGGCGACCCGGTCCTGGGGGTGCTCGTCGCCGAGGTCGTCGACCAGCCGGCAGAAGCCGTAGAGGGCGGCCCGCGCCTCCCGTCGCGCCGGGCGCAGGACCCAGGCGGCGATGGGGAAGTTCTCGCCCGCCCGCGCCGACGCCAGGGCGCCGGCGGTGGGGACCGGCAGGCGGGAGGGCGGCCCGGCGATCATCGCCCGACCTCAGGGGCGGGCGCGGCCGGGCTGCCGGTCCCGGCGGGGGCCCCGGCCCAGCCGGGCCAGCGCCAGCACCGGCCAGGTGAGGCGGTAGAGGTGGTAGTTCAGGTAGAAGTCGCCCGGGAAGCCGGTGCCGGTGAACTCGGGCTCGTCCCACCCGCCGTCGGTGCGCTGCCGCTCGGCGAGCCAGGCCACCGCTCGGTCGGCGGCGGCCCGGTGACGCGGGTCATGGGCGAGGCCGAGCAGCGCCCAGGCGGTCTGGGAGGCGGTCGGGGGCCCGTGCCCGCGCCATCTCGGGTCCTCGTAGGAGCGGACCGACTCCCCGAAGCCGCCGTCCGCCTGCTGGTGGCGGACCAGCCACCCCGTGGCCCGCTCCAGGTGGCGGCGGTCCTGGGGGTCGCGCCGGGCGGCATAGGCGGTGATGGCGGCGCCGGTCCCGTAGACGTAGTTGACGCCCCAGCGCCCGTGGTAGGCGCCGTCCGCCTCCTCGGACCGCCGGAGCCACGCCGCCGCCCGCGCCGCCGCGGCTGTGTGGCGGGCGTCGCCGGCCCGGACGAACCCCTCCAGGACGTGGGCGGTCACGTCGGGGCTGGGAGGGTCCAGGACCTCGCCGAAATCGCAGACCGGGGGCCGCCGGACCCAGCCGCGGGTGTTGTCGGCGTCGAACGCCGCGAAGCCCCCGTCCCGCCCCTGCATCGCCTGGAGCCAGTCGAGGCCTCGGCCGATCGCGGCCCCGATCGGGCTGCCGTCGTCGGCGGACCACCCCCCGGCGGCGAGCGCGCAGACCACCACGGCGGTGTCGTCGATGTCGGGGTACCAGTCGTTGTGGAGCTCGAAGGCCCACCCCCCCGGCTCAGCCGCGGGACGCCGCACCGCCCAGTCGCCCCGGGCGCGGATCTCTCGGGCCTGGAGCCAGGCCACCGCCGTCCGGACCGCCTCGTCATCGGCCCCGGCCCCGGCCTCGCACAGGCCCCAGAGCGCCAGCGCGGTGTCCCACACCGGGGAGATGCAGGCCTGCAGCCGCCAGCCGTCCTGGTCCTCCACCCCGAAGCTCTCCAGCGCCCGCAGCCCGCGGGCGACCACCGGGTGATCCAGGGGGTACCCGCGCGCGACCAGACCCATGATCCCGTAGACCCAGGGGGGCTGGATGCCGGCCCAGGAGCCGTCCGCCTCCTGGTGCGCCAGGATCCACCGCTCCGCGGCCGCCAGACCCCGCTCGCGGAGGCCCTTCGCCGGGGCCCGCCCGTACAGCCGCAGGGCCCGGTCCAGCCCCCGCCAGAGGTGGCCGCCGTGGGGCGGCCGGGGCGGGCCCCAGGGGAGCTCGGGTCGGCGCGGGTGGTCGAGCGCGAAGACGGTCCCCAGCGTGCGCAGGATCGTGAGCGGCACCAGGGTCGCCCGCGCCCAGGAGGCGAAGTCGTAGATGCTGCCGTAGCGGGGGGCGGGCCAGAGCATCCACTCGGGGGGGATCACCGGGATCGCCTCCCACTCCCACAGCCCGCCGAGCGCCAGCCACATCCGGGTGAAGACGCGGGTGGCGGGGACCCCCCCCCCCGCCGCGGCGAAGGCGTGGGCGCGGCGCAGCGCCGGGTCGTCGTCGGGCACACCCACCGCGCGCAGCGCCACCCACACCTCGACGGTGACGCTGACGTCGCCGGGGAGCCCGGGGGCGATCGGGAACCCGCCGTCCGGTCCCTGCTGCCGGCGGAGCCACCGGATCGCGGCCGCCTCGCGGGCGGGGTCAGCGTCTCCCAGGAAGCGGCGGAGGAGGCAGTACTCGGCGGTGATGCTGGCGTTGCTCTCCAGCTCCCCCTGCCACGAGCCGTCCGCCCGCTGCTGGCGGCGCAGCGCGCCGAGAGCGCGGTCGAGCGTCGCGGTGAGGTCGGGGCCCCGGAGGGCGGAGAGCGGCGGCGCCTGGCTCACGCCCACCGCTCGCCCAACCAGCGTCCGAGGGTGTCGAGGTCGACCCGGATGCCGTCGTCCAGCGGCAGCCGGGCGGCGGCGCTGAGCGCCCGCTCGGTCCAGGTGGTGGTGAGGGCGGTGCAGCGCGCGGCGACCCCGTCGGCGCGGAGCATCTCGATCGCAGCCGGGAGCTGGTCGGCGGCGAGCCCGCCTGGGCCGGCCCACTCCAGGGCGGCCTCGGCCACCCGGGGGGGCCCGCCCAGTGCCAGGAGGAGCGGCAGGCCGAGCTTGCGGCGGAGGAGGTCGTTGCCCACCGGCTTACCGGTCTCGTCGCTGTCCCCGAAGACGCCAAGGACGTCGTCGCGGAGCTGGAAGGCCACCCCGAGGGTGCGGCCGAACTCCCCGCAGGCGCGGACCACCTCGACGGGCGCGCCCGCCCCCACCGCCCCCAGCGCGCACGCCGCGCCCATCAGGGCCCCGGTCTTCTGGCCCACCATGGCCAGGTAGGGGGTGAGCCCGGCCAGCGGCGCGGCGGTGGCCGTGATGTCGGTCTGCTGGCCGGCGACCATCTCCAGGGTGGCGTCGCTCAGGACCTGGGTGCCGTCGGCGATCACCGCGGGGGGAAGGTCCGCCGACGCCAGCGCCCGAAAGGCCAGGGTGAGCAGCGCATCGCCGGCATTGAGCGCGGTGGGCATCCCGTCGCGCACCCAGAGCGCGGGCTTGCCGCGCCGCTCCCGATCCTCGTCCACGATGTCGTCGTGCACCAGCGAGAAGTCGTGCACCAGCTGGATCGCGACCGCGAGCGGCACCAGGGGGTCCGGCGGCGCGCCCAGGCCCTCGCCGACGAGAAGGGTGAGGGCCGGGCGGATCGCCTTGCCGGGGCGCGCGCCCGGCAACAGGCCGCAGTGGTAGAGGACCGGCTCCCTCACCACCGGGGGCAGGTGGGCGGTGGCGGCGTTGAGGCCCGCGACGATCCGTTCGTGGTGCCGGGCCAGGACCGCCGAGGCCCGGCCCGGCAGCTCCAGCGGCTCGCCGGCGGAGGGCCCCTGGGCCGGCCGGGGGGCCGCGGGCAGCGCCGGCATCAGCGATCCCAGGCGGACCGCGTCGGATCAGAGGGCACGGCAGCGGGCCTCCACCTCGTCCACGACCCAGTCCGGGGTGGAGGTGCCCGAGGTGATCCCGACCCGCTGGCCGGGGCGGAACCAGTCCGGCGTGATCTCGTCGGCGCCCTCGATCTGGTGGGTGGGACGGTGGCGGGCGCAGGTCTGGGCCAGCGCCTGGGTGTTGGCGCTGCCCCGGCCGCCCACGACCAGGATCACGTCGGCACGGTCGAGGAAGCCGTCGGCCGCCTCCCGATGCCGCTGGTTCACCACCGGGCAGGTGGTGTCGTGGACCCGCAGCTCCCCGGTGCGCTCGCCGAGCGCGGCCACCACGCGGCGGAACTGGTCCTGGGGGAAGGTGCTCTGGGACACCACCCCGCGGCGCTCGGACCAGGGCAGCTGCTCCGCCTCCGCCTCGGCGGCCACGACCTCCACCTGCGCCCCCGCCCAGCCGCGGACGCCGCGGACCTCGGCGTGCTCGACGTGGCCCACGACCACGACCGGCCAGCCGGTCTGGGCCAGCTCCCGGGCGTGACGCTGGACCCGCCGCACCAGGGGACAGGTGGTGTCCACCACCTCGAGTCCGCGCTCCCGGGCGGTGGCGAAGACGGCCGGG
This sequence comes from Candidatus Dormiibacterota bacterium, assembly GCA_027306655.1. Taxonomy (GTDB): domain Bacteria; phylum Chloroflexota; class Dormibacteria; order Aeolococcales; family Bog-877; genus DAHUZL01. Next base: position 6,304 of record DAHUZL010000107.1, read on the forward strand.
GCGGCGCCGTGGGCGGTGACCACCACCCGGGCCGGGCCCGCCGCAGGGAGCTCCGCCGCCTGGCGGAGCCCGTCGGCCTCAAGCTGGGTCAGCGCGGTGGCGTTGTGGACCACCTGTCCGAGGGCCACCACCTCCCGGCCATCGTCGAGCGCGCCCCGAGCCAGCTCGAGGGCATCCCGGACCCCGAAGCAGAAGCCGGTGTGGCGCGGTCGCAACGTCTCCAGGGTCCCTCTCCTGATTTGCTGTGGCGCCTAAACAATCCCCGTCCGACCGTATCGCCGGATGATCCCCCGGATCGTGATTTTGTTTGGGCGCCATATAACGATACTGTGAGATGTGTGTCCCGAGCCTGTCGGCGCGGCCACCCGGTACCGTGGGCCCGGTGCAGGCCCTGGTCTTCGACCCCGCCCTCCCGCGCCTGGCCCTGGCCGCGGCCGCCGCCCGCCTCCGCCCGACGGCGGCGCTCCGGGTGGCCCCGCCGCTGCGCCTCCGGGCGGTGGCCCCGCCGGCGCTGCCGGCCCCCGACTGGGTCCGCCTGCGCCCGGTGGTCACCGGCGTCTGCGGCAGCGATGTCCGCCAGGCGCTCCTCCAGGCGAGCGCCGACAATCCCCTCTCCGCTTTGGTCTCCTTCCCCCACATCCTCGGCCATGAGGTGGTGGCCCGCGTGATCGAGACCGGGCCCCGGGCGGCCGGCGCCGAGGTCGGGCGGCTGGTGGCGGTGGATCCCTGGCTGGGGTGCGCCGCCCGTGGCTGGAGCGAGGCCTGCCCAGCCTGCCGGGGGGGGTTCCCGCCCCACTGTGTCCACGTCCACCAGCCCGGGGTGGGCGGCCGGTGCGGAGCCGGGATGCACCTCGGCAACGTGCGCGGCCTGCCCGGGGGGTTCGCGGAGGAGATGGTGGCGCACACGAGCCAGTGCCACCCGCTGCCGCCCACCCTGGCGGTGGAGGCCGCCGTGCTCGCCGACCCGTTCGCGGTCGCGCTCCACGCGGTCGCCCGCGCCGGGGAGCCCCGCGGCGGCCCCACCCTGGTGCTGGGGGCGGGGACGATCGGGCTGGCGGTGACCGCGGTGCTGCGCCGCCGCGAGCCCGACACGACGGTGCTGGTGACCGCCGCCTGGCCCCACCTGCGGGCGGCGGTGCAGCGGTTGGGGGCCCGTCCCCTTCCCACCGACCCGGCCGCCGTGATCGCGGCCTGCGCCCGGGCCACCCGGGGCCGCCTGGTGAGCCCGTGGCGGGGCCCCGCCTGGCTGCTGGGCGAGGGGGCGGGGCGGGTGATCGACACCATCGGCACCGCTCCTACCATGGAGACGGCCCTGCGCTGCCTCGCGCCGCACGGGCGGATCGTGACGGTGGGGGTGGGGCGTCCCCGGCGCACCGAGACCACCCTCACCTACTACAAGGAGGCGGAGATCGTGGGCTCGAACGGGTACGGCCGGTTGGGTCCGGGGCCGGGAGCGCCCCACGCGCTGGCGGTGGCGCTGGACCTGATCGCCGAGATGGGGGATGAGGCGGGCCGCTGGTGCACCCACCGCTACCCGATGGCGAGGTGGCGGGACGGCTTCGCGGCCGCGGCCCGCCCGCAGCGGTCCGGCGCCATCAAGGTCGGCCTCTGGCCCGGCCTGGAGCGGACGTCATGATGACCGCCGAGGCGAGCATCAAGGTGCAGGCCTCGCTGGAGCGGATCCGCCAGGTGGTGCTCGACCCCGAGGCGTATGCCGCCGCCGACACCAAAGTCGACCGGATCGAGATCGAGTCGCGCACGCCGGATGGGTTGGTGGCGCGGATCCACGGGCACTTCGGCCCGGTGCGCTCGGTCCTGCGGGCCCGCTACACGGTCCAGGACCGCCGCATCGACCTGGACATGCTGCAGGGGCGGCTGCGCGGCTTCCATGCCGAATTCCGCTTCGAGCCCGAGACCGACGGCATCCTCCTCACCCACCGCGAGGAGTACGACTTCGGCTACGGACCGGCGACCCCGCTGGTGGAGTGGGCGCTCGGGGGATGGGCCCGCCGCAGCGTCGAGGCCGAGGTGCGCGCGCTCCGGGATGCCGCCGAGGGGAGGCCGGCCTGAGCCAGGCCGTCCCCGGTCCCGGCCGTCAGGCACCGACCCCGCTCCGGAGGAGGTAGCGCCGCCCCCGGGTTCTCGCCGCGGCGGAGGCGGGCCGGCCGATCCCTTGACAACCTTCCACAAGAAGCCTAACGTCCCCACATCATGCCACGCCCATCCACGGATTTCCCCGGCCGCAAAGCCCCGCCCATTCCCGAGGAGCGGCGGATCGCCATCCTGGAGGCGATCAGCCAGGGCCCGCTGGTCCGGGCCGACGAGATCGCGGCCAGCTTTGCCGTATCGGCCGAGACCGTGCGCCGCGACTTCGTGGCCCTGGAGCACGAGGGGCTCCTCCGGCGCGTCTACGGCGGCGCCGTTCCTCCCACCCGGCGGGCCATCGAGGTGCCCTACGCTCAGCGCCGGGTTCGCTTCTCGGAGCGAAAGCAGGCGATGGCGCGCCTGGCGGCCACCCTGGTCGCGCCGGGCGACACCCTCGCACTGGACGTCGGGACCTCGGTCGCCGAGGTCGCGCGAGCGTTGCCGGCCTCGTACCGAGGCCGGGTGCTCACCAACTCCCTCCTGGCCGCGGTCGAGCTCGCGGGCCGTGAGGGCGTCGAGGTCGTCACCGCCGGCGGACAGGTGCGCCCGGGCGACCTGGCTTGCTCGGGACCCCATGCCGAGGCCTTCTTCGCGGGCTACTACGCCGACAAGGCTTTCCTCGGATCCGGCGGCGTGCATCCCCAAGCGGGACTGACCGACTACCACCCCGCCGAGATCCCCTGCCGCCGGGCGATGCTGTCGCACGCGACCCAGCGGTTCGTTATGGCTGACTCATCCAAGCTTGGGGAGATCGCGGTGGCCCGGGTGTGCGACCTCGACGCCATCACGGCGGTGATCACCGACTCCGGGGTCGAGGCCAGTGCGCTGGCGACCCTCCGAGAGGTGGGGCTGGACGTGATGGTCGCGACCGCGGCCGATTAGGCGAGACGGCGGATTGGACAACCGGCGGTGGCGCGAGCGCCGAGGAGGGTGACGGGACATGGACAGTGGGGCCAGGGCGACCTCGTCGGGGGTGGCGGAGTTCGGCTATCAGCAGGAGTTCAGCCGGACCCTGCGCCGCTTCAGCTCCTTTGCGATCGGGTTCTCCTTCATCTCGATCACGACGGGGATCTTCACCACTTATGGCTCAGTTCTGATCTCCTCCGGTCCGCTTGGGATCTGGACCTGGCCCTTGGTGATCGTCGGTCAACTGATGGTCGCCCTGATCTTCGGCGCGCTGGCCTCCAGGATCCCGCTGGCGGGGTACTCCTATCAATGGATGTCGCGGCTGGCCAATCCCCAAATCGGGTGGCTGATGGGGTGGTTCGTCTTCGCCTTCCTCGTGGTCGATGCGGTCGCTGTCGACTACGCCCTGGCGTCCACCGTGCTGCCCGCCCTCTTCACCTACACGGGCACGGTCGGCAACACCTGGCTGGCCACCGCCGCCATCGTCCTGCTGCAGGCGCTCCTGATCGCCCTGTCGACGGTCTGGGTTCGGCGCATCAACAACACCGCGGTGGGGACCGAGATCGTCGGGATCGGCGGCCTGACCATCCTCCTGCTGGTGGTGGGCGCCATCATCGGCCACCTCCACTGGGGCCACCTCTTCAGCTCCGCGGCGGTCAGTCGGGCCGGGTACTTCGGCCTGGGCCGAGTGAACCACGACAGCCCCTGGATCCTGGCCTTCCTGCTGGGCGCGTTCACCATCGTCGGATTCGAGGCCTGCGGCAACCTGGCGGAGGAGACTGACAGCCCGGAGAAGACCGTTCCGCGCGCCATGTGGACCTCCGTGGCCCTGTCGGGGGTGATCGGCTTCGTCTTTCTGATCGCCATCACCGTCGCCAGCGGAAACCTCCACACGCTGGCCGCCTCCTCCACCCCGGTCGCTGACATCGTGACCGGGATCCTGGGCGGAGCGGTGGGCAAGCTGTTCCTGGTCTTCGTGACGTTCTCGATCTTCGCCTGCGGCATGGTGATCTTCGTCACCTGCACGCGAGTGACCTGGGCGATGGCCCGCGACCAGCGCTTCCCGGGTTGGTCCGTGCTTCGTCGGGTTGACAAGCGCAAGAACACCCCCCTGGTGGCCACCGCCGTCGTCGGAGTCCTGATCGAGGCGGTTCTGGCTGTCTTCGCCCACCAGACCAGCGCCCTCTTCCAGCTCTTCAGCGCCGCCACCCTCATGCCCGCCCTGATCTACTTCTTCACGGTTGTCCTCTACCTGACCAGACGGCGCCAGCTGCCCGCCGGGCACGGCTTTCAGCTCGGGCGCTGGGAGGTGCTGATCGTGGTGGTGGCGGTGGTCTGGCTGCTCTTCGAACTGTCCATCTTCCGAGACGCGTCGTTCGCGACCCCATGGCTCTACGTGGTGGTGATGACCGCGATCGGCCTGATCTACTTCGGGTGGATGCTGGCAACTCACCACAGGCTCGACATGCCCACCGCAGAGACCCTGGAGCAGGCCGTGGCGGGCGGCGATCTCTGATTGGGGCGCGAGGCCGTTCTCGCGATTGACCAGGGGACCTCGTCGACCAAGGCCCTGGTGATCTCGGCGGAACGCGTCGTGCTCGCACGGGCCGAGGTCCCGGTCCATCCCGCGGCCACGGGCCCTGATCGGGTCGAGCAGGACCCGGGGGAGCTCTGGGATTCGGTGGTGGAGGCCGGTCGGAGGGCTCTCGCCAGCGCCCGGGCGGAGGTTCAGGGGGTGGGCCTCGCGAACCAGGGGGAGACGGTGCTGGCATGGAGCCGACGCACCAGGGAGCCCACCGGGCCGGCTCTCTCCTGGCAGGACCGCCGTGCCACCGACGTCTGCCGCCGGCTCGACCCGTTCGGCGAGGAGCTCCGCGACCTGACGGGCCTGCCCCTGGACCCATATTTCGCGGCACCCAAGATGGCCTGGATGGCCGACTCGCTCGATCCCGGGTGGGTTGCCACCATGTCCGACAGCTGGCTTTTGGCCAAGCTGACCGGGGAGTACGTCACCGACGCAGCCACCGCGTCACGGTCCCTGCTGCTGGACCTCGACACTGGACGATGGTCGACGCGGGCCTGCGAGATCTTCGGGCTCGACCCCAGCACCCTGCCGACAGTGGTCGACTGCGCCGGGCCGATCGGACGGACGTCGGCCTTTGGCGAGACGCTGCCCGTGACCGGCGCCATCGTTGATCAGCAGGCGGCCCTGATGGCGGAGAATTGCGTCGAGCCCGGGGAGGCGAAGTGCACCTACGGAACTGGAGCGTTTCTGCTGGTCGCCATGGGCGCCACCCGTCCCCACCCCCGGGCCGGGCTGGTGGGTTCGATCGCGTCGCGGCTGCAGGGCCAGATCACCTACTGCTTGGATGGTCAGGTCTACACGGCCGGCGCGCTGGTCGGGTGGCTCCAGTCGCTCGGCCTGATCAGCAGCCCCTCCGACCTGGACCGCCTCGCCACGGGGCGGACCCCAGGCGATGGTCCCGTCTTCGTCCCGTCGCTGGCCGGCCTCGCCGCCCCGCACTGGCAGGCCGGCGCCAGGGGTGTGGTCAGCGGACTCACCCTCAGCACCACCAGGGAGGACCTGGTGTCCGCGGCGCTGGAGGGGCTGGCGGCCTCGGTCGCGAGTCTCGCCGAGTCGGCCGTGGCCGACGTGCCGACGCCGATCGCGCGCCTGCGGGTCGATGGGGGTCTGACCCAGTCGGCGAGCCTGATGCAGATGCAGGCCGACCTCCTCCAGGTTCCGGTGGAGGTGTACCCGTCGGAAGACGCCACCGCCCACGGCGCCGCCGCCCTGGCGTGGCTCGGCTGCGGCCGTGCGGACGAAGCTCGGCTGGTCACCTCGGGCTGGTCTGCCGAGCGAATCTACGAGCCGTCCATCGGGGCCGACCAGGCCCAGTCACGACTGTCCCGCTGGCGCCACGTCGCCTCACTGGCGGCCGACCTCGCGGGCCGGAGCGGCTGACCGTCCGGTGGACTCCCGGTCCGATGGACTCTGACGGCGCCGCCGAGTACCCCCCGCGGCCGGGCCACGGCTTTGACGTGGCGATAATCGGCGCCGGCGTCGTGGGGGCCGCCATCGCCCGTCAACTTTCCCACTACGAGCTGAAGGTGATCTGGCTGGAAGCGGGAGAGGATGTCGGCGCCGGGACCAGCAAGGCCAACACCGCGATCTGGCACACGGGATTCGATGCCACGCCGGGCTCCCTCGAAGCGCGTCTGCTCCGGCGCGGGCACGGGCTGCTCGCCGCCTTCGGTGCCCGGGCCGGGATCCCCCTGGAGACCACCGGCGCCCTGCTCGTGGCCTGGACCGACGAGCAGCTTGGATCGCTGCCGGGGATCCGAGACCGGGCCCGGCAGAACGGCTATCCGGACGTGGAGCGGATCGATCCCATCGCCCTGCGCGCGCTCGAGCCCAATCTCAGTGACAACGCCAAGGGCGCCCTGGTGATCCCCCAGGAGGGCATCCTCTGCCCCTTCACGACTCCCCTGGCTCTCGCCACCGAGGCGGTGCTCAATGGGGTCGACCTGCGGATCCTGCACCCGGTCACGCAGGTCACGCCGCTGCCCTCAACGTATCGGGTGTCGGGTCCTGGCTTTGAGATCGAGGCCGGTTACATCGTCAACGCGGCCGGCCTGGGCGCCGACACCGTGGAGTCGCTGTTCTGCGTCCCCCGCCTCGAGGTGAGGCCCCGGCGAGGCGAGCTCATCGTGTACGACAAGGCCGCCCGGGATCTGATCCGGCACATTCTTCTCCCGGTGCCATCATCCATGGGCAAGGGAGTTCTGGTCGCACCGACAGTTTTCGGCAATCTCCTGCTCGGGCCCACGGCCGAACCCGTGGAGACTCCCGACGCGACCCAGACCACGACTGCCGGGATCGGATATCTGCGACACCGGGGGCAGCAGATCGTGCCCCGCCTGGCCGACGAGGAGGTGACCGCGCTCTTTGCCGGGGTGCGCGCAGCCACCCAGTTTCCGGACTACCAGATTCGCTCTGACGGCCCCCCGCGCTACGTGCTGGTGGGGGGGATTCGATCCACCGGGCTCAGCTCCTCGCTTGCCATCGGCGAGCATGTCCGCGACCTTCTCGATGGACTCGGCTGCCGGCTGGCTCCGAAGCCGAAGCCCGAGGAGGCGGTCATGCCCATCCTCGGCGAGGCCTTCCTCCGCCCCCACCGAGACGTTTCCGCGATCGAGGCTGACCCCGACTGCGGACGCATCGTCTGCCATTGCGAAGGGGTGACTCGGGCTGAGATCCTGAGGGCCTGCGGATCCACGATCCCGGCACGCTCGCTGGACGGAGTCCGTCGGCGGACCCGGGCGCTGTTGGGACGGTGCCAGGGTTTCTACTGCGCCGCCCAGGTTCTGGAACTTCTGGCCGTCGCCGCCGGACGCGATGTGGCATCGCTGACCGGCCTGGACGAACGGCCGTCGCCGGCTCCTCTCGGACGGCTGCGCACGGAGTCGACCCGGGTCTCTCCTCGTGGGTAGCGCCGAGCCCGCTGGCGGACGACCCGCGCCACGCTCCCAGGCGGATGTCTGCATCGTCGGGGCTGGCCCGGCGGGGCTCACCGCGGCGGCCAACCTGCGCCGGTTGGGGGTGGATCGAGTCGTGGTCGTGGAGCGGGAGGTGGCGGCTGGGGGCATCCCACGCCATTCCCACCACACCGGCTACGGGCTCGGTGACCTGCATCGCCTTCTCACCGGACCGACGTACGCCCAGCGGCTGGTGACACGGGCAGTCCGGGCCGGGGTTGACCTGCGGGTGGAGACCAGCGCGCTTGACTGGACCGACGATGGTGCCGTGACTCTCTCCGCGCCCGTCGGACTGTCACACCTTCAGGCGCGCGCCGTGCTGCTGGCGACCGGGTGCCGGGAGCGTCCGCGCGCCGCCCGCCTGGTGCCCGGCACCCGTCCGGCGGGCGTGTTCACGACCGGCCAACTCCAGCAGTGGGTCTACCTCAAGCATTGGCCGGTGGGACGACGCGCCGTGGTGGTGGGGGCGGAGCACGTGAGCTTCTCCGCGCTCCTCACCCTGCGTCACGCGGGGGTCCAGCCGGTCGCGATGGTGACCCAGCACCCACGCGTGCAGACCTACGCCGCCCTGCGGTGGATCACCGCCTCGGCCCACGGGGTTCCCGTCCTCACCGGGCAGTCGATGGTCACAGTTCTGGGGCGGAGCCGGGTCGAGTCGATCGTCACCCGCGACGTGGTCACCGGCGAGTCGCGAGAGATCCCCTGCGACACCGTGGTCTTCACCGGTGAATTCGTGGCGGAGAGCGAGCTGGCTCGCCTCGGAGGGCTCCACCTGAACGCGGAGTCCCGGGCGCCGAGGGTCGACGGCGGCCAGCGCACCAGCCGTCCGGGAGTGTTCGCGGCTGGGAATGTGGTCCATCCGGCCGAGACCGCCAGCGCGGCAGCGACCTGCGGCGCGCTCGCCGCTCGCGCCATCTCCGAGTACCTCGCTGCTGAGGCGTGGCCCAGGGACGATCCTATCCCCCTGATTCCTGAGCCACCGGTGATGTGGGTGTCCCCCTCCGCGCTCCGGCCCCGCCAGACCGGTGTGCCCCACGGCCACTACATCCTGCGCGTCTCCGAGTTCGTGCGGGCGGCCCGACTGGAGGTCTCCCAGGGAGGCAGCGTGCTCTGGTCGGGGGCCCTCAAGGCCGCAACGCCGGGGCGGTCCGTGCATCTGGACGTCGGGTGGGAGGCGTCGGTACGAGCTGGCAGCGATCCGGTCACCATTCGTGTGCGCCCCCTCGGGTGACGGTCCTGCAACCGTCCTCGACGCGGCGGAGGCTCGATTCGGTCGGAGCGGAGCGAGTCTCCCACCGTGGCGGAGATCACCCGTACCACCGCTGGCGCCGGCGGTCGCGCTCGTAGGCGCGACGGAGGGGACCGACGGTTGCCAGCCCGGACGTCTCCGGCGGGGCGACGTCCCAGAAGGCCCCGGACGGGGGCAGGTCCGCGTGGGGCGCCGTCTCCACCACCACCACCACCGGGCCGGGCTCGGCCCGGGCGGCGGCGAGGGCCCGGCGCACCTCGTCGTCGCCGTTGGCGCGGACGGCGGTGGCGCCGAGACCCCGGGCCACCTGGGCCAGGTCGAGAGCCAGGTAGTCGCCGTCGAGGGTGCCCGGGGGGCCGTCGGCCGCGCCGGTGCGGTAGCGGAACTCGTTGCCGAAGCGCCGACCGGTGCGCTGCCGCTGCAGCCGATCGATGCACTGGAATCCGTGGTTCTCGGCGATCACCACGGTCACCCGCCACCCCTCCTGGGCCGCGGTCGCCAGCTCCGACGGCTGCATCAGGAAGGTCCCGTCCCCGATCAGGGCCACCACCTCGCCCGCCGGCTGGGCCATCCGCACCCCGAGCGTCGCCGGCAGCTCGTACCCCATGCACGAGTAGCCGAACTCCAGGTGGCAGCGCCGGCCGCCGGTGGCGTCCCACACCTTGAGGAGGTCGCCGGGAGGCCCGCCCGCGGCGGCGATGATCGTGTCCCCCTCCCGCGCCGACTCCTGCAGCAGCCCGATCAGGCGGCCCTGGCTGATGGGACGCGACCCGTCGCCGGCCAGGGCCGCGGCCCGGAGCGCGCGCCACCCGTCCTGGGCGCGCTCGACCGTCGCCCGCCACGTGGGCTGGGGCCGGACACCCGCCTCGCGGCCGGCGGCGGTCAGCGCGAGCAGGGCCAGGCGGGCATCGGCGACGATCGGGCTGGCCCCCTGCTTGCGGGCGTCGCGGTCGGTGACGCTGACCGCGGCGAAGCGCACCCCGGGGTCCTGGAAGAGCGATTGCGACGCGGTGGCGAAGTCGGTGAGGCGGGTGCCGACGGAGAGGACCAGGTCGGCGGCGGCGGCCGCGGCGTTGGCGGCGGGGTTGCCCTCCAGGCCCAGCCCGCCCACGCTCCACCACGCCGGTGCGGGCACGGCACCGCGGCCGGCGAACGTCTCCGCCACCGGGATGCCGAACTCCTCGGCGAATGCGGCCAGCTGGTCCTCGGCCCCGGAATAGACCACCCCGCCGCCGGCGATGAGCAGCGGCCGGCGCGCCTGGGCGAGCAGGGCCGCCACCAGCCGGACCTGATCCGGCGGCGGCTCCGCCCGCGGGATCGGCCAAATCCGCTCGGCGAAGAATCCCTCCGGGTAGTCGTGAGCCTCGGACTGGACGTCCTGGGGCAGCGCCAGCACCACCGCGCCGGCCTCGACCGGGCTGGTCAGCACCCGCATCGCCTCCGGCAGCGCGGTCAGGAGCTGCTCGGGACGGGTGATCCGGTCGAAGTACCGCGCCACCGGGCGGAAGCAGTCGTTGACGCTGAGGTCGCCGCCCCCGGGGTGCTCCAGCTGCTGCAGCACCGGCCCCTGGCGGCGGGTCGCGTAGACGTCGCCCGGCAGCAGCAGCACCGGCAGGCGGTTGATGGTGGCGAGCGCGGCGCCGGTGACCATGTTGGTGGCCCCCGGCCCGATCGACGACGTCACCGCCAGGGTCGCCCGCCGGCGCGAGGCCTTGGCGTAGGCGGCCGCGATGTGCACCAGCGCCTGCTCGTTGCGCCCCTGCACGTAGGGGAGCTCGTCGCGGTGCTCGTCCAGGGCGGCGCCCAGACCGGCCACGTTGCCGTGGCCGAACACGCCCAGCATCCGGGGGATCAGGCGCCGCCGCTCACCGTCCCACTCCGAGTGCTGGCGGGCCAGGTAGCGGACGATCGCCTGGGCGGTGGTGCAGCGGACGGTGGCCATCGCCGTCACCTGGCCGGCACGCGGGCCGGCTCCCGATCCGGGCGGGGCGGCCAGGCCCGCGGTCCCGCGGCGGCGGTCATCGGAACCCGGGGGTCGGCCGGCTGCTGCGCCCAGGACTGCCGCACCCAGTGGTGCTGGGGATCGTCGCAGAAGGCCATCGTCCGTTCCCTCCCGGGACCGGCCAGCACGTTGAGGTAGTAGAGGTCGTAGCCGGGCGCGGCCGCCGAGGGGCCGTGGTAGCCGCGCGGCACCAGGACCATGTCCCCGTGGCGGACCTCGGCGCAGAGGTCGATCGCGCCGTCGTCGGTGTAGAGGCGCTGCAGTCCCAGGCCCTCGCCCAGGTGGTGGCCGCCGTCGGGGTCGCGGCGGGCGACCTCGAAGTAGTAGATCTCCTCCAGGACCGCCTCTCCCGGGCGGCACTGGTCGTGCTTGTGGGGCGGGTAGCTCGACCAGTTCCCGGCCGGGGTGAGGACCTCGACCGCCATCAGCCGGTCGGCGGCGAAGGCGCTCGGCTCCAGGAAGTTGTTGACCTGGCGGGTGGCGGCGCCGCGCCCGCGGACCTCGACCGGGACCCGGTCGGCCGGACCATAGGCGGGAGGGAGCCGCGCCGACGCCTCGGCGGAGGGAAGGGCGAACCGACCGCCGCCCGCGGTCGTGATCCGAGCCACGGCGTCGCGGGGCAGGTAGGCGAAGTCCGACACACGGGTGAAGACGTCGGGCCGTCCGGTGAGGTCGAATCGCTCCCCGTCGCAGGCCACCTGGCAGGCGCCCGACAGGGGCAGCACCGCCATCTCCCGGGTGCCGGTGGCGAGCTCGACGGCGCCACCGGGATCCAGCTCCAGGATGCGCAGGCCCGCGGACGCCCAGCCGGCGGCGGCCGGCGTCACCTCGCGCGCCGGGCCGCTGCGGCGCCAGTGCAGGGGATGGCTCACCGCCCCGCCGCCCCGGCGGCGGCGCCGTGCTCCGAGGCAAGCCGGATGCGCTCGACCACGGCGTCGACGGCGCCGGCCACGTCGCCGTCCGCGGGGTACAGCAGAGACCGGCCCATCACCGCGCCGCAGACGGTGGGCAGCCGCAGGGCCGCGCCCCAGCGCGCCAGCGCCGCGCCCGGATCGGGGCCGACCTCACCTCCGAGGATGACCGCGGGCAGCATCGACGACCGCATCACCCGGTCCATGTCCTCCACCACCGGGACCTTGAGCCAGGTGTAGGCGGAGGTCGCGCCCAGCCCGGAGGCCACGGCCAGCGACCGGATCACCGCCTCCGGGCTGAGGTCGTTGCGGACCCGGGTCCCCACCCGGTGGGCCATGAACGGCTCCACCATCGCGATCAGCCGGCGCGCCGCCAGCTCGCTGACGGCGCGGCTGCAGGCCTCCAGCGTCGAGGCGGTGGCGGGGTCGTCGGGGTCGATCCTGAGCAGCATCTTGCCGCCGTCCAGGCCGAGCTCGGCGATCGCGGACGGGGTGTAGCCGGTGAAGCGGTCGTCCAGCTCGAACACGCTCCCCGCCAGCCCGCCGCGGTTCATCGACCCGATCAGGAGCTTGCCGTCGAGGACCGGATCCTGCTCGAGCAGGCCGACCGCGAACAGGTCCTCGATCAGGTCGGCGGTGGCGAGGAGCCCGTCCACGCCGGGACGGCGCAGCGCCACCAGCACCCGGTCCACCAGCTCCGCGCGATCGGCCATCGCGAGCGGATCGGACCCGACCCGCAGCGCGCCCCGGGCGGGGTGGTCGGCGGCGATGATCACCACCATGCCGGCCCGTCCGGCGCGGGTCCCGCGCGGGCGGAGCCGGGCCGCCTCGGCGATCGCCTCCGGGCGCTGCCAGCGCAGCTGCGCCACCCGGCGGGCCCGCTCGTCAGACACGGGCCGGGTCCCCGAGGAGCGTCTCCACCTCGTCGGCGGTGGGCATGGCCTGGGCGCAGGCCAACCGGGCGGCGACGTGCGCCCCGGCGGCGTTGGCGAACCGAAGGGTGCGCTCCAGCGGCCAGCCGGCGAGGAGCCCGTGGCAGAGGGCGCCGCCGAAGGCGTCGCCGGCGCCCAGCCCATTGACCACCGTGGTGGGCACCGCCGGAACCACCACCTCGTGGCCATCGCGGCGCCCCAGCACCCCCTCGCCGCCGCGCTTGACCACGGCCAGCTCCGCTCCCCCGGCGAGCAGCGCCGCCGCCGCCCGGCGCGGGTCGCGGGTGCCGACCGCCATCTCGCACTCGTCGAGGTTGCCGACCACCACCGTGACCTGGGCCAGTGCCGGGCCCACCCGGGCCCGGGCGACCGCGGAGGAGGGCCAGAACATGGGCCGATAGTCGAGGTCGAGGACCGTGTGCCGACGCCGCCCGCGGGCGGCGAGCGCGGCCATCACCGCCGACCGGCTCGGCTCATCCGAGAGGCCGGTGGTGGTGACCCAGAAGACGTCGGCGGCCGCGATCGCGTCGAGGTCCAGCTCGTCCGCCCGGAGCTCCAGGTCGGGGGCCTTCGGCCAGCGATAGAAGTACAGGGGGAAGTGATCGGGGGGGAAGAGCTCGCAGAACGTCAGGGGGGTGGGCAGGCCGCTCACCGCCGCCACCCAGCGGTCGTCGACCCCCAGCTGCCGCAGCGCCTGGTGCACGTAGTCGCCGAAGGGATCGGCGCCGGTCCGGGTGATCACGGCGGCGCGCCGGCCCAGCCGGGCGGCGGCGACGGCGACGTTGGTGGCACTGCCGCCGAGGAACCTGGCGAAGGTGGTGACGTCGGCCAGCCGGGCCCCGCTTTGGAGGGGGTACAGGTCCACGCCCACGCGCCCGGTGGTCAGCACCTCGAAGCGCGCGTCGTCCGAGCGCACCGCCGGCGCCACCCCGTCCGCTCGCGCGCCCTGCGGTCCCAACGTCGATGTCCTCATCCCGGCGGTCGGGGTGCGCACGGCACGCGCCGGGGCGGTCCGCGATCGCCGCCGGCCGCGCCGGATCGTGCGTCAGCCCGGCCCCGGCGGGCTTGCTGCGCCCCTCGGAGGGTACCGCAGAGTAGACCGGACGTCAAGTCAACCTTACGACCTGTCATCGACCCGACCCGTGATATCGTGGGGCGGGATGGCGGTTCGACCGGCTCCGGACCCTGGCGACGAGCCGCTGGCGCTGCGGCTCGACCGGGAGAGCCCGGTCCCCCTCTATTACCAGATCGCGACCCAGCTGGAGGCCGTGATCAGCGGCGGCGGGGTGCGCCCGGGGTGGCGCCTACCCAGCGAGATGGAGCTCGCGCAGCGTCTCGCGGTGAGCCGCCCCACCGTCCGGCAGGCGATCGACCGGCTTCTGGAGCAGGGGCTGGTGGCGCGCCGCCGGGGGATCGGCACCTGCGTGGTGCCGCGCCGGATCCATCGCGCGCTCCAGCTCACGAGCCTCCACGACGACCTCACCGCCGCCGGACGGCGGCCGAGCACCCGAGTGATCGCGCTGGCCACCGTCAGGGCGGACGACCTGGTCGCCCACGCCCTGGGGGTGCCGATCGGCACGCCGGTGGCCCAGCTCGACCGCCTCCGCCGCGCCGACGGGGCGCCGCTGGCGGTGATGCGCAATTACTTCGCGAGCGGACTGATCCCCGCCGATACCACCACCCTCGAGGCGGACGGGCTCTACGCCCTCTTCCGAACCCATGGTCTCCACCCTCGGGTCGCCGAGCAGACCGTGGGCGCCCGCGGCGCCACCGCCACCGAGGCGCGCCTGCTCGACGTTCCCCGGGGCCACTGCCTGCTCACGATGACGCGGACCGCCTTCGATGCCGCCGGCCTGGCCCTGGAGCACGGGGTCCACTGCTACCGCGCCGACCGCTACGTGTTCGAGACCCGCCTGGTGAGCCGGTAGCCGGCGCGGTGACCGGCGTCCGTCCGGGCGGCGGCCACCGTTTGACCGACCACCGGGTGGGGGAGAATCGCTCCATGGTCAAGGGTCCGGCGGA
>DAHUZL010000109.1 GCA_027306655.1 Candidatus Dormiibacterota bacterium
ACCGCCGCTTCGGCCGACGGAGCCGTCCCGACCGACGGGAAGGCCCCGGCGGGCGGGCGGGCGGGGGCGGGTGCCCGGACCCTCGCCGCCGGCCGCGGCCCCGGCGGCCCCTCTTCCGAGGGTGGGGGTGGTCCCGCCCGCACGGTCAGCGCACCCGCCCAGGCGCCGGCGACCGGGGCCACCGGCTCGATGTCGGCCGGAACCGGGGGCACCGCCGCTTCGGCCGTCGGAGCCCGGGCCGGCCCCGGTCCCTCCCCCGCGGGCTCGACGAGGGGCGTCGCGCCGTCATCGCGACCGGTCTCCTCACCCACCCGACCTGCCGCGGAGCTGAGGACGCTCTCCACCGCCTCCACCGGGGGCGGCCACGGCATCGCCTCTCCCGGGGGCGCCGGCTCCGCGTCGGCGGGCGCAGGCGCCTGCGCCTCGGCCAGCGACCTCGCCGGACCCCGGCCTCCGCCATCGAGCCCCGCAGGGTCCGGGGAGCCGGCCGGCCGAACGATCGAGAGCGCGCCGTCCGGGGACGTCGGCCCCTCCTTGGCGGCGAGTGCCCCGACCGGCGCCACGCCGCCGTCCTGCCCGGCATCGGTCCCGCCCACCTCCAAGACCATGCTCTCGGCGTCCGCCGCCGCGGGCGGCTTCTCGGTCTCGAAGGAGAGCGCCGTCTGTTCGCCGGTCACCGACTGCAGGAGCAGGTACTCGAAGACGGCCTTGCCCATCTGCCGGGAGAGCGCCTGGGCCTCGCTGGGATGGCCGGAGTCGCGGACCATGGCGGAGAAGAGCTGGACCGCCGCCATCAGGTCGCGCTCGGAAGCGCGCGCCTGCCCCAGCACGGCCAGCTCGCGCTCCACGCGAAGGGCGAGCCCAGGCAGGGCCGTCTCGCGCGCACGCGCTGCCTCCAGCCACGCGAGGCGGAGCTCCTCGAGGGGACCCGTCCCCGGTGACGGGGCGGGGGGAACCGCCAAACCCATGATCGTGGTCCAGTCTGCCACCCCGGACCCCGGCTCCGACACCCCTTTGGGCACTTCCGGGCTCGGCCGGGCGGGTCAGTCCCGGATCGGCATCCGCTCCAGACGCTCGATGACCGCGTCGGCGACCTGGGACGTCCCCACCGCGGTGGGGTCGTCCCGGTCGGGCTTCATGTCGTAGGTGACGGCCTGTCCGGACTCGATCACCTGCGCCACGGCCGCCTCGAGGCGGTCAGCCGCGACGGCCTCGCCGAGGTGGCGCAGCATCAGCACCCCCGAGAGCATCATCGCCATCGGATTGGTCTTGTTCATGCCGGCATACTTGGGGGCGCTGCCGTGGGTCGCCTCGAAGAGGGCGCAGTCGGTGCCGATGTTGGCTCCGGGGGCGAGTCCGAGCCCACCCACCAGCCCGGCGGTGAGGTCGCTGACGATGTCACCGAACAGGTTGGGCAGCACCAGCACGTCGTAGAGCTCCGGCTTCTGCACCAGCTGCATGCACATGTTGTCGACGATGCGGTCCTCGAACTCGATCTCGGGATAGTCGCGAGCGACCCGGCGGGAGATGTCGAGCCAGAGTCCGTCCCCGAACTTGAGGATGTTGGCCTTGTGCACCGAGGTCACCTTGCGCCGGTGGTTGCGCCGGGCATAGTCGAAGGCGAAGCGGACGACCCGCTCGGTGCCGAACCGCGAGATAGGACGGATCGAGATCGCCGAGTCGGGCCGGATGGGACGGTCCTGGGCGCGGTTGAGGAAGTCGATCACGCCGCGGCAGACCTCCGTCCCCTCCTCGAACTCGATTCCCGCGTAGAGGTCCTCGGTGTTCTCGCGGACCAGGACCAGGTCCACGTCGCGGTAGTGCGATCGCACCCCTGGGTAGGACTTGCAGGGGCGCACCAGGGCGTAGAGGTCGAGCTCCTTGCGGAGGGCGACGTTGACGCTTCGGATGCCGGTGCCCAAGGGCGTCGTGATGGGGCCCTTGATGGCCACCCGGTTGCGGCGGATCGACTCCAGCACGTGGGCCGGCATCGGCGTGCCGTATTCCGCCATCACTCCCTCGCCGGCTTCGACCACCTCCCACTCGATGCCGACCCCGGTGGCGTCGAGGACGCGGCGGGCCGCCTCCGACACCTCGGGGCCGACCCCGTCGCCGGGGATGAGGGTCACCCGGTGGGCCATCTCGCACCTCCACACCGCCGGCCCCGCCCGAAGCGGGCCGCCGCCGATCCGCCCGCTATTCTGCCGGTCCGGGCCGTCCCCGCGCCGCCCGTCCCGATCGCCGCCCGGGGCCGGCGGGGGTCGCCGGCTCGAAGCGGACCGGCCGCAGGCGAGGACGGCGGGTGGCGCAGACGGGCTCCAGCGGGCAGATCCCGCAGCGGGGGGTGCGCGGCCTGCACACCAGCGCCCCCAGCTCCATCAGCCCCTGGTTGAAGTCGCCGGGCGCGCCCGGCGGGACCAGCCCGGCGGCCAGCGCCCAGAGCTCCGGGGAGAGCGAGCGGCGCCGGTCGGGGGGCAGGCGGAAGAGGCGGCCGAAGAGGCGGACCACATTGGTGTCGACCAGGGGCTCGGCCGCGCCGAAGGCGATGCTGGCCACCGCCCCGGCGGTGTAGCGGCCGACGCCGCGCAGGCGGCGCAGCTCCGCGGCGGAGCCGGGCAGGTGCGGCGCCGGACGCTCGCTGACCGCGGTCGCGATCCCGTGCAGCCACCCGCCCCGGACGTGATAGCCGAGGGGGTCGGTGACCGCCTTGACGTCCGCCAGCGGGGCCGCGGCGCAGCTCGGGGGATCCGGCCAGCGCTCCACGAACTCTTCGTACACCGGGATCACCCGCCCCACCGGTGTCTGGTGGAGGAGGATCTCGGAGACCAGCACCGTCCACGGGTCCAGCCGCTCGCGCCACGGCAGCCGGCGGCGATGCACCCGATACCAGCTGAGGACGAGGGTGACGATGCGGCGGCGCCGCCGGGACGGGATGGCGGCGCGCAGCCTCCCCCGTGACGGCGCGGGCCGATCGCTCACCCCCGCCGACCCGCGCCGTCGCACCGCCCGACGCCCCTACCGTCCCTTCGCACCGGCTTAGGATGGCAGCGGGCGGGCGCCCGCCCCGACGTGGCCGTGCCGGCCCCGCCCGCTCCCGCTCTCAGCGAGGTGCCCCCCCTCCATGCGCGCCGGCCCGCCCGCCCCCGCCCCCGCGGCCGCGCGCAGTGGATGGCTGGACCGAGCCGCCGTGCAGCTGTGGGGCCGGGCCAGCTTTCGGATGGTGCCGGACCTCGTCCTGGAGGAACCGCCCCGCGGGCGCCCGGCGCCGGCTCCCGCGGGGGCGCCCCGAGTGGTGTTCACCGGGTTCCCGTCCCATTACAGCGTGGCGATCCTGCTCGGCCTGCTCACGACCCCGGTCGAGGTGGTCGGTCTTGTCACCAGCCCCGGCGCCCATCCGGCGGTCGCCGGGCACAACGCCCTGGACCAGGTGGCGGAGCACCTGGACGTGCCCCTGCTCCGGCTGGACCGGGTCAACAGCCCGCCCGCCCTCCTCCGGCTGCGCGAGCTCGGCGCCGACCTCTTCGTGGTGGCGAGCTTCAACCAGATCCTCCACGACGAGGCGCTGAGCCTGGGTGAGCTGGGGTGGCTCAACGTCCATCCCTCCCTTCTTCCCGCCTACCGCGGTCCGGAGCCGGTCTACTGGGCGATCGTGAACGACGAGCGGACGACCGGGGTCACCTTCCAGAGGATCGCCCGGGAGATCGACCTCGGCCCCGCGCTCTGGCAGGGGGCGACCGCGATCGAACCCGATGACACCAACGGCACCCTCACCCGGCGCCTGACGGCGCTCGCGGTGCCCGCCCTCGCCGACCTGGTCGATCGGGCGGTCCGGGGCGAGCCGGGCACCCCCCTGGATCCCGCCGCCGGCTCCTACCACACCTCCGTCGGACACCGCAGGCTGGAGCGGGCGGGGGCGGCCGTCCTGGCCGAGAGGTGGGTGCGGGCGGGCAACCCGAACATGCCGGCGGCGGCGGTGATCGACGGCGTCGAACGGTTGGTGCTGGAGGCCCGGGTGAGCCCGCCCGACGGCGCCGACCGCGCCGCGCCGCGGCTGCGATTCCCCGACGGCGACCTGCTGATCCTGCGGACCGACCCGGGCCCCGGCTGACCGGGATCGACCCGGCGCCCGACGGGACCACCGGGCGTACGATCGGGCCAGATGTCCACGGCATCCGATCTCGACATCGGCTCGCAGCGATCCGGGTCAGGGCGATCCGCCAGCGCCGGGGTCGCGGTCCGGCGCTGGGCGGGAACGGCCTGCCGGACGGACCAGGACTGGGTGGCGGCCGAGGAACCGCTCCAGGTCGCGGTGGACGGAGCGCCCCTCGCGGTGGTGATGCGGACGCCGGGATCCGATCTGGAGCTGGTCCTCGGCCTGCTCCACGCCGAGGGGGTGATCCGGACCGCCGCCGACGTGTCCCGGGTCCGCCTCAGCCCCAGCGGGGCGGACGCCCTCGACGCGGGGAGGCTGGACCTCGACCTCCTGCCCGATCTGGAAGGCCTCGTCGACGTCACCCTGCGCCATCCCCTGCCGGGTGGCCCGCTCGGCTGGCAGCGCGCCCTCCCGTCGAGCAGCGCCTGCGGTATCTGCGGGGCCACGACGCTGGAGGCGCTCGCCCGGACCCAGCGCCCGGTGGCGGGGACCACGGTGTGGACGGCCGACGTCCTCCATGCGCTCCCGGGGCGGCTCCGCGCCGAGCAGGACACCTTCGCGCGCACCGGCGGGCTCCACGCCGCCGCGCTGGTGACGCCGGACGGGGCGATCGGGGCGGTGCGGGAGGACATCGGCCGCCACAACGCGGTCGACAAGCTGGTCGGCGCCGCGCTCCTGCGGGGGGAGCTGCCGCTGGCCGACCGGCTCCTCCTCGTCAGCGGGCGGGCCGGGTTCGAGATCGTCCAGAAGGCGACCGCCGCGGGAATCCCGGTGATCGCCGCGGTCTCGGCGCCGTCGTCGATGGCGGTCCGGGTCGCCGAGCAGCTGGGGGCCACGCTGGTCGGCTTCCTCCGCGACGACCGCTGCAACGTCTACACCCACGACTGGCGGGTGGTCGCCGGGGCCGGCGGGGCGCCGTGACCCGGGGGCCCGCGCCGTTGCCGGCGACCCGCCCGGCGGGCGCGGTCCCGCCGCCGACGTCGGTCACGCTGCTGATCCTGGCCGGCGGCGCCGGCACCCGGATGGGCACCGCCAAGGCCGGCCTGGTGGTCGCCGGTTTGACGCTGATCGAGCGTCCCTATCAGGCCCTGGCCGGCCTCGCCGGCGAGGTCCTGATCTCCGGGCCCTCGGCCCATGGCCTGCCCGCTCGCGCGCTGCCCGATCCGATCCCCGGGCAGGGACCGCTCGCGGGCCTGGTCGAGGGGCTCCGGGCGGCGGCGACGCCCCTGGTCCTGGTGGTGGCCTGCGACATGCCGACGGTCGAGCCCGCGCTGGCGCGCCTCCTCCTCCGGCGTGCCGAGCGCGCCCCCCTGGCCGATGCCGTGGTGCCGGTACTGGGCGATCGCCCCGAGCCGCTGCTGGCCGTCTACCGCCCCCGCGCCCGGCCGTCGCTGGAGGCCGCCCTCGCCGCCGGCATCCGGGCGGTGCGCCGGGCCCTGAGCGGCTGCGCGGTGGAGTGGGTCCCGGAGGTGGAGTGGCGGCGGGTCGACCCCGAGGGGAGCTCGTTCCGCAACTGCAACGTCCCCGCCGACCTGGCCGCGGCCGCCGGCCCGGTGCCGTCCGGGTGAACCGGTGGTTCTCGCGCTTCAGCCGGCCGCTCGGGAGCGGCGCCGACGGCCCGTCGTGCGGCGACGAGGAGGCGCGGCTGGTGCTGCAGCTGGCCGGGGCGGCGGCCCACACCGCGGGCGCCCGCCCCTACGCCCCGCTGGCCACCTACCTGGCGGGGCAGGCGGCCGCCGGGCTTCCGCCCGACCTCCGGCTGGCCGCCCTGCACCGCGCCATCGAGGCCGCCACCGCCGCCGGACCGGCCGGGGGCGACGCGGTGGCGGAGGCCGGTCCCGACCGCCCCGGGTGACGCCGGGGCCCGACGGGCCGGCACCACCGCCCGCCGCCCTGCGGGCCTGTTAGTATTGTCAAACCAACTATCCCGCAGACAGGTGGGCCGATGGCCGTCACCCCGACCGCTCCCGTCGATCCCCGGGCCGGCCCCCGCCCGCGGCGGGTCGCCTACAAGTGGATCGCGCTCTCGAACACCACCCTGGGCATGCTGATGGCCACGATCAACTCGTCGATCGTGCTCATCTCGCTGCCCGACATCTTCCGCGGCATCCACCTCGATCCCCTCGCCCCCGGCAACACCCCCTACTTCCTCTGGCTGCTGATGGGCTACATGGTGGTGACCGCGGTGCTGGTGGTGAGCCTGGGCCGGATCGGCGACATCTACGGCCGGGTGCGGATGTACAACCTCGGCTTCGTCGTCTTCACCGTGTTCTCGATCCTGCTCTCGCTCACCTGGACCACAGGCTCGACGGCGGCCCTCTACCTGATCGCGATGCGGGTGTTGCAGGGCGTCGGCGCGGCGATGCTGTGGGCCAACTCCAGCGCCATCCTCACCGACGCGTTCCCCTCCACCCAGCGGGGGCTCGCCCTCGGCACCAACATGGTCGCCGCCATCGCCGGCTCGTTCCTGGGCCTGGTCCTGGGCGGCGTGCTGGGGCCGGTCTCGTGGCGGCTGGTGTTCCTGGTGTCGGTCCCGGTGGGCCTGTTCGGGAGCGTGTGGGCCTATCGGATGCTCCGCGACACCGGGGTGCGGATCCCGGCTCGGCTGGACTGGTGGGGGACCGCCACCTTCGCCACCGGACTGGTGTCGCTCCTGGTCGGCATCACCTACGGGATCCTGCCCTACCACGGCCAGACGATGGGGTGGGGCAACCCCTTCGTACTGGCGACGATGGGGGGCGGGATCGCGATGCTGGGGGTGTTCGGGTGGATCGAGACGCGCGTCGCCCAGCCGATGTTCAACCTCGGGCTCTTCCGCATCCGGGCCTTCGCCGCGGGCAACGCGGCGGCGCTCCTGGCCGGGTTGGCCCGGGGCGGACTGATGTTCATCATGATCATCTGGCTGCAGGGGATCTGGCTGCCCCAGCACGGCTACAGCTTCGCCCAGACGCCGCTGTGGGCCGGCATCTACATGCTCCCGCTGACGGCGGGGTTCCTCATCTCCGGACCGTTGGCGGGCGTCCTCTCCGACCGTCTCGGCTCGCGGATCCCGGCCACCCTGGGCGTGTTCGGGTCGGCGGTGGTGTTCCTGCTGTTCCAGGTGCTGCCGGCCAACTTCGGCTATCTGTGGTTCGCCCTGCTCCTGCTCGGCTACGGCCTCACCAGCGGACTCTTCGCCTCGCCCAACCAGGCCGGGATCATGAACAGCCTGCCGGCCGCCCAGCGGGGGGCCGGAGCGGGCATGTCGGCGACCTTCCAGAACGCCTCGATGGTGCTCTCGATGGGGATCTTCTTCTCCCTCATCATCATCGGGCTCTCGGCCAGCCTCCCCCACACCCTGGCCCACGGGCTGATCGCCCAGGGTGTCCCAGCCCGGACCGCGGCGCGGATCTCGCACCTCCCCCCGGTCGGGAGCCTGTTCGCGGCCTTCATGGGCTACAACCCGATGGGGCTGCTGCTCGGCCCCGTCCTCCATCACCTCCCGCCAGCTCGGGCCGCCTACCTTACCGGGCGCGCCTTCTTCCCGCACCTGATCTCTCCGCCGTTCCTGCAGGGCCTGCGGGCGGCGTTCGACTTCGCGCTGGGCGCCTGCCTCCTCGCCGCCCTCGCCAGCGGCCTGCGCGGCGGCCGCTACGTCAA
>DAHUZL010000117.1 GCA_027306655.1 Candidatus Dormiibacterota bacterium
ACACGCCCGTGCCAGCGGTGCCCCACACTCGCCGCAGAACTTGCGGGCCTCGGCGTTGTCGCCCCCGCAGTTGGAACAGACCACCCGCGCCTCCCTCACTTCCGAGCGCCCGACGCGCCGAGAAGCGTATCCGTCCGAGCCTGCGGCGGGCGCGAGCGGGCGGGCCGCGAAGGTGGATCAGCCGGCCAGCCGAAGCGCCACCTGGTCGAGCAGCTCGGCGCCGCGCCGGGTGACCCGCACCCGGCCCCCGACCACCGTGACCAGCGCGGCCACGGCCAGCGCCCGTGCCTCGGCCCGGTCCCGCGCGGTCGCGAGACGAACGCCCTCGGGCCGGCGCAGCCCGAGCAGCCACCTCTCCAACCGCCGCTGATCCCGCCGCACCCCCTCCCAGCCGGCCCGTCCATGCCCGTCGCGCTCGACCTGGCCCAGGTAGCGGGGCGTGGCCCGATGGTTCCAGAGCCGGACGGAGGCCGTCCCCGCCGGGACCTCCAGCCCCAGTCGCCGGGCCAGGGGGACGGGAAGGTGGCCATGCGCCCCCGCCCCGATCCCCCAGTAGAGGCCGCCCCTCCAGTACACGAGGTTGTGCCGGCAGCGCTCGCCGGGTCGGGCGAAGTTGCTCACCTCGTAGTGGTCGTACCCGGCCCGCTGGAGCCGGTCGACCGCCCCCCAGTGCTGGGCCAGCGCCGCCGCCGGGGCCAGCGGGCGCACCAGCCCCCGCGCAACCTGTCGGTGCAGGCGGGTGCCCGGCTCGACCGTGAGCTCGTAGCAGGAGAGGTGCTCGGGGTGGAACTCGAGTAGCTGCTCCAGACCAGCCGCGAAGCTCGCCGCCGGACGTCCCGGGATCGCATAGATCAGGTCGCAGCTTAGGTGGCGCAGCCCGGCCTCGCGGAGGACCCGGATCGCGCCCAGCGCCGCGGCGGCGTCGTGGGCCCGGCCCAGCTGGCGGAGGACGTCGTCGTCGAGGCTCTGCACCCCCAGGCTGACCCGGGTGACACCGGCCGCCAACCACGCGGCCGCCGCGGCCGGGACCACGTCGCTGGGGTTCGCCTCCAGGGTCACCTCGGCCCCGCCCGCGATGCCGAGGGCGGAGCCAACCGCCTCCAGCAGCCGCTGCAGCAGCGGGGCGGGCAGCCGGCTCGGCGTGCCGCCGCCCACGAACACGCTGGTGAGCGGCCGGCGGTCGGCGACGGCAGCCGCCACCGTCTCCAGCTCGCTCCTGACGGCATCGACGTAGCGACGGTGGAGGGCGGCCCCGCCGACATGGACCGCGAAGTCGCAGTACGGGCAGAGCCGCTCGCAGAAGGGCACGTGGAGGTAGAGCGCGCGCGGCCCCGCCGGGCCCGCCGGGGTCACGGCTGCTCCAGCCGCAGCACCGCCATGAACGCCTCCTGGGGGATCTCGACGTTGCCCACCCGCTTCATCCGCTTCTTGCCCTCGCGCTGCTTCTCCAGGAGCTTGCGCTTGCGGGTGATGTCACCGCCGTAGCACTTGGCGAGCACGTCCTTGCGCAGCGCCGGCACCGTCTCGCGGGCGATGATCCGGCCGCCGACGGCGGCCTGGATCGGCACCTCGAAGAGCTGGCGCGGGATCAGCTCCCGCAGCCGCTCCACCAGGCGGCGCCCCTGGGTCGCCGCGCGTCCCCGGTGGATGATCGAGCTCAGGGCGTCGACCCGGCTGCCCGCCACCAGCACGTCCAGCTTGACCAGCTCGGCGGGACGGTACGAGCGCAGCTGGTAGTCGAGCGAGGCGTAGCCGCGCGAGCGCGACTTGAGCTGGTCGTAGAAGTCGCTGATGATCTCCCCCAGGGGCAGGTCGTAGCGCAGCAGGGCACGCTCGCCGGCCTGGTACTCGAGGTGGAGCATCTCGCCCCGGCGCTCCTGGCAGAGCTCCATCACCTGGCCGAGGGCCTCGCGGGGCGTCAGCAGCTCCGCCTCCACCCGGGGCTCGGCGATGGCGGCGATCTGGCCGGCGTCGGGGAGCTGGGCGGGGTTGTCCACCCACAGCTCCTCGCCGGCCTGGGTGGTCACCCGGTAGGCGACCGAGGGCGCGGTGGTGATCAGGTCGAGCCCGAACTCCCGCTCCAGCCGCTCCTGGACGATGTCGAGGTGGAGCAGCCCGAGGAAGCCACAGCGGTAGCCGAACCCGAGCGCGACCGAGGTCTCGGGCTCGTAGGTCAAAGCGGCGTCGTTGAGCTGCAGCCGTCCCAGCGCCTCGCGCAGGTCGGCATAGGCATCGCCCTCGACCGGGTACACCCCGGCCCAGACCATGGGGGTCACCTGGCGGTAGCCGGGCAAGGCCGACATCGCCGGACGCTCGACGGTCGTCACCGTGTCGCCGACCTTGGCGTCGCGGACATCGCGGATCGACGCGATCAGGTAGCCCACCTCTCCCGCTGCCAGCTCGTCCACCTCGGTCATCTGGGGCCGGAAGAAGCCCACCTCGTCGACGGTGAAGGTGGCCCCGCCGGCCATCATCCGGATCTGCGTCCCGGCCGCGATCCGTCCCGCCATCAGACGCACATAGATGATGACGCCGCGGTAGGCGTCGTACTTGCTGTCGAAGATGAGCGCCTGCAGGGGGGCGGCGCGATCGCCGGTGGGCGCCGGGATGCGCCGCACCACCTGCTCCAGGACCTGGTCGATCCCGTCCCCGGTGCGGGCGCTGGCGAGCAGGGTCTGCGCCGCCGGAAGCCCCAGCACCCGCTCGATCTCCTCCACCACCCGCGCCGGCTCGGCCGCGGGGAGGTCGATCTTGTTGACCACCGGAACCAGGGTGAGGCCCAAGTCGAGCGCCTTGTAGACGTTGGCGAGCGTCTGCGCCTCGATCCCCTGGGAGGCGTCCACCACCAGGATCGCGCCCTCGCACGCCGCCAGCGCCCGGGAGACCTCGTAGGCGAAGTCGACGTGGCCGGGGGTGTCAATGAGGTTCAGCTGGTAGCCGAGGCCGTCCTCGGCCACGTGGTTTAGCCGCACCGCCTGGGCCTTGATGGTGATGCCGCGCTCCCGCTCCAGCTCCATCGTGTCCAGCAGCTGCTCGGTCATGTCCCGCGCCGACACCGTCCCGGTTCGCTCCAGCAGGCGGTCGGCCAGGGTCGACTTGCCGTGGTCGATGTGGGCGATGATCGAGAAGTTGCGGACGCGCTCGATCGGGCTGGCGGGCATCGCCCGCCATTATCCGGGCCCGCCGAGGCACGGCCGGTCCGGCGGCGGTCCCGGTCGGGCCGACCGGCGCCGCCGGGTACGATCTGGTCGATGTCCGCCATTGTGGTTCGGCGCGCCCGCACCCTTACCGACCTCGCCGCCGTGAGCCGGCTCCAGGCCCAGATCTGGCAGGCCCCGGACATGGCCGCGCCGGCATCGCTGCTGCGGGCGATCGCCGACAGCGGCGGGATCGTGCTCCTCGCCAGCCGGGGCCCGGACCCGGTCGGCTTCTGCTTCGGCTTCACCGGCCGCACCGCGGGCGGTCTCGCCTACCACCGCTCCCACGCCGCCGGGGTGGTGCCGTCGGTCCGGGGGGCGGGAGTCGGCCGGCGCCTCAAGCTGGCCCAGCGGCGAGCCGCCCTCGCTCAGGGGCTCAGCCGGATGGTGTGGACCTTCGACCCGGTCCAGGCCGGCAACGCCCACTTCAACCTCCACCGCCTGGGGGCGATCGCCCGCGGCTACCACCGCGACTACTACGGCCCCCGGGTGGACGCCTTCAACGGCGGCCTCCCCAGCGACCGGCTGGTGGTGGAGTGGTTCCTCGCCGGGCCGCCGCTCTCGGAGCTGGCGGCGGTCCGCCGGACGGCGGCCCGTCTGGGGACGGCGCAGGTGGCCATGCCCGACGACCTGCGGCGGAGGGCGGCGATCGACCCACCCGCCGCTCGCCGGGCGCACCGGCGGCTGCGGCGCGGGCTGATCGCGGCCCTCGGCCAGGGCCTCGCCATCATCGACTTCGACGCCGCCGCGGGGGTCTACCGCCTGGCGTCGCTGCCGTCCTCCGGGCTCCCGCCTCCGCCCTGAGCCCGCCCCGGTCGGCCTCGCCGCCGAGGGCCCTCAGCGACGCCGGGGGTCGTCGGCCGGCGCAGGATCACCGCGGCGCCTGGACCGTAACCCCACTGGCCCGGGCCGCCTCGCCCAGCCGCCCGTCGTAGGTGAGCAGCACGCCGAGGTCGGGCCCCACGGCCATCGCGGCGGCAAGGTGGATCGCGTCCAGGGCCCGCAGGCCGCGCGGGTCGAGATCGCCCGCGCGCTCCAGGAGAGGTTCATCCATTCGGACCAGGCGCATCGCCCCGAACAGACGCCGGGCGTCGCCCACGCGGGCGTCGAGTCCGCTCCGGCGCAGCGCCCGAATCGCCTCGCAGCGCAGCAGGGTGGACGAGGTCCGCTCGGGCCAGCGCTCCAGGAACCGGCGAAGGGACGGGGACTCGGGCTCGCGCACGATCAGCTTGAGGAAGGCGGACGTGTCGAGGTACGCGACGCTACCGTTCATCGGCGCGAAGCTCGGCGAGCGCCTGGGACGGGAGCCTCCGCGGGTCGGGAGCGGGGGCGGGCAGGCCGAGGGCGTCCATCGTGTCGAGGAGGTCGCCGGCGGCCTCGGTGGCGCGGCCCTCCAGCACCAGCTGGTCGAGCCCGCCGCGGCGCAGGGGCACGATGTGCGCGATCGGATGGCCGTGCTCGGTGACCTCGACCACCTCCCCGCCCACCACCCGGCGCAGGACCGCGCTGGTCTGTTGCCGCAATTCCCGGATGCCCACACGGGTGCTCATGAGGGACACAGGGTAGCACACCCGTCCGGGGGTCCCGGGCTGGCTGGCCGGCCCTGAGTCAGGCGGGAGCGCCGAGGGAGGCGAAGTAGCCGCGAACCGCCTGGTCCAGGGCGGCCACGGTGAGGACCGGGACCTCGCCCCGATAGCGGGCGCTGTTCACGACATAGTCGACGAGGTCGCGGGGGTGGCAGCCGTGAAGGCTGCGCCCGGGGGCCCGGTAATGACGCTGGAGGCAGTCGTCGACGGCCCCGTCGTCGTAGGCGATGCCACGGTCGCGGCAGACCCGACGCAGGATCTCCTTGAACTGGGCCTCGGTGGGGTTGGGCACCCCGACCTTGTAGCGCACCCGCCGCAGGAAGGCCTCGTCCACCAGCTGCTCGGGGTCGAGGTTGGTGGCGAGCATGAGGATCTCCGTGAACGGCACGGCGACGGTGGTCCCCGCCCGGGCGATGTTGAGGAAGTCGTAGCCGGCCTCCAGCGGGACGATCAGCCGGTTGAGGAGCTCGCGCGGCGGGATCGTCTGGCGACCGAAGTCGTCGATGAGGAACAGGCCGCCGTTGGCCTTGAGCTGGAGCGGCGCCTCGTAGAAGCCCAGGTCCTTGTCGAAGCCGCAGTTGAGCTCCCGGCCGCTCAGCTCACCACCCACCCGGACCACCGGACGGTGGCAGAGCACCCAGCGGGGGTCGTGGGGGGGCAGCCGGCGCGAGACCTGGCGGTGGTGCATGGGATCGAAGAGGCGGATCACCTCGCCGTGGACGTAGAGGGCGTGGGGGACGAAGATCGGGTGCCCCAGCAGGGCGGCGCACGCTCCCGCGATCGAGCTCTTGCCGTTGCCCGGCGGCCCATACAGGAAGACCGCCTGCCGCGAGATCAGGCCGGGCCCCAGCTGCTCCAGCACCGACTCCGGAACCACCAGAGTCTGCAGCACCCCTCGCAGCGACGCGTCGGTGATCGGGGGGGATTCCTTGGCCTGGGCTCGAGCCAGGTCGACATAGCGGTCGAGCGGCACGGGGGCGGGGCCGGCGTACTGGTTGACTTCGAGGATCTCCCGCGTGCGCTCGCGGCCGGCGTTGCTGATCAGGTACTGGAGCCCCTCGGCGAAGGTCTCGTGGGCGGCCAGCGAGCCGCGCAGACCGGTGGTGCCGCAGTAGCCCTCCTGGCTCAGGAACTTCAGCACGTCGGCGACCATCGGCCAGGGCAGGCAGACCCGGCGGGCGACGTCGCGCCCGAACATGCTGCCCCCGAAGTAGAGGATCTTGAGGATCAGATCGCAGACGAAGGAGAACGGGAGCCCGGTCTCCTCGGGGTGGGTGGGCACCTGGGGGAATGCCGGGCCGGTGCCGCGCTCCCCCGTGCCGCGCTCCCCCGTTCCCCGCTCCCCGGAACCGCGCTCCCCAGCCGCTCGCTCCCCCGTGCTGCGCTCCCCGGAGCCGCGCTCCCCGGCCGCCCGTTCCCCGGAGCCGCGCTCGCCGGCCGCCCGCTCCCCGGGACCGGTCGATCGGGTGGAGACCGGTTCGGGGCTCATGGTCCCACCTGGCGCAGGGCCAGCCAGGCCTCGTCGGGCAGGGCATAGGCCCCGTCGGGGAGGCGCTCCATCCACGCCAGGGCCGACGGGCGGCGGCGCAGGTGCTCCTTGCAGGTCTCCACCAGCCGATCGCGGCTGGCCGGGTACTCCACCCCCCCGAGGGCCCGCCGCAGCGCCAGCTCGTCCGGAGGCCAGGGCCGACCGATCTGGTCGCGCCAGCCCGCGCCAACGTCCCCGACCTCGATGGCGGTTCGGCGGGGCAGGCCGGCGGCTCGATCGCCGAGCGCGTCGACCACCTCGCGCGCCAGCGGAGAGAGCGCTTCGTCGGCCACGAGGTCCGAGTGTACGCAAACGTCGGCGGCGACCCGGGTCCCACCGGGGTGGGAGGACGGTCCCGAGCCGCACGCCGAGGCGGTCACCGTATCAGCGGCGGGCGGCATTGATCGGATCGACAGCATCCCGTCACCGCCTCGGCACCGCCCGCGATCTCCCGTCGCCGTCGGCGTCAGCGCAGCCGGCGCCGGGGGCTGGGAGGCGTCAGTCCCCCCCGGCGAGCTGGGCCACGACGGTGGCGATGTCGCGCGGGCGCTGGCCCGGGCCGGTCCGGACACGGTGGGCCAGCACCATCGGCGCCACCGCCGCGACCTCGGCGACCCCCGCCCGGGGCAGTCCCCGCAGCGCCGCCACCGCCTGGGCCGCCCGCCGGGCGACGAGGTCGGCGCGGTGCCCGTCCACCTCGAGCCGGATCCCGAGCTGGGCGATCAGCTCCAGCACCGGCCGGTCGACCGCGACACGCCCCAGCTGGGCGATCGCCCGCTCGATCCGATCCGCCTCGGCGGCCTCGCTGGCGGCGTACCCCTCGGCGAAGCCCTGGGGGTCGGCCTCGAACCGCTCCCGCCGGCACACGATCTCCACCCGCTCGGCGACATCTCGGATCCCGGTCACATCGACGCACAGCCCGAACCGGTCCAGGAGCTGGGGCCGGAGCTCGCCCTCCTCGGGGTTCATCGTCCCCACCAGGATGAAGCGCGCCGGGTGCCACTCCGAGATGCCCTCCCGCTCGATGATGTTCACCCCCATCGCGGCGGCGTCGAGGAGGACGTCGACGAGGTGATCGTCGAGCAGGTTGACCTCGTCCACATAGAGGATCTGGCGATTGGCCTCGGCCAGCACCCCGGGCTCGAAGCGGCGCTGGCCGGACTGGATCGCCGCCTCCAGGTCGATGGTGCCGACGACCCGGTCCTCGGAGGCGTTGATCGGCAGCTCCACCACCCGCATCCGCCGCCGGGCCACCGGGAGCGGCTCGCCCCCAGCGGCGCGGCGCTGACAGGCGGCGCAGCGGCCGTCGCCGGACGGCGGACAGTGGTAGGGGCAGTCGGCGACCACCTCCAGCTCCGGGAGCAGCCGCGCCAGCGCCCGTACCGCGGTCGACTTGGCAGTCCCCTTCTCGCCCCGGATCAGGACGCCACCGATGGCGGGGTCGATGGCGTTGAGGACCAGCGCCAGTCGCATCGGCTCCTGTCCGACCAGCGCGGTGAAGGGATAGAGGGGCTGGCGCTCGCTCACCTGGGCGATTCTCCCAGAGCGCCGCGTGACCACGCGATGGGCCTCCGCGCCGGCGCGGTCGGGGGCGGGCGCGGGCTCAGGTGCGGAGCGCCTGGGTGACGGTGCCGAGGATGCTCTGTTCGGAGAGGTCGTAGAGGCCGTAGTGGCGGGCTCCGAGCCGCTCCGCCAGGTCGGCGCAGGCATTGAAGGTGTACCCGGCGAAGAGGGGGCTGGACGGGTTGGGGCTGAGCGGCGCCGGCTGGCGGTGGTTGCGGGCCGAGTCGATCACCACCGAGCGAATCCCCTCGCGCTGAATCTGGAGCGCAGCCCGCTGCGCCTCCAGGAGCGGCTCGTCGCCGAAGCAGCTGATGTTGCCGCGGCCGTCGGTGATGAGCACCAGCAGCGGCAGCACGCCGGGGTCGCGCCGGCGCTCGGTCTGGACCAGGTGCAGGGCCGCGAGCAGGCCGTGCGTGAGCGGGGTGGTGCCCCCCACTCCGAGGCCGGCGAGCTGGCGCTCGGCCAGGTCGACGCTGCCGGTCGGACGGAGCACGACGCGCGCGGTGCGGCCGGAGAACACCACCAGCGCCACCCGGTCGCGGCGGACGTAGGCGTCCTGCAGCAGGGCCAGCACCGCGCCCTTGGTGGCCTCCATCCGCTGCTCCGCGTCCATGCTCGCCGAGGCGTCGACCACGAAGACGATGCAGTGGCCGATGCGCCGCTGGCGGACCTTCTCGCGGAGGTCCTGGCGGCGGAGCCGGAGCCGGCCCGGATCCGGACCGTCGGCGCCGCCGGCGGCGTCCTCCGCGCGCCGACGGCGCTGGTGGGGGGCGGCCGCCCGCAGGGTGGCGTCGAGCGCGAGGTCCTGGGGATGCTCGACGGTGGTGGCCCGGACGTACCGTCCGCGCCGGGTGCTCGACGGCACCGAGGTCCGCCGGCCGGGCGCCCGCCGGGTTCGGCGCTCCCGCGGCAGCTGGAGGCGGCGGACTCGGAACGCGGGATCGGGCACCTCAGCCTCGGGCACCTCGCCCCCCGGTTCGCCGGGCGCCGCCGCCCCGGCGGCGTCATTCCCGGCCCCCGCCGCGCTCGCGTCGCTGCGGTCTCCCGCCGAGGACGCGAGGCCGGTCATCCGGTCCTGGCCGCGCGGGTCGGCCGCGGGGGCGCCCGCCGCCGCCTCGCCGGGCTCCCGGACCGCGGTGGCGCCCTCGGAGGGGGAGCCGGGCTGGGCGGCCGCCCCGCGGCTCTCGGGCGGCCGCCGGCGGTGCACCAGGACCAGCTCGCCGATGGCGGCGAGGTCGTCG
>DAHUZL010000124.1 GCA_027306655.1 Candidatus Dormiibacterota bacterium
AGGTCCACTACGTCAAGGTCCGGCTGGACCAGATCTTCGGCACGGACGCGTTCCTCAACGAGGTGATCTGGGCCTATGACTTCGGGGGCCGCGGGCGCCGCCGCTGGGCCCCCAAGCACGACTCGATCCTGGTGTACGTGCGCACTCCCGGCGGCCACCACTTCGACCCCGACGCGGTGGATCGGATCCCCTACCTGGCCCCCGGGCTGGTGGGCCCCGCCAAGCGAGCCCGGGGCAAGCTCCCGACGGACACCTGGTGGCAGACGATCGTGCCGACCTCGGGCCGGGAGCGCACCGGATACCCGACCCAGAAGCCGCTGGCGATCCTCCGTCGGATCATCCAGGCGTCCTGCCCGCCGGAGGGCCTGGTCGCCGACTTCTTCGCCGGAAGTGGCACCACCGGGGTGGCCGCTGCGGCCCTGGGTCGTCGCTTCCTGCTGGTCGACTGCCTCCCCGCGGCGCTCGAGGTTCAGCGCCGGCGTCTCGCCGGGGTGGCGGGGGTCACGTTCCTGGTGCCGTGACCGGCGGCAGGCAGCGCCCGACCGCTGGCGGGGGCGCCCCCGGGGTTCCGTCAGGGGTGGGCCGGGATCACGGGCCAGCGGCAGGAGCGGCACGTCCACGGGGCGCCGATCGGAGCCCGGCGCACGAGCCAGGCTGGGATCTGCGCGTCAGCTCCCGGCCACGGGCAGGTGTGGCTCGCCCCCGGCTCCCCCCTCCTGCCCAGCGGCGACGGCGGGTGAACGTGGCGCCCGGCGGGCTCGAGCCGGGTCAGACAGCGGGGGAGAACGGATCGAGGACCGACACCCCGGTCGGAGCGACGTCCGAGACGTTACGGGTGACCAGGGTCAGCCCACACGTCCTAGCCGTGGCGGCCAGCAGACCGTCGACGGCTGGGACGGGATCGAGGACGTTCATCCTCCCCCACTCCTCAGCAATCTCGGTGGTGATGGGGAGAAGGCGATCGGCGTACTCGGATCGCACGAGCGTCAACCACGTCTCGAGGGTGCGGGCATGCACAGGATCACGACTCCTCAGGCGCTCGATCCCCTGTCGAATCTCGCCGATCGTCAGGACGCTGAGGTACAGGTCCTCATCGTCGACCGTCTCGAACCAGGCTCGGACATTCACGTCGGGCTTCGCCTTGCGCACCTCGGATATCACATTGGTGTCGAGGAGAAACCTCACCGGCCGCGCTCCCGCAGGTCGCTGGCGAGCTCCACCGTTCGGGCCGGACGGCGGTCCCTGACAATCCCGCTGTCGTCCATGGGCGGGGCCGACAGCAGGACGTCCTTGAAGCCCCGTCTCCCACGGCGGAGACGGTGAAACTCATCCGCCGCCACGACCACCACCGCAGGCTTGCCATGGCGAGTGACCACCTGGGGGCCCTCGTCGAGTGTCCGCCGAACGAGTTCGCTGAACCGCTGCTTCGCCGCCTGCAATTGCCAATCCATCACCGCATCGCTCCTTCGGCATCTGGTCCTTTGGGTGGTCTAGTTTGTCTAGATAGTATCAAACCCCGGGCCCGGATGCGATCCGGGTCACGATCGGGACGCCGCCCCTCGGGCGGCGATCGGGCACAGGGCGGCGGCGCCCATGGGCTCCACGCCACCGAGAGGGCATCCCACCCGGTGGGCGGGACGGCCGGCCGGAGCCCAGATCGGGGCTCGAACCCGAGACCTCTTCCTTACCAAGGAAGTGCTCTACCACTGAGCTATCTGGGCCTGGTGGGCGGGAGAGGATTCGAACCCCTGTAGGCGTACGCCTGCTGATCTACAGTCAGCCCCGTTTGACCACTTCGGTACCCGCCCGCGGGGCGAGTATACCGAGGCTCAGGGACGGGGTTCGGCCGCCGCCGGGACGTCCGGGTCCGGGCGCAGGACGACCTTGCCGACCTTGCCGCCAGCCTCGAACCTCCGGTAGGCGGCCGCGGCCTCGTCGAGCGGCCACTCCCCCTCCACCGGCACCCGCAGGCGTCCCGCGGCGAGGGCGGGCAGCAGCTCCCGCTCCACCCCCCGGGCCGCGAGCGCCTTCTCCTCCAGGCTGCGGGCGCGCAGGGTGGACCCTCGCACCACCGCCCGGCGGGCCATCAGCTGGCCCAGGTTGAGGGTGGCGCCGGCGCCGGCGCCGATCCCGATGACGACGATGCGCCCGCCCGGCGCGAGGGCGCGGAGGTCGGGCTCGAGGTTGGGGCCGCCCACCAGCTCCAGCACCACGTCGAAAGGACCGAGGCCGACCCAATCGTCGTCCGGCCCGATCACGCTCGCCCCCAGCTCCGCCACAAGGGCGCGGCTCGCCTCCCGGCGCACCGTCGCCGTCACCCGGGCCCCCGCCAGCGCCGCGATCTGGACAGCCGCGGTGCCGACCCCGCCCGCCGCCCCATGGACCAGGAGGCGCTCGCCGGGCCGGAGCTGGGCCTGGGTGCAGAGGGCGTCGTGGGCGGTGATGAAGGTCTCGGGGAAGCCGCCGGCCGCGGCCCACGCCACCCCCTCCGGTACCGGTATCGCGACCCGCTCGTGGAGGCATGCCCACTCCGCCTGGCCGCCCCCGCCGAGGAGGCCCATCACGCGGTCGCCCGCGCCGAACCGGGTCGCGCCGGGGCCGGTGTCCGCCACGGTTCCCGCGATCTCCAGCCCGGGGACATCGGGATCGGCGCCGGGCGGCGGCGGGTAGCGGCCCTGGCGCTGCAGGCTGTCGGCTCCGTTGAGGCCCGCCGCCGCGACGTGCACCAGGAGCTCGCCTCCCTGGGGGACCGGTCGAGGACGCTCCGCGACGACCACGGCGCCGTCGCGGAAGACCACGGCCCTCATCGGCGCCCCCGCGGGCGGCCGCCGGCCCGCCTCCGCCCGCGCCCGGTCACGACCGGACGGCTAAGATCGTGGGCGGAGGCCGAGCGGGGCCCCGCCCAGAGGAGCGGATCGATGAGCATCATGCGGCGCATGTCCGATGTCTTCCAGCAGAAGGTCACCAAGGTACTCGATCGCGCCGAGGACCCCGTCGAGGCCATCGACCTCTCCTACCAGAAGCAGCTGGAGGCGCTCCAGCAGGTGCGCCGCAGCGTCGCCGAGGTGCTCACCTCGGAGAAACGTCTGGAGATGCAGGCCGCCCAGCTCCAGCAGAGCGATGCCCGGCTCCAGTCCCAGGCGAAGCTCGCCCTCCAGCAGGGCCGCGAGGACCTCGCCAAGCTCGCCCTCACCCGGGCCCAGAACGCCAAGGGCCAGCTCGACGCCCTGCAGCAGCAGATCGTGCAGATGAAGGACCAGGAGCAGAAGCTGGAGATCACCGCCCAGAAGCTCCAGGCCAAGGTGGAGAGCTTCCGCACCCAGAGGGAGACGCTCAAGGCCCAGTACTCCGCGGCCCAGGCGTCGACCAAGATCGGCGAGGCGGTGACGGGCCTCTCCGACCAGATGGCCGACGTCACGATGATGACCGAGCGGGCCCAGGACCGGATCACCCAGATGCAGGCTCGGGCGTCGGCGATCGACCAGCTGGTGGACAGCGGCACCCTGGATCAGATCGGGATCAGCTCCGGCGACGACATCGACCGTCAGCTCCAGGCGTCGGTCACGGACGCGTCGGTGGACGCCCAGCTGGCCGCCCTGAAGCAGGACCTGCTGCCGGCGCCGGCGCCGCAGGCGCCCCGCCTCGCCGCCGGCGACGGCGCGCCCGTCCCGGCGCCTGTGCAACCGGACCCCCCCGCGGGAGCGGTCGTGGTCCGCATCCACGGCGAGGACCAGTTCCGCCTGGGCGCCGGGGAGCGCCCCCGGCTCGACCAGCTCGACCAGGCGGTGGCGGTCGCGGTCGATTCCGGCGATGCCGACCAGTTCCGCTCCGCGCTCACCGGCATGCTCGACTTCGTGCGCGGCCACGGGGAGCGGCTGCCCTCGGACGGGCTCACGGCGTCGGACCTGGTCCTGCCCTCCGACGACATGACCCTGGACGAGGCCAGGGGCCTGCTCGGCGATGCCGGGCGGGTGGTCGACGCGGGCACGACCCCCGCCCCCGCGTAGGCGGCGGAGGACCCGCCGCCGCCTCATGCGCGGAGCCGACCGGCGCGTTCGGGCCCGGGGGTGACCGCCGCCGACTGGCGCGCCTCGGACGCGGAGCGAGAGCGGGCGGTCGCCGCCCTCCAGCATCATCACCTGGCCGGACGCCTGGACGTCGGCGAGCTGGAGGAGCGGGTCGGGCGCGCCTACCGGGCGGTCACCGTGGGCGAGCTGCGCGCGCTGGTCCAGGACCTGCCCCCGGCCGAGTCCGCCGTGGTGGGCGGGCCGGGCTGGGCGGCGGTCGGGGCCCGCCGGCCCCGGGGTCCCGGGCCCGCGCTCGCCTACGCCGGCTTCCTCGCCCGCTGCGGCGCGCTCGCGCTCGACACGCTGGTGGTGGGCCTGGGCATCGGCGTGCTGTCGGTCATCGGGGTCAACGGCCAGCCGATCGCCTGGGCCGCGGAGGCACTCTGGCCGCTGTACTTCGTGATCGGATGGGCGATCGGGCAGACCCCCGGCATGCTTGCGCTGGGTCTCCGGGTGGTCCGGGTCGAGGACCGCCGGAGACCGGGTCTCCGGCGGGCGATCGCCCGCCTCGGCGGCTGGCTGGTCGCCGCGGCGCCGATGGGCCTGGGCTTCCTCTGGGCGGCGTGGGACCCAGGCCGGCAGGGATGGCACGACAAGGTGGCGGGGACCATGGTGGTGGAGCGCACCGCGCCCGTGGCCCACCTCCCCCCCGGGGACTGACCGCCCCGGTCCGCCGCCCGCCGCCCCTCAGATCGGAGCGCCCCAGAGGGCGAACCACCGCTCCATCTGGGGCTCGACCGGGAGCTCCCCCTTGGCCAGCGCCGAGAGGCGCAGCTCGGCGGCGTTGTCGCGCTGGTGGGGACCGCTGGGTACGAACGGGTAGAAGGTGGCCTGCTTGTAGCCGTAGACCCAGTACGCCGGCCGTTCCCCCTGCTGGAACCGGAACACGGTGGCCAGCAGGGAATCGCCGAGGCCCTCGCCGAGCAGGCCCTGGGCGATGCCGTGGATGGCG
>DAHUZL010000126.1 GCA_027306655.1 Candidatus Dormiibacterota bacterium
GGATGCGCCAGGCCGCCGGGGCAGCTCCTCTCGCAGAGCGCGTCGGAGTCGAAGCACTTGCCGGTGTAATTGCAGCACCCCTGCAGCTTGGTGCCGCAGGCGACGTGGCAGAAGGCCGACGACGCCAGGTCGGTGGCCTTGTCGATGACCCGGTTGGCGAACGTGGCGCCCTGCACGAGGGAGACCAGCCGGCCCGCCCCCAGCCGCTCCGGCAGCGTGGGCAGCGACCCGACCGCCTGGCCGACGAGGAAGGTGCCGAGCTCGAACAGGATCTCGCCCAGCTCCAGTTCGGGCGCAACCACGAGGGGCAGGAGCTTGGCCGCCTCGATGAGGTAGGTGACCGCGGTCTCGCACCGATCGGCGCACGCCGACGCCTGCGGTCCGACCGTGGCCTCCGCGCGGGCGGCGGCCCCGACAACCGCCCCGGCCGGCGCCGCGAGGGTCGGCTCGACCGGCACCTCGACGGTGACGAGCTGGCCGCCCGGGGTGAGGGAGCTGACCGACACGATCCGACCGCGCGCGTCCTCCATCACCGCGTAGGCGTCGCCGCCGCTGTTGGTCAGGCTGTAGAAGAGGACGGCACGCGGGGTCGCCGGCGAGCGTCCCCGGAAGGGGGTCGCAAGGCCGAAGAAGGCGAGCTGGCCGTTCTGCTCCAGCCCGAGTGCGGATGGATCGCCACTCTGCACGAACCCCCGGCCGAGGACGAAGGACTGGAGCTGGAGGTACGCCGGCAGCTGGTTGGCGTAGCCGGTGCAGAGCTTGCGGGCCGAGCACCTCTGCCGGCACGGGCGGCATTCGAGGTGGGCCGCCCGCGATCCGCTGGCCGGCCGCTGCACGCAGACGGTGCAGGTGCCGCACGAGGGGCAGCGGACTCCCGAGGAGCGGGGCCAGGTCAGGCCGGCGAGGAGGTCTCCGACCCGGCCCAGTCGCGTCGTCGGGAGCGCCACCGTGGCGAAGGCCCCGGCGCCCAGCGCCTCGCGGCGGGTGAGCCGAACCCCGAGGGGCCACCGGTCCGCGCGCGGACCGCCCGCCGGCCGCAGGAGCGCCTCGATCGCATCCAGGCCGGTCGCGGTCGCCTCGACGTCACTCCCTCCGGCCGAGACCCGGACCGCCGTTGGGGTCCCGCTCACTCCATACGCCTGGGTGATGGCGTCCCCCTCGTCCATCAGCACTCGCTGGACCGGGGGGCCGCCGAGCCAGCGGGGATCGAAGGCGGCGCGGTCGCCGCCGACGACGACGACCGTGCGCCAGGCCGCGCGCTCGCTCCAGCCCCCGAGCTGAGGCAGCAGGGAGCGGCAGGGGCCGCAGCCTGGATCGATGAACACGAGGACGGTGGAGCCCTCGGGCGCGAGGACGTCGGCAAGCCTCGCCTGGGCGCCGCCGAGGGCCGTCACCATCACCGATCCGGGATCGGAGATCGGGGCAACGCCGGCGCGCGGGAGTCCCTGCGGCAGGGGGCGGAGGCCCCATCGCGTCCCCCATGTCGAGCGGAGCACGCCCGCGACCACCGCGGTCGCGGCCAGGAGTCCTCCCACCTCCGCGCCAGGCGCCCAGGCTGGCCCGCCGAGGACAGCCGCCGCACCCGCCGGCACGGGCGAGATCGCCACCCACACGGTCCCGGCGAGGAGGCCCGCGTTGCGCAGGAGCGACCATGGCCCGATCCGGGCGCTGCGAATGCTTCCGAAACACTCGCAGTCTGGCCTCAGCCCACGGAGGAGGGTGACGGCGAGCACGACCGAGAACCCGACGAGCAGGGCTCCGCCTCCGGCCGCGGCGGCGCGCGCGCTGGGGTCGAGGAGGAGCCCGACCGCCACGGCCAGCTCCGCAGCCGGGAGGAGGCGCACGGCTGGCGCCGCGCGTCGCGGCAGATGGAATCCCTCGAGGATCCGCCGCCCGCTCCCGGGGCTGCCGAGCTTCGCGACCGCGGAGCCGGCGAACACGAGGGCCAGGAGGAGCCGACACCCGGCCTCGACGCGGTCCATCGGCCCGACGCTACCCGTGGGCGTGCCCGCGGGCATCGGGGACGGCCCCCCGAGTTAGTGCGACCTGTCGGGCGCGGCTGCGCCCCGATTCGGATTGGCGCTGGGGCGGAAGGACTCGAACCTTCGAATGGGGGATCCAAAGTCCCCTGCCTTACCACTTGGCGACGCCCCATCAGCCGGCACACCGAGGCGGCGGCACCGGCCGGCCGGCGCCCGTCCGCGCCGCCGCCGGGCGGCAAAAGGGTACGCCGCCGACCGCCGACCGCTACCGCAGGGTGGTCTGGACCGAGATCGCGACGTTCCCCTTCAGCGCCTTGGAGACCGGGCACCCGTCCTTGGCGG
This sequence comes from Candidatus Dormiibacterota bacterium, assembly GCA_027306655.1. Taxonomy (GTDB): domain Bacteria; phylum Chloroflexota; class Dormibacteria; order Aeolococcales; family Bog-877; genus DAHUZL01. The sequence continues at coordinate 2,325 of DAHUZL010000126.1, forward strand.
CGCCGGCCGCGGCCTCGAAACCCGCCGCGTCCAGGCCCGGCACGGCGGCGTCCACCGCCAGGGCCACCGTCGTGATCCGGACCTCGCCGGGGTCGAAGGTGCAGGTGGCGCGGACCCGCAGCTCCTCGGGCGGAGTTCCGCCTCGGGCCAGGCCCGCGGCGAGCGCCATCGCGAAGCAGGTGGCATGGGCGGCCGCGAGCAGCTCCTCCGGGGTCGTGCCGTTGTCGGGCGTCCCGGCCCGCGCCGCCCAGGTGACGCCGACCTCAGGCAGCGCCCCGGTGCCGAAGCTGGTCCGCCCGCGTCCCTCGCGGAGGGTGCCGTGCCAGACGCTGGTCGCCGTGCTCTCGGTCATGGGGGTCCTCCCGTCCCGGTGTCGGACGCGCGGCCACGAGCCGCGCCATCCCGACCATTGTCGGGGCCCGCCCGCTCCCGGCCGCCGTCCTATGATCGCCCGGTGTCGCGAGTGCGCCCGAGCGCGGGAGCGGTCCCCGACGCGGTCGGCGGGTGGGTGTCCAGGGTGGGCGTGGCGGTCGGGGTGATGTGCCTGGGCGCGACCTCCGCCCTGGCCGCGGCGCCGCCCGTCGTCGGCGCTCGGCCCCGGTCGGGGGTGGTCGCCACCGGCAACGACATCTCGTTCCCGCAGTGCGGCGCCGCCTTCCCCACCGGCCAGGCGTTCGGGATCGTCGGGGTCAACGACGGCCTCGCCAATTCCCTCAACCCCTGCCTCGGCCCGCCGGCCTCCGCCCCGACGCTGGCGGGGAGCGAGCTCGACTGGGCGGCCTCCACCTCCGTCGGTGCGGCGGGGCAGCCGGGCGCCAGCCTGTACGTCAACACGGCGGACCCCGGCAACGCGGTCCAGGGGACGCCCATCGCCGACTGGCCCACCGCCGGCAGCACCCCGGACGGGGTGTGCACGGTCGCGGCGGGGTCGCGGCTGGGCCAGGACTCCGCCGCCTGCGCCTTTGAGTACGGCTTCCAGAAGGCGGCCCAGGACGCCCTCTGGCTGACGGCGGCCGCTCGGGCGATCAACGCCCTGAGCCCCCCGTCCCCGGTCCCGACCGTCCCCGGCGCCTACCCGTTCTGGCTCGACGTGGAGACGGCGAACAGCTGGCAGACCGGCGGCAGCGGCCTCGCCATGAACGTCGCCGACCTCCAGGGCATGGTGGCCGCGCTCCGGCAGGCCGGGGTCGTCAGCGTGGGCCTGTACTCGACCGCCTCCCAGTGGGGCCAGATCACGGGCGGCACCGGTGCCGCGCTGGGGTCGCTGGCGGGGCTGCCGGAATGGGTGCCGGGGGCCGTCAGCCAGGCGGGCGCCCTCGCCGACTGCGCCGCTGCACCGTTCGCGGCGGGGCCGGTGGTGCTGACCGAGTGGGTGGGCCAGCCCTTCGACGGCGACCTGGTGTGCCCGCTCGGGGCCCCCGCCGACCTCTCGGCAACCCCCGGGAACGGCGAGCTCGGGCTGAGCTGGGTCGCGCCCGCGGACCCGGGGGGGGTGATCACGGGGTACACCGTCACCGGCGCCGACGCCACCACCGGGGCGAGCCTTGCCCCGATCGCGGTGCAGGGCAGTCCACCCGCCACCACCGCCGCCGTGACCGGGCTGGTCCCGGGCGACCTCTACAGCCTCACCGTCACGGCCCTCACCGCGGGCGGCTCCGGGCCCCCGTCGACCCCGCTCACGGTGACGGCGCCGTCCCCGTACCAGCCCGTGACCCCGTTCCGTGTCTGCGACACCCGCCCGGCCGCGACGCCCGGGACCCCCTGCACCGGTCGGGACCTGGCGGGGGGGGCCTCGCTCACGGTCCAGGTGGCGGGGATCGTGCCCGAGGGATCGGCCGCGGCCCCGGTCCCGGCGGGGGCCGTCGCCGCCGTCCTCAACGTGACCGCCACCGACGCCACCGCGACGTCCTACCTCACGGTCTGGCCGGCGGGCGGCCCACGGCCCCTCGCCTCGAACCTCAACTGGACGGCGGGGGCCACCATCGCCGACCTGGTCACCGTTCCCCTGTCGGCGAGCGGCGCGATCGAGCTCTACAACCGGGCCGGGTCGGTCGCGGTGATCGTGGATGTCGAGGGCTACTATGGGCCCGCCAGCGCCGGGACCGAGGGGCTGGGCTTCACCCCCGTCGCGCCCACCCGCGTCTGCGACACCCGCTCGGGCGCGCCGCCGACCACCCCGTGCTCCGGCCACCCGCTCACCGCCGCGTCGACCCGGACCGTGCTGGTGGCGGGGACCGTCGTTCCCGCCGGAGCCGCCGCCGCGGTCCTGGAGGTGACCGCCACCGACACCACCGCCGCCTCGTACCTCACCGTCTGGCCGGCGGGTGAGCCACGTCCCCTCGCGTCGAACCTGAACTGGACCGCGGGCGCGACCGCCGCCAACCGTGTGATCGTGTCCCTCTCCCCAGCCGGGGCCGTGGACGTGTACAACGCGGCGGGGTCGATGGCGGTCGTGGTCGACGTGGTCGGGTACTTCTCGGTCACCGGGACGGGGCTCTTCGAGCCGGTGACGCCACTGCGCGTGTGCGACACCCGGGCGACCGCCGTCCCGGTCACCGCCTGCACCGGTCGGATGCTCGTCGGGGGCGCCCCCCTCGACGTCTCCATGACCGCCTCGGGGGCGGTGCCGCCGTCGGCGGCCGCGGTCGTCGCCACCGTCACCGTCACCGATGCGACGGCGTCGTCGTATCTCACCGTCTATCCGGCCGGGTCGGCCCGGCCGCTGACGTCGGACCTCAACTGGGTGGGGGGCCAGACCGTGGCCAACCTGGTTGTGGTCGGGCTGGGCCCGAATGGCGTCGTCAGCCTCACCGGCGCCGGGGGAACCGCGGACGTCGTCGTGGACGTGGACGGCTGGTACACGTGACCTCGGAGTCGGGCGTCCGGGCGGGCGCCGGTCACCGCCGCATGGGTGCATCGAGCTGCGTCAGGCCATGCGTCGTGATGCTATGATGCGGGCATGCGGACGACGGTTACCCTCGACGACGATGTCGCGGCGGCCGTGGATCGGCTCCGTCGGGAGCAATCCCTCGGATTCAGCGCGGCTGTCAATCAGCTCGTCCGGGCGGGCCTGACCCGTCGCCCGTCGAGCCGTCGCGAGCGCCTGCCCAGCTATCGACTGGGTGCCCGAATCGATCTCTCCAATGTCGCTGAGGCCCTTGAGCTGGTCGAGGGCTCCGGCGCGCGCTGATGCTGGTCGACGCCAACCTCCTCCTCTATGCCGTCGACGAGAGCAGTCCATTCCATCGGCGCTCGGCCGACTGGCTCACGGCCGTTCTCGACGGCCCGCGCCGGATCGGCTTCCCGTGGCCGGTCCTCACCGCCTTCGTGCGTCTCGGCACCCATCCCCGCGCATTCGAACGGCCGCTGAGTCCCGAGGCCGCGGTCGACGTCGTCGACCGGATTCTCCGCCACGATGTCGCCTGGATCCCGGTGGCGACGGATCGCCACGCGGAGATCTTCGCGGCCCTGGTGCGGCGCCATCACCTGCGCGGCAACCTCGTCAGCGACGCCGCCCTGGTCGCGCTCGCGGTTGAGCACGGCCTCGCCATCTGCTCCGCCGACACCGATTTCGCCCGCTTCGACGAGGTGCGCTGGCTCAACCCGCTCGCCGACCCCTGAGCCGGGATCGGCTCGACTGGTCGCCACGACGCTCGTCCGGCCGTCAGCTCCCGGCGGCGCTGGGCGGGTCGGACCAGTCCACCTCCACCGGCTCGGGCGGCCGCACCCGGCCCTCCAGGTATCCGCGCGCGATCATGGTGTCGAACTGGTAGACGGTGCTCTCGCGACCCGACAGCGGGCCGGGCCGGAACCCGCGCGACCCGACCCCGCGCTGGACCGCCTCGCAGGCCGACCAGTCCTCGCGGTTGGTGATGTCCCAGAACTCGGCGGCGTAGCGGGGGCTGAACCCCTCCCGGTCGATGGCCTCGGCGGGGAACAGCCACTCGCACTCGACCCGGCTGCGCTCCGGGCTGATCGGCTCCAACCGGTGGGTCATGATGTAGTCCGGGTGGAGCGAGATGAGGATGTTGGGGAAGACCCCGAAGTAGTGGACCTCGCGCCGCTGCTGGGGGCCGAGCCGCGGCAGCGGCAGGCCCAGGCTGCGCCCGTCGAGGGACATCGTCTCGGCGTGGTCCATCAGCAGCATCGGGCCGCCTGCGAACATGCCCTGGGCGACGAGGTCGCGGCTGCTGTCCGGCGGTGACACCCGGCAGAGCTCGGGGTGGATGCTGGGGCAGTGGTAGCACTCGTGGTAGTTCTCCACGATCAGCTTCCAGTTGGCCGCCACCTCGTAGTCGTGCCGCTCCACGGTGGTGAGCCGCGCCGGCTCCCAGTCCTGGATGAGCTCGCCCAGGTTGCCGAGGTACTGGTCCAGGGGTTGGGCCTCCCCGTCCGGGTTGACGAAGATCCAGCCGTGCCACTCCTCGGCCCGCACCGGCACCAGGCTGTACTGGCTGGGATCGAAGCCGCTGCCCCCGTCGAACCGGGGCGCCGCCCGCAGGCCGCCATCGAGGCCATAGGCCCAGGCGTGGTAGGGGCACTTGATCGCCCGCTTGCGCACCTCCGCCCCCACCGGCAGGAGCTCGTGTCCGCGGTGGCGGCAGACGTCGAAAAAGGCGTGGAGGGTGCCGTCGGCCTCGCGGGTGAGCAGCACCTGCTCGGTCCCCGCCCGCACCGCCCGCTGGCTCCCGGGCGCGACCACCGCGGCGCGGCCGACCACGACCCAGGTGGCGTCGAAGAAATGGCGGAGCTCCCAGGCCAGCACCTCGGGGTCGGTGTAGGCGGCGCGGGGGAGGATGTGGGCCTCGCCGAGGGGTGCCAGGGTGGCCTGGAGCTCCTGGGCATCCACCGGGGCGGGCGGGGCGGTGCGGACAGCCATGTCTGGCCTCCTATCTGGAACCGTCGTTCAGTATAAGCACCCGATCCCGGCGGTCGCGACCGTCAGGCCCGCGGGACCCGCGTGGCGCCCGTCCCCGCGGCGGCGGCGCCCGTCCGCCTCCGGGCCGGGGCGAGACCGCCCGCCCCCAGCTGGGCCATCGTGGCCCGGACGTGCAGCGCCGCCCCCACGATCCCGGCTTCGTTCTGGAGCTGGGCCGGCATCACGGCGCCCTGCGTGCGCAGGCGGGGCAGGAAGCGGTCAGCTCGGGCGCTGATCCCGCCGCCGACGATCACCAGGTCGGGGTTGACCAGGGCCTCGACCCGCCCCAGGTACTCATCGAGATAGGTGGCCCACCGCCGCCAGCTGAGGCGGCGCACCTCTCGGGCCCGCGCCGAGGCGCGCCGCTCGGCGTCCTTGCCGCGGATCTCGAGGTGGCCGAACTCGGTGTTGGGCACCAGCACACCATCGACGAAGAGGGCGCTGCCGATGCCGGTGCCGAGCGTCACCATCAGCACCACTCCGGCGCGCTGGCGCCCCGCCCCGAAGGCCATCTCCGCCAGCCCGGCGGCATCGGCGTCGTTGAGGACGGTCACCGCGCGATGGGTGGCGCGGCCGAGCAGCGCGTGGGCGTCGACGCCGATCCAGCCGTGGTCGAGGTTGGCGGCGGTCCGGACCACGCCGCGCATCACCACCCCGGGGAAGGTGCAGCCGATGTGGTGGCCGCCGCCGAAGTGGTGGCTGATGGTGGCGACCACCTCGGCCACCGCCTCCGGTCGCGACGGCACCGGGGTGGGGATGTGCACCCGGTCGGCGAGCAGCCGTCCGTGCGCGATGTCCACCGGGGCGCCCTTGATGCCCGTGCCGCCGATGTCGATCCCCAGGTACGACTCCCCGCGCGCCGATCCGGGGGAGGGGCCCCCGGTCGCGGGCCGGCGCGGCGCCGGCGCGGGAGGGACGCCGCTCGCCCGGACCCCGTCGCCGCGTGCCACGCGACGAGGATAGCGACCCGGGGCCGCCGGGAGGCGGCGGTCAGCGGCGCCCCTCACGCGGCCGGCGGCCGGGGCGCGCGGTCGCGGCGGGTGACCACCACCGCCGCCAGAGCCAGGAGCCCGCGCCGGCGCGCCTCCCGCCGGATCGCCCGCAGCACCTGGGCCGCGAGCGGCGAGATCGACTCGGCCCAGAGCTCGAAGCCGCGGTTGAGCACCTCCACCGACCCGACCCGGGCGAGCGCCGCGCGGACGGGCGCGGCCACCGGCTCGGGGAGGGGATCATCGGCCTGGGACCGGACCCATGCCGCGGCCAGCTCGTCGGCCGCGGCCGGTCCGGCGTCCTCGGCGACGAGGCTGAGGATGCGGGCCGCCAGGCCGCGCATCCGCTCGAACAGGACCGGGTGCTGGGGGACCAGGACCAGCCGCTCCAGGAGCTCGGTGACGGCCGGGGGCAGCACCATCTGACCGAACAGGGCCGGGACCGGTAGCCCCCAGTCGCCGCCGAGGAGGCGCCCGTATGCCTCCGCCGCTCCCGTGGAGAGGGGCTGGGCGAGCCGCCCGAAGATGCCGAGGCTCTCGCGGTGGGCGGCAGCCACCCGGGCCACGATGTGGTCGGCGGCGTCGGCGGGTCCGCCGAGCGCGCTGTCCACGGCGCCCAACAGCCGATCGATCCGGTCCCGCTCCGCGGCCAGGGTGTCCCGGTGGCGCTGAAGCGCCTCGCGCAGGCCGTCGGAGCTTGGAACCAGCGACTGGCGGATCTCGTCAAGGCCCATGCCGAGGCTGCGGAGGAGGTCGATGTGGAGGAGCCGGAGCACGTCGGGGGCGGTGAAATGGCGGTAGCCGCTCTCCGCGTGGGCGAGCCGGACCAGCCCGCGGGCCTCGTAGTGGCGGATCCGGCCGGGGGTGATCCCGGTCAGCGCCGCCACCTGGCCGATGGTGAGCCGGGTGGGGTCGGGGCGGAACGGGGGCACGGCGTCTCCGAGGCTGGGCACGGGCTTGACTCTCCGACCGTTGGAAGGTTGATCATGGTGGCACAACCATCCCGTCCACCCGCTGAGGTGCCCGATGTCCATCCCGCTGCGCCAGAAGGTCAAGGTCGGGGCGTACGTCGCCCGTCAGCGGCTGCGGCGGAACGAGAAGTTCGCCCTGGTCCTCCAGCTGGAGCCGCTCTACCAGTGCAACCTGGAGTGCGCCGGCTGCGGCAAGATCCAGCACCCCGATGACATCCTGCGCCGGCGGCTGTCGGTCCAGCAGTGCATCGACGCGGCGGTGGAGTGCGAGGCCCCGGTGGTGTCGATCGCCGGCGGCGAGCCGCTGGTCCACCGGGAGATCGACCAGATCGCGGCCGCGCTGGTGGAGCGCAAGCGGTTCGTCTACCTCTGCTCCAACGCCCTCCTGCTGGAGAAGAAGCTGGACCTCTTCACCCCCAATCCCTACTTCGCCTGGTCGATCCACCTCGACGGGCTGCGGGAGCGCCACGACGAGTCGGTCTGCCGCTCGGGCGTCTTCGACAAGGCGGTGGCGGCCGTCCGCGAGGCCAAGCGGCGCGGCTTCCGGGTCACCACCAACACCACCTTCTTCACCCAGGACAACGCCCGGACGGTGCGGGAGGTGCTCGACTTCCTCAACGACGACCTCCAGGTCGACAACATGCAGATCTCCCCGGGCTACGCCTACGAGAAGGCGCCCGACCAGGAGCACTTCCTCCAGGTCGAGCGGACCCGGGAGATGTTCCGGGACGCGTTCGCCGACGGCCGCCGCAAGCGCTGGCGCCTCAATCACTCACCCCTGTTCCTGGACTTCCTCGAGGGCAAGGTCGACTTCAGCTGCACCGCCTGGGCGATCCCCTCCTACTCCGTGCTGGGATGGCAGCGGCCCTGCTACCTGCTCGGCGAGGGCTACGCGGAGACCTACCAGGACCTGCTGGCGACGACCGAGTGGAGCGAGTACGGCCGCGGCCGCAATCCCAAGTGCGCCAACTGCATGGCCCACTGCGGCTACGAGCCCACCGCGGTGGTGGCGACCACCCACTCGCTCCGGGAGTCGCTGCGGGCGGCGCTGGCCAGCTGAGCCGCGGCCGGGTTCTGGCCGTGCTCACCCCGCCGCCGCTGTCCAGGGGCTGGACCGCCCGCGGCTCGCGGGCGCGGCCGCGGCGTAGACTCGGATGGTGAAGGACACGGTGCCACCGCCCGCCCTGCGCGATCGGCTCGGCCGGCGGCTCAGTGACCTGCGCGTGTCGGTCACCGACCGCTGCAACTTCCGCTGTGGGTACTGCATGCCCCGGGAGACGTACGGCCCCGGCTTCCGATTCGCCCCCCGGGACCAGGTCCTCACCTTCGAGGAGATCACGCGGGTGGTGGCGGTTTCCACCGAGCTCGGGGTCCGCAAGGTGCGCCTCACCGGCGGCGAGCCCCTGCTCCGGCGCGACCTGGAGCGGCTGGTGGGGCAGGTGGCCGCGCTGCCGCTGGTGGAGGACCTCGCCCTCACCACCAACGGGAGCCTGCTCGCGGCCAAGGCCGTGGCCCTGCGCGCCGCCGGCCTGGGGCGGGTGACGGTGAGCCTGGACAGCCTCGACCCGCTCGTGTTCCAGCGCATGAACGACGTCGACGTTCCCCTGGAGACCGTCCTCGCCGGCATCGCGGCTGCCCGGGCGGCGGGGTTCCACCCGATCAAGCTGAACACGGTCGTGCGGCGCGGCCTCAACGACGAGGGGATCCTGGACCTGGCCGCCTTCGCGCGGCGCGAGGGCCATGTCCTGCGCCTGATCGAGTACATGGATGTCGGCCACACCAATGGCTGGCGCCTGGACGAGGTGGTGCCGGCGGAGGAAATGATCGAGCGGATCGACAGCGCCCATCCGCTGGAGCCGCTCCCGCCGCGCGCCACGGGCGAGGTCGCGCGCCGCTTCCGCTACCGGGACGGGTCGGGCGAGGTGGGGGTGATCGCCTCCGTGAGCCGGCCCTTCTGCGGGGCGTGCACGCGGGCGCGCCTCTCCGCCGAGGGCCGCCTCTACACCTGTCTCTTCGCCTCCCGCGGCACCGACCTGCGCGAGCCGCTGCGCCGGGGGGTGGGCGACGAGGAGCTGGCCCAGCGGATCGCCGGCGTCTGGCGCGAGCGGGAGGACCGCTACTCCGAGCTGCGCACCGCCGGGACCGCTCCCGACCCCGCCCGGGTCGAGATGTCCACCGTCGGCGGCTGAGCCTGGGGCCCTTCTCCACCGGGGCCCCGCCGCATCGCCCAGAGGACGGGCCCCCCGGGGAGCCGGGCCTCGCCGACGACGACGAAGCCGCGGCGCCCATAGAAGGCGACGTCGGCCGCGGTCGCGGTGTGGAGCAGGGTGGGCACCCCCTCCCGGTCGCTGCGGTCCAGTCCCTCCTGGAGCAGCGACGATCCCAGGCCGCTGCGCTGCCGGGACGGCTCGGTGCCCAGGATGGACAGGTAGCGGAAGGGTTGGGGCGGCAGCTCGTGCATCATCCGGGCGAACGCCGGCACCACCACCGCCAGCCGCCGCCCGAAGACCCGGATCGCGCCCAGGCCCAGCCGCAGCTGGGCCGCCCCGCCGGGCCGGGGCGCCCCGCCGGGCGGCGCCGCCCCGACGCCCTGGGGCGCCATCCAGAGCGCGGCCGCCTGGGCTCCGTCGGCGGCCACCAGCTCCCCCCCGGTGAGCCGGCTGGTGGCCAGCTCCCAGGCGATCATCCGCTCCAGCCGCCGCGCGCGGCGGCCGGGGTCGGGGAAGAGCCAGGCGGTGGTCGGGTCGTCGCGGAACGCCCGGGCCAGCATCAGGGTGAGGGCGGGGAGGTCCGCCGGCGCGGGGCGCCGCAGCTCGGCAACGCCGGCTGAGCCTCCCCGGCCCGCCCCGCCCGGATCAACGTCGACCGGTCAGCCTCCTGGGGGCTCCAGCAGCACCGTCTCGTCGGTGAGGGGATGGTCGAAGGCCAGCACCACGCACTCGCGGTGGGCCACCCAGCGGGCGAAGGACTGGTGCGCCGGGTGCGGGAAGTAGGCCTCCAGCTGCTCGGCGCTGTCGAACTCGGTGAGCAGCCCGACCTGGTGGCCCTGGGAGCGCCCGCTGACGTCGGCGCCGAAGCGGACCCGGCGGAGGCCGTCGATGGTGCCGATCCAGCCGCGGATCTGGCGGCGCATCGCGTCGACGTCGTCGTCGCTGAGGGGGTGGGGGAAGCGGAACAGCACGATGTGCTGGACCGCCACGGGAGGATCGGACATCCGCTGACCTCTCAGTAGAACTCGAAGTATTCGCGCTGCTCCCAGTCGGTCACCTCGCCCAGGAAGCGGCTCACCTCGGCCCGCTTCAGCATCACGATGTAGTCGACGATCTCCCGCCCCAGCGCCTGCCGGAAGAAGGTGTCGCGGTCGAGGGCGTCGACCGCCTCCCAGAGGGCCGCCGGCAGTCGGGGCGCATCCTCGACGTACGGGTCCGTCTCCACCAGGGGCGGCGGCGCCAGGGTGCGTCGGATGCCGTCCAGGCCGGCGGCGATGGTGGCCGCCGTGTACAGGTAGGGGTTGGCCGCCGGCTCGCCGAGCCGGTTCTCCAGGTGGCTGGTGGGGTCGCCGCCCTGGCCCTGCACCCGCAGCATCGCCCCGCGGCTCTCCACCGCCCAGTTCACCCGGTCGGGGGCGAAGGAATAGGGCTTGAACCGCTTGTAGCCGTTGATGGTGGGGGTGGTGAACACGGTCATCGGCAGCGCGTGCTCCAGGATCCCGGCCGCGAACTGCTCGCCGATGGCGGAGAGGGGGCGGTCCCGGTCGCTGGCGAAGGCGTTGGCGCCGCCCGCCAGCTGCTGCAGCGACAGGTGCAGGTGCCAGCCGCTGGAGGTGATGTTGGGCAGGTGGGGCCGGCACATGAAGGTGGCGTGGTAGCCCTCCGCGTGGCAGATCTGCTTCACCGCGCTGCGGAACAGCACCATGGCGTCGGCGCTCTCCACCCCCGGCAGGGGATCGAAGGTGAATTCGCACTGGCCCGGGCCCCACTCGTCCTCCATGGTCCGCAGCGGCAGTCCCAGCGCCTCCACGTGGTCGCGCAGGGTGGTGAGGATCGGGGTCAGCTCGTCGAGGCGCGCCTCCGAGAGCGCCTGGTAGCCCTGGGCCAGGATGCTGACCCCGGGCGCCGGCGCCGGCCAGCCGGTCTCCTCGGGGCCGATCCGCCCGGTCTCGCGGCGGGTGATGTAGAACTCCACCTCCAGGCCGCTCACGAACTCGTAGCCCATCGCCCGCACCGCCGCGAGCTGGGACCTCAGCACGTTGCGGGTGGAGAGCGGGACCGGACGTCCGTCGGCGTAGTACATGTCGCAGAGCACCCACGCGGTGGCGGGCGCCCAGGGCAGGACGCAGAAGGTGGTGGGGTCGGGGACCAGGACCACGTCGGGCGATCCGGTGAGCTCGGGGATCCCGAGCCCGATCCCCTGCGCGAAGAGATGGGTGAAGACGTGGTTGGTGGTGTCCATGCTGAGCAGCGCGCTGGTCATGTCGAGCCCGTTGCGCAGCACCACCGGGAAGTCGCGCGCGGACACGAACTTGGTGCGGGTGGCGCCGTGCTGGTCGGCCCAGCTGACCCGGACGGTGCGGATCCCCTGGCTGGCGACCGAGGCCGCGGCGCGTTCGCCGGCCTCCTGCTGCTCCTCCGTGAGCAGCCCGTGCTCCTGCACGAAGCCGACCTTGCCGACGGCGAGGTCGCGGAGCGGAATCGCGGGCATCCCTACCTCCTCGGGCGGACCGGCTGGACCGGGTCCGGCGCGGCGATCGTGGCCACCCCGCCGGCCACCGGGGCCGCGTCGCGCGCGCTCGGCAGGCACAGGCTGACGAGAGCCTGGTCCGCGGAATGCAGGGCGGTGCTGGCCACGGCGGCGTCCTCGAGGCGGAACTGCCAGACCTGGTTGCCGGGGTTGCCAGCATAGAGGAGCAGCTCGCCCCGGCTGGTGAGGACGCCGAGGTTGGCCGCGCCGCCGAGCTGCCGGTGGGTCGCGGCGACGGCGTCGGCGGGCGCGTCCCCCCCGGTCATCAGCGCCTCGAAGAGCCGGAAGCCCACCTCCGAGTCGGCCCGGCCCGCGAGCTGCCCCGCGAAGCGGGGCCGGAGCTGCTCGGCCTCCTCGAATCGACCGTTGTGGGCGAAAGCGGCGGAGCCGTCCTCGGCCACGAAAGGCTGGCTGTCGGCGAGGCTAACGGTGGTCAGCTGCGAGGGGCGGCGGAGGTGGACCAGGTAGCGGTGCGACCGGATCGCCCCCAGCCGGGCGTCCCCGGTGCGGTCGTCGTGGAGCCGTCCGGGGTCTCGATACCCGCGGACGGCGCCGTCCTCCACCCACGCCACCCCCCAGCCGAAGCCGGCCACCCCCATCCGCTCCAGCGCCAGCGCCCATGGGCGGACGCGGGCCCACGGCTCCGGGCCGGGGAAGGCGACCGCGAGGATCTCGCACACCGGCCCGTCACCCGACCCCGGCCGCGCCCGGCGCCAGCAGCGAGCGCGCCAATTCGAGGTCGAACGCCTTGGGCGGGAGCCGGCCCAGGCCGATGAACGTCTCGGTGCGGTGCAGCCCGGGGATCTTCCAGATCCGGTCGAAGAGGCACTCGCGCAGGTGCTGGTGGTCGCGGACCCGCAGCCGCACCAGCAGGTCGAGCGGCCCGGTCACCACCTCGACGTCCTCGACCTCGGGGATGGCCCGGAGCGCGCGGACCGCGTCGGGCTGCTCGCCCCCCTGCTCCGCCACCACCCCGACGTACACGACCAGGCCCAGGCCGAGCCGGGACCAGTCGACCTCGGCGCGGAAGCCGCGCACCACCCCGGTCCGTTCCAGTCGCCCGATCCGCTCCGCCACGGCGGGGGCGGACATGCCGACCGCGGCCCCGATCCGGCGGAGCGACGCCCGCGCGTCCTGGAGCAGGTGGACGAGGATGGCCAGGTCGGTGGCGTCGACCGCGTCGGGGAGCGGCCTCGGCTCCGATGGCGCCGCCGCTGGGCCTGCGGACGCGGCGGTCGGGGGGGCCGGGGATGCGGGCGGGGCCGCCGGGGTCCGGCGCCGCTCGGGTGATGACAGGCGATGACCGCCTCGCGGGCGCAGTTCGTAAGGGGACTTGCCCGTCGCCACCTCCGCATCATACAGTGCACCCTGCACGGGACCTGACAGGGCTCGGCCATCGCCGATGGCGTCGGAACCGGAGGACGGGCGGCATGGGCGGGGCGCGGCGGGCCACGGCGGGCGGGTGGACGGGTCGGATTGGACATGCCCCGGGGGGGGTGGGCGACCCGTGAGCACGGAGGCGCGCTACTTCACCGACCCCGAGTCGATGCCGCCCCCGACCGAGCCGGGGCGGTTCCTTGACCTTGCCGCCGACGTGGAGCGGGTGAGTTTCCGCCCCGGCCTCACGTTCCGGCCGGTGCTGGGCCAGGGGGTGCTGGTGATGGCGGTGTATTTCGACCCCCACGCGGAGGCCCCCCGGCACGCCCACGAGGAGGAGCAGATCACGGTGGTGGTCGAGGGGGAGCTGGAGTTCGAGCTCGGCGACGAGACGCGGCTGCTGCGGCCGGGGATGGTGGCGGTGATCCCGCCCCGGGTTCCCCACGCGGCGCGGAGCCACGCTCTCCCCTGCCTCGAGTACGACACCTTCCACCCGCCCCGGCGGGCCCTTCTCGACCTGGCGGCGGCGGGCATGGCGACGGTGGAGACCCGCGGTCCCGGCGGCCCGTCCCCCAGCGGCGGCGGCGTCCCGAGGGGGTAGGGGGTGGAGCTGGGCCTGCGGGGGCGGCGGGCGATCGTCACCGGGGGCTCGAAGGGGCTCGGGCAGGCGATCGCGGAGGAGCTGGTCGCCGAGGGGGTGCGGGTGGCGCTCTGCGCCCGCCACGGGGACGAGCTCGAGGCGGCCGCCGACGGGCTCCGCTCCCGGGGCGGCGACGTCTACGCCCGTCCCGCCGACGTCACCCGGCCCGACCAGGTGACCGCGTTCGTCGACGAGGCGGCGGACCGCATGGGGGGCCTCGACATCCTGGTCAACAACGCCGGCCGCGCCCACCCGGGCACCTTCGCCAGCCTCACCGACCAGGACTGGCAGGACGATCTCGACGTCAAGCTCTTCTCCCAGATCCGGTGCGCCCGCGCGGCGCTGCCGCACCTGCGCCGGAGCGAGGGGGCAGCGATCGTGAACATCAATGCCGTCTACGGTCGCCAGCCCGATCCCACGTTCTTCGCCACCAGCGTGGACCGGGCCGCCTGCCTGGCCTTCAGCAAGGCCCTGGCGATGGAGGTGGCCCGCGAGCGGGTCCGGGTCAACAGTGTCAACATCGGCTTCGTGGTCACCCCCCAGTGGCGGAACGTCCACCTCCGCCGCGCGCCCGAGCTGCCGCTGGCGGAGTTCCTCAGTCGGATGGCGGAGCAGGAGGTGCCGATGGGCCGCTTCGGGGAGCCCGGCGAGGTGGCGGGGGTGGTGGCGTTCCTGGCCAGCCCCCGGGCCGGCTACATCACCGGCGCCTCCATCGACGTGGCCGGCGGGATGGGGCGCTACGTGTGAGCGAGCCGGGCGCGATCGCCTACTTCCGGGGCGCGTTCGTGCCCCGGGCCGAGGCCCAGGTGCCGATCGACACCCACGCCTTCAACTACGGCACCGGCTGCTTCGAGGGGATCCGCGCCTACTGGAGCGAGCCCCAGCAGCGGCTGCACGTGATCCGGCTGCGCGAGCACATGGAGCGCCTGGTGCGCTCGGCCCGGATCCTTCGCCTCGGGCTCGACCCGGCCCTCGACGCCGAGCGGCTCTCCGCGATCGGGCTGGAGCTGCTCGCCCGCAATGACCACCGCCAGGACGCCTACCTGCGCCCGATCGTCTACAAGGCGGGCGCCACCATCAAGGTGACCCTGGGCGGGATCGCCACCGACGTCTGCGCCTTCACCCAGCCGCTGGGCGAGTACCTCGACATCCGGCGCGGCCTCCAGCTGATGATCTCGGCCTGGCGCCGGATCGACGACAACGCCATCCCGGCGCGGGCCAAGCCGATCGGCGCGTACATCAACGCGGCGATCGCCTCTGATGAGGCGCGTGAGCGCGGGTTCGACGAGGCGATCATGCTGACCGGCGACGGGCACGTCGCCGAGGCGTCGTCGGCGAACCTGTTCCTGGTCGCGGGCGGGACCCTGGTCACCCCCGAGGCCACCGACGATCTCCTGGTCGGGATCACCCGCGACTCGGTGCTCCAGATCGCCCGCCGGGAGGGGATCCCGGTGGAGGTGCGCCGGGTCGACCGCAGCGAGCTGCTCTGCGCCGACGAGTGCTTCCTCTGCGGCACCGGGGTGCAGGTCGCCCCGGTCGCGGGCATCGACGGCCGCCCCGTCGGCGACGGCCGGATGGGGCCGATCACGGACCGGATCCAGACCGCCTACCTGCGCATCGTCCACGCCGAGACGGACGACTTCGCGGCCTGGCGCACCCCGGTGCTCCCGCTCGCCGCCCCGGTGTCGCGGTGACCGTCCGACCGACCGCCCCCGCGGCCGGGCCGATTCGGGGGTGCGATCGATGGCGCTAGTCCACCTCGTCGAGGAGTCGGAGGCGACCGGGCTGGTTCGGGAGGTGTACGACGACATCCTGGCCACCCGCGGGCTGGAGAGGGTCCCCAACTACTGGAAGGCGCTCGCCCACCGTCCCGAGTACCTCGCCGCCACCTGGGCGAAGCTGAAGGAGGTGATGGCGGAGGGCGCCCTCGACCGCCGCACCAAGGAGATCATCGCGGTGGCGGTCTCCGCCACCAACGCCTGCCGCTACTGCCTCCAGAGCCATACTGACGCCCTCCGGAGCCTCGGGGTCGGCGACGCCGAGCTGGTGGAGCTGATGGCGGTGGTGGACTTCTTCAACGGCTCCAACGCGGTGGCCTCGGGACTCCAGGTGGAGTACGAGCCGCCGGTGCCGCGCCGCGAGGCCCCGGCCGCGGGCGGGTGAGCCCCGCGGGGAGCACATCGGCCGGCGCGGGGGAGCGCGCGCCATCGTCACCGCCCCCACCGCCCGTCGCTCTGGATTCTGAGCTGCGGCCGCCGACGATGGCGGACGTCCTCCAGGCACGGGCGCGGATCCGCCCCCACCTGCTGCCGACGCCGCTCCATCACTGGCCCGGCCTCAGCGAGCTGACCGGGGCGGAGGTGTGGGTCAAGCACGAGAACCACCTCCCGATCGGGGCATTCAAGGTGCGCGGCGGGGTGAACCTGCTCGCCTGCCTGGACGACGACGCCCGTTCCCGGGGCGTGACCGCGGCCTCCACCGGCAATCACGGCCAGTCGGTGGCATGGGCGGCCCGGCGGTTCGGGGTGGCGGCGACGGTGTACGTCCCCCAGGACGCCAACCCGGTCAAAGTCGACGCCATCCGCCGCCTCGGCGCTACCGTGGTGGCGGGCGGACGCGACTTCGACGAGGCGCGGGAGGCCTGCGAGGGGCAGAGTCGGGCCCGAGGGTCCCGCTACATCCACTCCGGCAACGAGCCCCTCCTGATCGCCGGCGTCGCCACCGCCACCTGCGAGCTGCTGGAGGCGGAGCCGACCGTGGAGGTGCTGATCGTGCCGGTGGGCGGGGGCAGCGGTGCCGCCGGCGCCTGCATCGCGGCCGCCGCGCTGGCGCCGGCGATCCGCGTGGTCGGCGTGCAGGCGGAGGCGGCGCCGGCGGGTCACCGCTCGTGGACCGCCGGGCACCTGGTCGAGGACCGGATGGAGACCTTCGCCGAGGGATTGGCGACCCGGACCGCCTTCGAGCTGCCCCAGCGGATCCTGCGCGAGCGCCTGGACGACTTCGTCCTCGTCGGCGAGGCCCAGCTGCGCCAGGCGATGCGGGCGATGCTGCTGCACACCCGCAACCTGGTCGAGGCCGCCGGCGCCGCCCCCCTGGCCGCGCTGCTGGCCGACCCCGACCGCTGGCGTGGCCGCCGGATCGCCCTCATGTGCAGCGGCGGCAACGTCAGCCCGGACCAGCTCCGGGCGCTGCTCGCCGGCGACGCGTGACCCGGGCCTGGCCCGGCGGGGGGGCCGCCCCGGCCGGGCGGCCAGCCGGTGGGGCCCCGGCGGCCGAGCCCCGGTCAGGGGCGGAGCAGGACCTTGGTGGTGAGGCGGGCCTGGAGGCGGCGGTAGGCGTCGGGCGCGTCGGCCAGGGGCACGGTCTCGCTGACCACCCCGGCGGGGTGGAGGCGGCCCTGCTGGATCAGGCGGAGGAGGGTGTCGCGGTGGGCGTAGGGGCGGCCCAGGACCGGGCGGACGGTGAGGGCGCGCAGCCAGGTCTGGCCGGCGGACTCGGGGAAGGGCTCGTCCACGAGGAGGCCCACCAGCACCACCCGGCCGCCGGTCTCGACCAGCCGCCAGGCGGTCTCCAGGCCCCCGGCGCTGCCGACCGCCTCCAGGACGCAGTCGGCGCGGCGCCCGCGGTTGAGGGCGCGCAGGGCCGCCCGGGGGTCGTCCCCGGCGGGGAGCGGGACGGCTCCGCGACCGGCCGCCTGGGCGAGACGCTCGGCGACCGGGTCGATCGCGAACACCGCCGCGGGCGCGAAGAGCTGGAGGCACTCCACCAGCAGCTGGCCGACCGGGCCGCAGCCCACCACCGCCGCCGTCTCGCCGGGGGCGATGCCGGCATCGACGCAGGCGGTGTAGGCGGTGGCGAGGATGTCGCCGACGAACAGGGCGTCGGCGTCGTCGAGCCCGGACGGGATCGGCGCCAGGGTCATGTCGGCGAGCGGGACCCGGACCAGCTCGGCCTGGCCGCCGTCGAGGTCGCCGAACAGCTCGCCGCATCCGAACATCGCGTAGTCCGGGCAGCGCGCGTGCTGGCCGGCGAGGCAGCTGGGGCAGCGCCCGCAGGCGGTGTGCATGGCGGCGACGGCGCGGTCGCCGGGACGGTGGCGGCGCACCCCCTCGCCGACCGCCACCACCTCGCCGCAGAACTCGTGGCCGATCACCGTCCCCGGCCGCACCCGGGGCAGCCGGCCCCGCACCAGGTGGAGGTCGGAGCCGCAGATGGCGCTGGTGGTGACGCGCAGGATGGCGTCGTCCGGCTGCTCCAGGGTGGGCTCCGGTCGCTCGTCGACGCGGACCTGGTCCGGCCCGTGCCACACCACCGCGCGCATCCCCCCCTCCCGCGACGGCGACCGTGCCGGCGGCTATCATCCCAGGTCGCGTGACCGCCGCCGTCCGCCGCCGCTCGCAGCTGCTGCCGAGCGGGCGGCTGCGCCCGGGGGCGGCGGTGTCGCTGCCGGTCGACGAGGTCCGGGCGGCGCTGGAGCTGATGCTGCTGTCGCGGCGGTTCGACGCCCGCGCGATCGCGATGCAGCGTCTGGGGCGCTGGGGTGTGCACTCGCCGGCGGAGGGCCAGGAGGCGGCGGTGGTGGGGTCGTGCCTGGCGCTCGACCCCGGCCGCGACTGGGTGGTGCCGCAGTACCGCGAGCTGGCCGCCTACCTGCACCAGGGCCACGGCCTGGAGCGGGTCGTGGCCGCGCAGATGGGCCACCCCCAGGAGGGGCGGATCGCCGACGAGGTGCGCCTGCTGCCGGTCCAGGTCGCCCTCGCCGCCCAGCTGCCCCAGGCGGTGGGCCTGGCCTGGGGGCTCCGGCGCCAGGGCCAGGACGCGGTCGTTCTCACCTACCTCGGCGACGGCGCGTCGTCGGAGGGGGACTTCCACGAGGCCTGCAACCTCGCCGGGGTGGTGCGCGCCCCGGTCGTGTTCCTGCTCCAGAACAACGGCTGGGCGATCTCCACGCCGCGCCGGCTGCAGTCGGCGGCGACGACGCTGGCGTCGCGGGGTCCGGGATACGGGTTCCCGGGCGTGGTGGTGGACGGCAACGACCTGCTCGCCGTCCACGCGGTCACGGCGGAGGCGGTGGGGCGCGCACGCGCCGGCGACGGCCCCACCCTGATCGAGGCGCAGACCTACCGGCTCGGCTTCCACAACACGACCGACGACCCCACCGCCTACACCGACCCGGCGGAGCTGGCCGCGGCCCGGGCCCTGGACCCGATCCTGCGGGTGCGGCGCTACCTCACCGCCCACGGGGCCTGGGACGAGGAGCGGGAGGCGGCCGCCTGCCGGGCCATCGACGACCGCCTCGACCGGGCCATCGCCCGGGCGGAGCGGCTGCCGGCCCCCGGCCCCGCCGCCTGCTTCGACGACGTGTACGCCGAGCCGCCACCCCGGGTCCTGGCCCAGCGCGCCCACGCCCTCGCCGAGGCGGAGGTCTGAGCGTGGCGCAGCTCACGATGGTCGAGGCGCTCCGGGACGGTCTCCGGGTGGCGATGGCTGACGACCCCCGGGTGCTCTGCCTGGGCCTCGACATCGGCACCCTGGGCGGCGTCTTCCGGGTCACCCGGGGGCTGCAGGCGGAGTTCGGCGCCGACCGGGTCGTCGATACCCCGCTCGCCGAGGCCAGCATCATCGGGGCCGCGATTGGCCTCGCCCTCGCCGGGCTGCGGCCGGTGGCGGAGCTCCAGTTCCTCGGCTTCAGCCACCAGGGCTTCCACCAGCTGGGGGCCCAGCTGGGACGCTTTCGGACCCGCTCCCGGGGGCGCTTCGCGGTCCCAGTGGTGGTGCGGGCGCCGTTCGGGGGCGGCATCCGCAGCCCGGAGTTCCACTCCGACGCGCTGGAGGCGCAGATCGTGCAGATGCCGGGGATCAAGGTGGTGATGCCGGCGACCCCGGCCGACGCCAAGGGTCTCCTGCTCACCGCCATCCGCGACCCGGACCCGGTCCTGTTCTGCGAGCCGGACCGACTCTACCGCCTCGGCCGCGAGGAGGTTCCCCCGGGCCCCCACCTGGTTCCGTTCGGGGTCGCGCGTCTGGCCCGGGCGGGCGACGACCTGACCCTGGTGGCGTGGAGCGCCGCGGTGGAGCTCTGCCTGCGCGCCGCCGACCGGCTCGCGGGGGAGGGGATCGGGGCCGCGGTGCTCGATCTCCGCACCCTGGTGCCGCTGGACGTGGAGGCGATCCTGCGGGAGGCGCGCCGCACCAGCCGGGTCGTGGTGGTCCACGAGGCGCCGCTGACCGGCGGCTTCGGCGCCGAGATCGCGGCCACCATCCAGGAGGAGGCCTTCCACGCCCTGGACGGCCCGGTGCGCCGGGTCGCCGCCTGGGACGTCCCCTATCCGCCGGGCCGCCTGGAGGACCACTACCTGCCCAGCCTGGAGCGGGTGGTCCGGGCCGCGCGGGCGGCGGTGCGGGATTGACCGGGTCGGGAG
This sequence comes from Candidatus Dormiibacterota bacterium, assembly GCA_027306655.1. Taxonomy (GTDB): domain Bacteria; phylum Chloroflexota; class Dormibacteria; order Aeolococcales; family Bog-877; genus DAHUZL01. Next base: position 22,382 of record DAHUZL010000126.1, read on the forward strand.
CGGGGGGCGGGGACGGCGCCGGCCAGACCGAGGCCCCGGGCGCGGTCAGGAGTAGAAGAGGGGAGACCGGCGCAGGGTCCGGGCCTGCGCGGGGTCGTGGCCGTAGAGGACGGTGGCCCCCCACGCTCGGGCCCGCTCCACGAGGTCCAACCCGCTGGCCCGGGCCGCCGCCGGGTCGGCGTGGCCGCCCCACGCGTCGTGGGCCAGGTTGTCGGCGTCGTAGATGGCGTCGCCGCAGATGACGAACACGCCGTCCTGGGGCAGGCGCACCCGCACCGATTGGTGGCCGGGGGCGTGCCCCGGCGTCGGCCAGATCCAGATGTCGTCGCCGAGCTCGGTCTCGCCGTCGAGCAGGTGATAGCGCAGCCCGGGCAGGCGCCAGTACTGGTTGGGGAAGGAGGGGTTGTCGGTGGCCGCCTCGACGTGGGCGCGCTGGACGTGGAAGGTGGCGCCCGGGAAGGCGTCGTTGTTGCCGGCATGGTCGAAGTGGAGATGGGTGTTGATCACGTCGGTGACATCGGACGCGCGCAGGCCGAGCTGGGCGAGGCGGTGGTCGATGGTGTCCTCCACCCGCATCACCGGGCGCAGCAGCTGGGCCAGCTCGGAGCCCCCCCAGGTGCGGTCGGGATCGTCCACGTGGCTGCGGTGGATGCCGGTGTCGATGAGGACGGTGCGGCCGGCGTCGGTTCGGAGCAGGTAGGCCGCGATCGGGATGTGGATGCGGACCCCGTCGCCCACCCCGGGGGTGAGCACGCGCCCCTTGTCGCAGCAGGCCTCGCCGAGCGGGAGGACGTAGAGGCGGGGCACGGGGCCTCCGATGGGCGGCGGGCGGAACGGCGCCCGACTTGGCGCCGGCCGGCTGATGCGCCCCGATCGTATCGCGGCGGGGGCGGTTGACATGTCGGGAGCTGCGAGCTATCGTGCGAATCTGAATATGACCTCATATTCATACAACAAAGCGAGCGGAGACAGGCCCGGGACCGAGCCCGGACCGGGTGCGGCGCCGCGACGGAGCCAGCAGCGCCGCGAGCGAACCCGCGCGGCGCTCTTCGCGGCGGGGCTGGAGGTCTTCGCCGCCCGGGGCTTCCAGGACGCGTCGGTGGCGGCCATCACCGAGACGGCCGACCTCGGGGTGGGCACCTTCTACCTCCACTTCCCGGACAAGATCTCCCTGCTCCAGGCCATGCTCGCGGAGGGGATCACGCAGGTGCGCCTGGAGGTGGGGGCCGCGACCGACCCCCTGCCCGAGCGCGGGGCGTTCTCGGTGCTGGTCCGTGCCCTGTTCCGCAGCGCCGCCGAGCGGCGGACGCTGTTCCGGGTGGCGCTGGCGGGAGGGCTTCCTCCGGGGGTGGCGGCGACCGCCGCCCAGGGCGCCGCCCCCGGGGTCGCCCGGGTGCTGCGCGGCGCCGTCGACCGGGGCGAGCTGAGCCCGGCGGAGGTGCCCCTGCTGGTGCGGCTGATCGCCGGGACGCTGAACCAGGCGGTCCTGTGGCTGGCCGATGACCCGTCGGCCGGTCCGGATGCCGTCGCCGACGCCACCCTCCGGTTGCTGACGGGGGGGCTGCCCCGCTCGCTGCTGGACGAGGGCCCCGGGGGGCGCGCCGTCGGCCCCGGCGCCGACGGGGGCTGAGGCGCACCCGGTGGCGGCGCCGCTCCGTCGTCCCGGCACCTGGGCGGCGCGCCACCCGCTCGACGTGGAGGGGGTCCGCGGCGCCGTGCTCCCGACCCCGCCGACCGGGTGAGCACCACCACCCCCGCGGAGGTCGTCTCCCGCGCAGAGGGCACCCCCCGCCGCACCGTCGTCCGACTCGCGATCGCGCCCGTCAAGTCGCTCGCCCTGACGGCGCGGGACGCGGTGCGGCTGGAGCCGCCGGGGGCGGTGGGCGACCGCGCGCTGTTCCTGGTCGACCGGGCCCGTCACCGTCTCTACAACGGCATCAGCCGCGGACGCCTGGTTCAGGTGGGGGCCGAGCTGCGCGCGTCGGACGGCTGGCTCCGGCTGTGCTTCCCGGACGGCGCCGTGGTCGAGGGGACGACGGCGGACCTCGGCGAGCGCCTCGTCGCCGATGTGCATGCCCGGCAGGTCCCGGCGCGGGTGGTGCGGGGCCCCTTCGCGGCCGCCCTGTCCGCGTTCGCAGCCCACGAGGTGGAGCTGGTCCGGCCCGACCAGCCGGGGGCGGCGCTCGACGTCCACCCGCTCACGCTCGTCTCCCGCGCGTCGGTCGACGCGCTGGCGGGGGCCGCCGGCGACCCCCGCCTCGCCGACGGCCGGCGGTTCCGGATGCTGATCGAGGTGGCCGGCCGCCACGCGTACGAGGAGGACGCGTGGGCCGGCACCGTGGTGCGGATCGGCGAGGCGCTGGTGCGGGCCCTCGCGCCGGTGCCGCGCTGCGGCGTCACCCAGCAGGATCCCGAGCGCGGCGCGTTCCAGCTCCCCACCCTGCGCCACCTCGCCCGGCAGCGGGGGACGGGACCGGACGGCCTGGTGTTCTTCGGGATGTATGGGGAGGTGGTCGACCCGGGATGGGTTCGGGTGGGCGATGCGGTCGTGCCCGGGGGGCGGCCGTGGTGACCCACGCCCGCCCGCCCGCTTGCGATTACGGATGCGGACCCGACCTCACCCCAGAGGGGGACGGCGCCGACCCGCTCCCGTCGCCTCCTCGAAGGCGCGGGCCAGCTGGAGCACACCGAGGTCGTCGCGGGGGCGGCCCACGATCTGGATCCCCACCGGCAGCCCGCCCGAGCTGAAAGCGGCGGGCACGGCGATGGCGGGGAGGGCCAGGGTGCTGACCAGGGAGCACGAGCGCATCCAGGCGAGGTAGTCCGGCATCGGCACGCCGGCGATGGACGTGACCCAGGGCTGCTCCACGTCGAATGGGAGCACCTGGCTCACCGGCAGGACCCAGAACTCGTGCGCCCTGAAGAAGTCGCCGGCCCGCTCCACCAGTCGCGAGCGCCGCGTCTCGGCCCAGGCGAGGTCCGCGGCGGTGACGGTGCGGCCGAAGGCGAGGTTCTCCCGCACCATCGGCGCCACTCGCAGGTCGTCGCTGGCCACCACCGTGCCCAGGCTGCGGACCAGGTGCCAGCCGCGCAGGATCCGGAAGATGCGGTCGGCGTCGGCGAGATCGGGCTCGGCGTCGGTGACGGCGCAGCCCAGCCGCTCGAAGACCGCGCGCTGGGCCGAGAACAGCCGGAGCACCTCGGGCTCGAAGGGGAGGCCGCCCAGGTCATGGGCGAAGGCCACCCTCACCCCTCGGAGGTCGCGCCCGAGGTCGCGGTCGAAGTGACCGCCGGGCTCCGGGAGCGCTCCCGGCGACCGCCGGTCGGGACCGGCCATGACGGCGAGCAGGAGGGCGACGTCGTCGACAGTCCGGGCCATCGGGCCCAGCACCGCCAGGTCGAACCAGGCGTCGTCGGTGGGGACGTCAGGGACGCGCCCGGGACTGGGCCGGAGTCCGACCACGTTGCAGAAGCTAGCCGGATTCCGCAGCGAGCCGCCCATGTCGCTGCCGTCGGCAAGGGCGACCATGCCGGTGGCGAGGGCGACCGCGGCGCCGCCGCTGCTGCCCCCGCAGGTCCGGTCGAGCCGGTACGGGTTGCGAGTGGCGCCGAAGAGCCGGTTGTGGGTCTGCGAGCCCATCCCGAACTCGGGAGTGTTGGTCTTGCCCACCAGGACCGCGCCGGCCGCGCGGACCCGCTCCACCAGGAGGTGGTCGCGGGCCGGCACGTGGTCGGCGAGCAGGAGCGAGCCGTAGGTGGTGCGCACCCCGGCGGTCTCGACCAGGTCCTTGTGCGCGATCGGGAGGCCGTGGAGCGGGCCGCTGGGCCCGTCCTGGACGATGGCGCGGTCCAGCTCGGCGGCTCGCGCCAGCGCCATCTCCGCGCACACGGTGACGATCGCGTTGACCCTGGGGTTGACCGCCTCGATCCGGGCGAGGTGGGCCGCCACCACCTCGCCCGCCGACACCACGCGGGTGCGCAGCAGCTGGGCCAGCTCGCGGGCGGTGGCGGTGCCGAGGTCCATCCGCCTGGACGGTACCGCGACCCGGTCGGGGTCGGTCGGGAGGCGGGGGCCTCGCGGCGCGGCCATTACCGGAGGGAGCGGGTGGCTGCGGGGCTACCGCGACGCGGGATGGGGGATGTGGTCGAACGGGGCGGCCATCCTGACTGTCGTCCGCGACGAGGCCATGCCGAGTGGACTCCAGGTCATCTCGAAGCGGGTGCGGGCCAGCACCGCGATCCCCTCCAGGCGCACGGAGTGGTCACCGGTCGGCCGGGCCGTCGCGACGCACGTGAGCGGCTGTGGGTATCCCGCCGCCTCGATCGTGCCCACCAAGTCGAAGCCGCCGTCGGCTTGGGGCGTCCCCCTGGTGATCGTCACCACCACGTCAGGATGGCGCTCGACGTCGAAGAACTCCGGCGAGCGCGGGTGGCGATCACGCGACCCAGCCGATGGAGTGTGTCACGGGGTGCCATCAGGGCGCGCCCGGAGCCCCTCGCGTGGGGCCCCACGCGGGCCGCCGGCGCGGAGAGCGCGATGAGCCCGTCACCGGGCCGGAGACCCCCGAGGCGCCGCGAGTGCCGTCCTTCTTACTTTCTGACGGAGTAAGGAAATGGAGTCCGCTGCCCGCGTCACGGCCAAGAGTCAGGTGACCATCCGTTTCGCCATTCGCCGCGCCCTTGGGGTGGACGCCGGGGATGAATTGATTTTCGAGATCGACCCCGAACGCTCCCAGGCCTGGGTGCGCAAGTCGGCCGACTTCGCCGCCCTGGCGGGTTCCGTCCCCGTGCCCCCACGGCGAGCTGACGCCGAGTGGGCGAGCATCCGAAGAGCTGCCTGGGATGCCAGGGCCAAAATCGGGGACTCCGCTCGCGGAGGATGACTGATGCCCTTGACGCCAACGTCGTCCTCCGTCACTTCACGGGTCGCCCGCCCGACCTCGCCGCCCGGGCGACGGTCGCCCTGCTCACGGCGCCGGCCCGCAGCCTCCCCCGGACCGACCTCACCCTGGCCGAGATCGTCTACGTCCTCGAGGGCGTGTTCGCTCGTCCCCGACAGGAGGTCCTTCTCCTGGTCGAGGCAACGCTGGCGCTGGCCGCGATCGCCGTCGACAGTGAAGCCCTGCTCCGCCGGACCCTTGCCCACTACGCGCACCGGGGGATGGACTGGCCGGACGCCTACCTGGTGGCGCTCGTGGAGCTCAGGCACGTGGACGCGTTGCTCAACTTCGACCGCCGGGATGCGAAGCTGGAGGGGCTGCCGGTGCGGCGGCGGGAACCCTGAGCGCTCGCATTCCAAGGGAGACGGGGCTCGAACCCGCGACCTCCCGCTTGTCACAACAGCGGTCTTGTCGAATTCGACCACCGGCGGCGGAGCGGGAGACGAGACTCGAACTCGCGACATCCAGCTTGGAAGCTATGCGTTCTGCGGATCGACCTCGTCATCGAGCTACCGAACTCGATTAGCACAGCGTCTATTTCATCTGCGCTGCTAACCACCACCAGCCAGGCGACACCTCCGCACCATCGCTGGTCCGTACCAATATGGACACAGTGTGGCAGCGCCGCTGCACTCCACGACGTCCGGCGCAGGGCCATCCGAGGGCGCTCGCTCACCCACCAGGTCATCGAGATCGAGGCTGACCGACCCTCGGGCATCACGGCCGCCTGAGAACGGACCCGGCAGCTCCGCGCGGCGGGACACCACCCGGCAAGCCGGCCTGCTCGGATGCCCCGGGCCTGGAGCGTTCGGCTCATGGTTCCCCACCTGACCCCCTCGCGTCGCAGACTGGGACGCCGGTGAGGAGGGCGCCGGCCACGAGGGGATGGCGGCCGGCTGGGACCGTGGCATACTGCGAGACGTGGAGCAGGACGATCGGCCGGTGCCGACTCAAGACGAGGCGCCGCTCGCCCCATGCGCCAGTGGGGCGGGGCATGACGCCGGCTCGGCCGCCGCACGGCACTCCGTCGAGGCCGGTGTCGGTCAACTGATGGAGACGTACGAGATCCTAGAGAGCATCTACAGCTCGGCCGCGGCGCAGGGGGTCGAGCACGACGTCACGGGTTACGCCTGCGGGACGGCGAACCCAGTCATCAGCCAGTAGACCCCGGACGATCAGGGCGTGCCCACCTGGGGCGAGCTCCTCCTCGAGC
>DAHUZL010000127.1 GCA_027306655.1 Candidatus Dormiibacterota bacterium
GCCGCCCCCCCGGCCGCGGCCCCCCCGGGCGCCGCCGGCCCAGGCGCCCACGCCCCGCCCGCCCGGTGAGCGGCAGGGCCGCCCGGCAGGCGGCGATCCTCGACTGCCTGCGGACCACGCCGATCCACACCCAGGCGGAGCTGGCCGCGGTCCTCCTCGGTCGCCGGGTGGCGGTGAACCAGGCCACCCTGAGCCGGGACCTCCGCGATCTCGGGGTGGTGCGGGTCCCCGATGGCTCGCGCGGGCGCTACTGTGTCCCCGAGCCGCTGCCGGCACCGTCCAACCGGCTCCGCGCCAGCGCGCGCAGCTTCCTGCGCCGGGTCGAGGCCGTCGATCGGCTGGTCGTCTGCCACACCCCGCCTGGATGCGCCCCCGCGATGGCGAGCGCGCTCGACGGGGCCCACCACCCCCAGGTGGTGGGCACTGTGGCCGGCGACGACACCATATTCGTCCAGACCCGCAGCCGCTCCGGCGCCCAGGGCCTGGTCCGCGAGCTGGCCCTCCTCGCAGGCCCCGACCACGCCACCCCGGAGGATCCCCCGCCATGACCGCTCCCGGCCGCCGCTGCATCCTCGCCTACTCCGGAGGGCTCGACACCTCGGTGGCGGTCCACTGGCTCACCCATGAGCGCCACTTCGAGGTGGTGACCCTCTCGATCGACCTGGGGGAGACCAGGGACCCCGCGGCGCTCCAGGGACGGGCGCTGCAGGCGGGGGCGGTGGCCGCCCACGTGATCGACGCCCGGGACCTGTTCGTGCGCCACTTCGTGTGGCCCGCGCTGATGGTGGGCGCCCGCTACCAGGGGGTCTATCCGCTCGCCACCGCGCTCGGACGACCCCTCATCGCCCGCCTCCTGGTGGAGCTGGCCCGTGAGGAGGGGGCGACCGCGGTCGCCCACGGCTGCACCGGCAAGGGCAACGACCAGGTCCGCTTCGACGTCGCGGTCGCCGCCCTCGCACCCGAGCTCACCGTGGTCGCCCCGGTCCGCGACTGGGAGATGGGGCGGTCGGAGGAGATCGCCTACGCGGCGGCGCACGGGATCGAGGTCCCGGTGACCCGGGAGAGCCCCTACAGCATCGACGCCAACCTCTGGGGCCGGAGCGTCGAGACCGGGGTGCTCGAGGATCCCTGGGTCGAGCCGCCCGCCGACGCCTACGCCTGGACCGCCGACCCGGCCGCGGCTCCCGCCGCCGGGGCGGTGGTCGAGGTGGCCTTCGAGGGGGGTCTGCCGGTCGCGCTCGACGGCGAGCGGTTGGAGCCGGCCCCGCTGGTGGAGCGGGCCAACGCCCTCGCCGGCGCCCACGGGGTGGGACGCATCGACCACGTCGAGGACCGCCTGGTGGGCATCAAGTCCCGCGAGGTGTACGAGGCGCCGGCCGCGGTCCTCCTCGATGCCGCCCACCGCGCCCTGGAGGGGCTGACCCTCTCCCGGGACGTGCTCCGGGTCAAGGCCCTGCTCGCCGAGGAGTGGGCCCGGCTGGTCTACGACGGGCTCTGGTACTCGCACCTGCGCCAGTGCCTCTCCGCCTTCGCCGTCGCCACCCAGGGCCACGTCGCCGGGGAGGTCCGGCTCCGGCTGGCGCGGGGGAGCGCCACCGTCATCGGCCGGCGCAGCCCCGAGGCGCTCTACCGGCCGGAGCTGGCCACCTATGACCGGGCCGGCGACCGCTTCCGCCACCAGGCGGCGGAGGGTTTCATCAGCCTGTTCGGGCTGCCGCTTCGGACCCAGGCGGCGGTCCAGGGGCAACTCACCGAGGGCAGCGACCGTCCGCTCCTTCCCCCCCGGGCGCAGCGGCGGATCGTGGGGCCGGGGTCGGGGCCGGCGTGACCGGGGTGGTCCGCGGGGGGGCACGGCCCCCGTCCCCGCCGCGCCGCGCTGGCGGGACCGCCAAGGCGTGGCAGGGGCGGCTCCAGGGCCGCACCGCGGCGGGGCTGGAGGCGTACACGCACTCGCTGACCCAGGATCGCGCCTACCAGCTCGACGACCTCCAGGGATCGCGGGCGCACGCCCAGATGCTGCGGGCGATCGGGGTCCTCGCCGCGGCCGAGCTGCGCGCGATCGAGCAGGGACTGGAGCGGATCCGGAGCGAGCTGGCGGAGGACCGCTTCCCCTTCGCGGCGGCGGACGAGGACATCCACATGGCGGTGGAGCGCCGCCTGACGGAGCTGGTCGGGACGCCGGCGGCCAAGCTCCACACCGGCCGAAGTCGCAACGACCAGGTCGCCCTCGACCTCCGCCTCCATGCGCGGCGGGGGCAGGTCGACCTCGCCCAGCGGGTGGTCGCGGTCCAGGTCGTCCTGCTCCACCGGGCGAGGGAGCACCGCCGGACCCTGCTGCCTGGCTACACCCACCTGCAGCGGGCCCAGCCCACCACCCTGGCGCATCACCTGCTCGCCTACGTGGAGATGCTCCAGCGCGACGTGGAGCGGCTCCTCGACGCCCATCGGCGCACCGACGTCTCGCCCCTGGGCGCGGGGGCGCTCGGCGCCACGACGCTACCCATCGACCGGGAGGCGGTGGCCCGCCGCCTCGGCTTCGCGCAGATCACCGCCAACAGCCTGGACGCGGTGGCTGACCGGGACTTCTTGCTGGAGACGGTGGCGGCGTGCGTCCTCTGCAGCGGTCACTGCTCGCGGCTGGCGGAAGAGATGGTGATCTGGTCAACCTCCGAGTTCGGCTTCGTCGAGCTGCCCGACGCCTGGGCGACCGGCTCCAGTCTCATGCCGCAGAAGAAGAACCCCGACGTGTTCGAGCTCCTGCGCGCCCGCGCCGGGCGGGTGCTGGGCGACCTGGTCGCCTGCGGCACCGTCGTGAAGGGGCTGCCGCTCAGCTACAACCGCGACCTCCAGGAGGTGACCCCGCCCTACCTGGATGCGCTCACCGTCACCGGGAGCGGCCTCGAGATGCTCCGCGAGGTGCTGGCGGCGGTCCGGTTCGTCCCGGAGCGGATGCGGGAGGCGGCCGCGGACCCCCAGCTGCTGGCGACCGACGTCGCCGAGCACCTGGTCCGCAAGGGGGTGCCCTTCCGCGAGGCCCACGCGATCGTCGGCCGAGCGGTTCGGGCCGCCCTCCACCGCGGGGTCACCCTCGCCGAGCTGGACCTGGCCAGCTGGCAGCGGCTGCACCCGGCCGCCGAGGCGGATCTCCTCGACCTCTTCGACCCCGAGGGCGCACTCCGCCGCCGGGAGCTGCCGGGCGGGCCCGGTCCCAGAACCGTGGGCCGGGCGCTCCAGCGGGCCGACCTCCTGGTCCGGCGCAATGCCCGCCAGCTGGAGCTGCTGCGAGGCCGGCTGCCGGACCGCTGACGGGTGGGGGCCCGTGGCTTCGCCCCCCCGTGCCTTGCTACGATCGCGGGACGGCGCGGATGGGAGGTCCGCCCGCCGGCTGCGGTGCCGACGCCCTCTCCGCTCACCCCCAAGGAGCGCATGTTCCGCACCCTCTACGTCCCGCTCGACAACTCTGACCATGCCAACGCCGCCGCCGAGGTGGCGCTCCGGCTGGCGGCGGCCTTCGGCGCCGAGGTGGTCGGCAGCCATGTCTACGCCGCCCGCCTGCACGACTACCGCTTCAAGCAGATGGAGTACACCCTCCCCGAGGAGTACCAGGACGAGGTCGAGCTGGAGCGGCAGCGCAGGATCCACGACAGCCTGATCACCAGCGGGCTGCAGCTGATCTCCGACTCCTATCTCGATCCGCTCCAGGCGCGCTGCGCGGCCGCGGGCATCCCGTTCACGCCCAAGACGTTCGACGGCAAGAACTGGGAGGTGCTGGTCCAGGACATCGTCGACTCCCGCTACGACCTGGTGCTGATGGGCGCCTGCGGGCTGGGCCAGGTCAAGGAGACTCAGATCGGCACCACCGTCGACCGGGTGGTGCGGCGGGCCCACGCCGACACCTGGGTGGTGCGCCACCGCGAGGATCGGGGGCCCCTGGAGGGACCGATCGTGGTCGCCGTCGACGGCTCGCCGCAGGCCTTCGCCGGCCTCCGCACCGCGATCGCCATCGGCCGGGCGCTGGCGATGCCGGTGGAGGCGGTCGCGGTCTACGACCCCTACCTGCACTACGTCATGTTCAACGGGATCGTCGGGGTCCTCTCCGAGAAGGCCAGCAAGGTGTTCCGCTTCAAGGAGCAGGAGGCTCTCCACGAGGAGATCATCGACACCGGCCTCGCCAAGATCTACGAATCGCACCTGCAGGTGGCACGCGAGGTGGCCCGCGCCGAGGGCGTCGAGCTGCCCATCACCCTGCTCGACGGCAAGGCGTTCGAGCAGGTCCTCCGCTACGTCGCCGAGCGCGAGGCGGCGCTCCTGGTGTGCGGGCGGATCGGGGTCCACTCCGACCAGGACATGGATATCGGCGGCAACACCGAGAACATGCTCCGGCTGGCGCCCTGCAGCGTCCTGCTCTCCTCGCGCACCTATGTGCCACCGATCGAGGTCCGCGGCGAGGCCACCGTGACCTGGACCCCCGAGGCCCGGGCCCGCATCGACCGCATCCCCTGTGGCGCCCAGGGCCTCGCGCGCACCGCCATCCTGCGCTGGGCGATGGAGCGGGGGCACTCGATCGTGAGCCAGGACATCGTCGACCAGGCGCTCGCGGACATCCTCCCGCCGGAGGCGGGGGCGGCGATCGGGATCCGCCGTCCGCCGGCCGCGGCCGGCGGGGGTGGGGGCGGTGCGCCGCTCGCGGACGTGCGCGACGAGGTCCACAGCTGCCGCACCTGCGGCTACACCGCCCGCGGGGTGGAGCCGGTGGCGTGCCCGGTCTGCGGGGCCGACCGCGCGATGTTCCTCAGGGTGGACCGCGAGGCGCTGCTGGCCGCGGCGGCCGCCGAGGGCGAGGTGGCCGAGGACACCACCTTCGACGACCGCAAGATCGGCTGGTCGATGGAGGCGCGGACGCTCCTGCACCAGATGCCGGCGGGGTACCTCCGCCGTCGGATCAAGGCCAAGATCGAGAAGGCCGCCCGCCTGCGCCGCCTGCCCGTCATCGGCGCCGATTTCGCCGGGCCCTTCGTCGACCCGGAGCTGGGGCGGGCCGCCAACGCCCAGCCTCACCGCACCCCGGTGGAGCCCGCCGACCACGAGCTCGTCGGGGTGGCGGCGTCCGGCGACGGGCGTCCTGACGGCGGATCGGCGGCCGACTCGGTGGCCGGCCCCGTCACCGCCGCACTGGAGACGTACACGGCGGGCGGCCCCGGCGGCCGCTACGTCCCCCGCGAGGCCGCGCCCACGATCGCGCGGCTCCGGCCCCGCGAGGAGGGAACCACGCCCGGGTACGCCGCGCCGGCTGACGGCACGGCGGGGGAGGCCGCTCGCTGCCCGGTGGCCCACGACCCGGCCGCGATCGCCGCCGCCGCGCACGCTCTCGCCGGGCCCGGGCGCACGCCCCCGGATCCGTCGCCGCTCGTCCGGGACTGAGCCCGCCGCCGGCGCCAGGACGGGGCGGTGGGGGAGCCGGCGGCCGAGCCGGGGCGCTGACGTGGGTGCCGCTGCCGGTGGAGGGAGGTGATGGCGCCCCCTGGCGCCGTCGCGCCCGCGGACGCGGTCGTGGTGGGCGCCGGCCCGGCCGGTCTGGCGGCGGCGGCGGCGCTCCAGCGGCGCCGCTTCGCCGTCACCGTGGTGGAGCGAGCCGACCAGGTCGGGGCGCGCTGGCGCTCGCGCTACGAGGAGCTGCGCCTCAACTCCTGGCGGGCGATGTCCAATCTCCAGGGCCTGCGCATGCCCCGCCGCTGGGGCCGCTACCCGGGGCGGGACGACTTCGTCCGCTACCTCGAGGCCTACGTCCGCCACCACCGGCTCCGGGTCCGGCTGGAGACGGCGGTGGAGCGGGTGGAGCGCAGCGACCACGGCTGGCGGCTGCAGACCTCTTCGGGCCCGATCGACGTCCCCTTCGCGGTGATCGCCACCGGTTGGGACGCCATCCCTGTCGTCCCCGATTGGCCCGGGCGGGGGTCGTTCACGGCCGAGCTGATCCACTCCTCGGCATTCCGCAGCGCGCGCCCCTACTGCGACCGCGAGGTGCTGGTGGTGGGCGCGGGCAACTCCGGCATCGACATCGCCGGTCACCTGGTCGCGGCCGGAGCCCGGGTGGTGGTGTCGATGCGCACAGCGCCCAACCTCGCCCGGCGCGACCTCCTCGGGCTCCCCGGCCAGCCCTTCCTGGTGTGGCTGAGCGACCA
>DAHUZL010000128.1 GCA_027306655.1 Candidatus Dormiibacterota bacterium
GGGCCGCGTCTTCGCCGTCGACGGATCCTGGTACTTCAATCGGGCCGGACCGCGCGTCCTCGACGGGGCCGAGCTGCTGGCGCGCCTCCTCCATCCCGAGGCGTGGCGCGGTCCCGCACCGGTCGGCTCGCTCCGGGTCGACGGCTCGGGACGATAGCCGCGCGTGAGGGCCGGGATCGTCCGGACGAGTGCTCGGACCGCCGTCATCGGGAGGGACTCGCTCCGGCTACAGCCACCCGCGCTCGTCAGCGACGCGGACCGCATCGGCCCGGTTGCGGGCGGCGGTCTTGCCGATCGCCGTGGACAGGTAGTTGCGAACGGTTCCCTCGGAAAGATGGAGAGTGGCGGCGATCTCGGCCACGGCGGCGCCGGTGCGAGCCGCCACCAGGACATCGCGCTCGCGCAGGGTGAGCGGGCACTCGCCTGCCGCCAGCGTCGCCGCGGCCAGCACCGGGTCGACCACGCGCTCGCCCGCCATCACCCGGCGGACGGCCGCCGCCAGCATCTCCGCCGGGGCATCCTTCACCACGAATCCGGCGGCGCCGGCTTCCATCGCTCTCCGTAGATACCCGGCGCGGCCGAAGGTGGTGAGGATGATCACCCGGCAGGCCGGCGCCTCGACCCTGAGCGCGGTCGCCGCGCTGAGGCCGTCGAGGCCGGGCATCTCGATGTCGAGCAGCGCCACGTCGGGAGCGTGTGCCCGCACCGCCGCGACCACCTCGTCGCCACGGCCGACCGCGGCCACGACCTCGAAGTCCTCCTCCAGATCGAGCAGCTTGGAGAGCGCGGTGCGCACCAGCTCCTGGTCCTCGGCGAGGAGGAGCCGGATGCTCACGCGTGCGCCCCCGTGGCGGAGCCGAGCGCCACCCGGAGCCGCCACCCCCGCGGGCTCTGCGGTCCAGCCTCCACGGTTCCGCCGGCGGCGGCCACCCGCTCGCGCAGGCCGGAGAGGCCGTTCCCGCAGGGCGCCGGGGTACCGACGCCATCGTCGCAGATCTCCACCTCGGTGGCGGTGAGCCTCACCCAGCACCGGGTCGCATTGGCGTGGCGCACGACATTGGTGAGTCCCTCCCGCACCGCCCACGCCAGCAGCGCCTGGTGGGTGATCCCCGCGGCGGCCGCGCCGGCCGGGATCTCGGCGGTCACCCCTGACGCGTGCAGCAGCTCCCGACCGCGTGCGAGTTCGCCGGCGAGGTCCACATCGCGGTACCTCGACACTGCGGCCCGAACGTCGGTGAGCGCCTGGCGGGACAGGTCCTCGACCTCGGCGATCTCGCGCAACGACCGCCCGGGGTCGCTGGCGGCAACCCGCCGCGCGAGGCCCGCCTTCACGGTGATCGCGGTGAGCGAGTGGCCGAGCAGGTCGTGGAGGTCGCGGGCGATCCGGGTCCGTTCCGACTCCGAGGCGAGGCGCGCGATCTCGGCGCGGGCCTCGACCAATGCTCGGTTGGCGAGAACCAGCCGGAAGAACACATACGAGACGTAGGAGGTGATGACGATGTCGATCGCCTCGATCGTCCCCGGCCCGCTCTGCCACCAGGGCGTCGCCCACGGCACCACGAAGGCTGCCAGCGCGATGGCGCCGACGATCGGGGTGGCCCGGGTCCCTAGGCGGGAGATCGCGATCGCGCTCAGGGCGGCTCCGAGGAAGAACGCCTCCGGGCCGGCGAAGGGCAGCTCGGCGGGGAAGAGGACGGCCATGACGACGACCGCCGCCCCCGCCCACCGGCGGGAAAGCCGACCCTGGGCGATGGTCGAGAGGACCCCGAGGACCCCGAGGGCGGCGAAGAAGGCTCCCGCGATCGCATACCCGGCGATGGCGCCGGCACCGCGCGCGTACTGCGGGACGCCGCCCGCCGCCACCATCGGGAAGATCAGCAGACCGGCGATCAGCGAGAGACGCCGCCACCCCCGAGCCCACGCCTGGGCCTGGGGCTCGAACGCGACCGCGGCCGGGGCCGACTTGTCGCCAGCCTTGCGCATCGCGGCCACTCTACGCTCACCGCGGCCGCCCGGCCCGGACCGATGTCGCCCGTTCGAGGGGGGGACGGCTTCGGCCATGGCCCTCACTCCGTCGCGATCGCGGCCAGCACGTCCAGCCCCGCCGCCCGGCGCGCCGGCCAGGTGGCGGCGACCAGTCCCAGCAGCACCGCCAGGACCAGGAGCACCGCCAGGCTGGAGGCGGGGATGACGATGTCGCTGATGCCCTGCTGGCTCAGCGAGGCCGCCAACGCGACACCCAGCCCGGTCCCGATGACGAGGCCCAGGACCGCGCCGAAGAGATTGATGATCACGGACTCGGACCGGATCATCCGCCGCACCTGCCGGCGCTTCATCCCGACCGCCCGGAGCAGGCCGATCTCGCGAGTGCGCTCCATCACCGACAGGATCAGCGTGTTGACGATCCCGATGAGGGCGACCAGGATGGCCAGTCCCAGGAGCGCATCGCCCAGTCCCACCACCTGGTTGACCTGGGCCAGTTGCGACTTGACATATTGGGCCCGGGTCTGGATCGAGAGGTTGGGGTAGGCGGCGAGTCCCCGGTTCAGGGCACGGCCGACTTCGCGGGCGGCCCCCCGGTCCGTCCGTACCAGGACGCCGATGGGGAGGGCGTTGGGGAAGTGGGCCACAAAGAACCGGTCGGACACGAGGAAGCTGCCCGCCAGGGGGTTGGGCTCGAAGATGCCGCCGACCGTCATCGCCATGGCCCCGGTCTGCGCGAACGTCACCCGGACGACCGAGCCGACGGCGAGGTGCTTGATCCGTGCGGTGGTGCGATCGATCAGGAGCGCGCCCCCGGCCAGCGCGGCCGCGCCGCGACCGGCGCTGAGCGCCAGGGTGATGAGCTCAGCGAGGTGGGTTGCGGGCACGGCGACCAGGCTCGACTGGGAGCCCCGGAATTCGAACGGCCCCTGGTACACCGCCGCGGCCGCCGCCACCCCGGGGAGCCGTGACACCGCCGGCGCCACCGAGGTGCTGACGCCGCCGGAACCGGAGGCGCCGATTATGTAGGTGGCGCTGACCACCCCGTCCACGCTGCGGGTCTCCGACCTCGATTCCGAGGCGCCGAAGACGGCGATCGTCGACACCAGCGCTAGGCCGACCATCAGCGCGGCCGCGGTCTGCGCGGTTCGGCGCGGGCTCCGCATCGAGTTCTCCCGTCCCAGCCTCCCGGCGACTCCGAAGACACCGGCCAGCGGCCGTCCGATCGCGCTCGCCACTGGCCGGGCCACCAGCGGTGCCAGAATCCCGGCGGCGACGAACACCCCGACCGCGCCGAGTCCCACCACCTGGACCGCCGATGCGGTCAACCCGCCCAGCAGGGCGGCCACGCTCGCCAGGGCGACGACTCCCCCAAGGGCGAGCCGACGCCGCGACGACGACGCCTGCTCGGCGCCGCCCCCCGCGATCGCGGCCACCGGGGGGATGCGCACGGCACGACGCGCCGGGCCCAGGGACGATGCCATCGTCACTCCGGATCCCAAGGCGAGGGCGACCACCGCGGTGCGCGCCTCGAACACCAGCGGCTCCGACGGTAGGCTGATGCCGAAGCCCTTCAGCAACGCCTCCAGCCCGATCGCGGTGAGGATCCCGAGCCCGAGACCGATCAGCGAAGCTAGCAGACCGATCACCGCCGCTTCGCCCAGCACCGATACGAAGACCTGACGCCGACTGGCGCCCACCGCGCGCAGGAGCGCCAGCTCCCGGGTTCGCTGGCCGACGGTGATGGAGAAGGTGTTGAAAATGGTGAACCCACCGACGAAGAGGGCGATGAAGGCGAAGATCAGCAGCGCGGTGGACAGGGACGAGAGGGCGTCGTTGATGGCGGCGACCTCTTCGTTGGCGACCGTCTGACCGGTGACCACCTGGGCGCCCCGGGGCAGGACCCTGGCGATCGCGCGGCGGAGGCTGGCGAGGTTGGCGTGGGCCGTGGCGTAGACGTTCACGGTGTCGTAGTGACCGCGGCTGCGGAACAACGTCTGGGCGGTGGGCAGGTCGAAGCCGGCCAGGGTCGTCCCAGCCAGGTTGTCAGCCGGGCCGAACGTCACGATCCCGGTGATCGTGAACGTCTGCGGCGGCCCGGCGAGGAGCACGCGCACCTGGTCCCCCACCTGGAAGTGGTACCTCCGGGCCGTGCCCTTGTCCATCACCACGTCATGGGCGGTCGTGGGGGCGCGGCCCTCGACCAAGCGCAGCGGTGAGCGGCGGAGATCGGTGTCGAACGAGAAGCCCAGCGCGGAGGCGCCACCGGGGCCGATCGGATTGTCATCGCGGCTCACGAACTGTGCGTACCCGTTGACTGACCCCTCGGCCGCGGCCACCCCGGGCAGGCGCCGAACCGTGGCGGCCACCGACACGGGGACGGGCGTGCGGGGGACGGTGAAGCTGGAGTTGGCGAATGACGCTCGGCCTCGGACCTCGAAGCTGACGTTTTGATAGGCGCGGCTGACCAGCGCGGTGAAGGTGCTGTGGAGGGTATCGGTGAGCACATAGGTGCCCGAAACGAACGTCACTCCCACGACCACCGCGAGAGCGGTGAGGGTCAGGCGCAGCTTGTGGGCGAGGAGCCCGTTGATGGTCACCCTCCACATCTCAGTGCCCCAGCCTCCGCATCCGATCAAGCACCGCATCGGCGGTGGGCTCGACCAGCTCACCCACCACCCGGCCGTCGGCCAGGAACACCACCCGGTCGGCGTAGGCCGCCCCGTGCGGGTCGTGAGTGACCATCACGATCGATTGGCCATGCTCGGTCACCGAGCGACGCAGGAAGTCCAGCAGATCGGCGGACGCACTGGAATCCAGATTGCCGGTGGGTTCGTCGGCGAAGATCAGCTCGGGCCGACGGATGAGAGCGCGGGCGCAGGCGGTCCGCTGCTGCTGGCCCCCGGACAACTGCGCCGGGCGGTGGGCGAGCCGGTCGGTGATCCCCAGCGCTTCGACAAGGAAGTCGAACCACTCCCGGTCGACCTTGACGCCGGCGAGGTCCGCGGGAAGGGTGATGTTCTCACGAGCGGTCAGGGTGGGCACCAGGTTGAACGCTTGGAACACGAAGCCGACCCGGTCGCGGCGCATCTCGGTGAGGCGGCCGTCATCGAGCCGGCCGATCTCGTGGTCCCCGACGAAGGTGCGGCCGGAGGTCGGCGGGTCCAGCCCCGCCATGCAGTGCATCAGCGTCGACTTGCCCGACCCTGAGGGGCCCATCACCGCGGTGAATCGGCCGCATTCGAACTCGACGCTCACGCCGTCAAGCGCCCGCACGGCGACGTCGCCCTTGCCGTAGGTCTTCACCAGATCGACCGCGCGGGCGGCCGGAGACGGGTGGGTGGGATCCGTGTGGGCCATCGGGAGCACCTCCGGGTGGACGTGATCAGCCATGTGTGGACCCCTGCCCTGGAGTGCGTGGACCGCACCGCAGTTGTCGGCCAGATCATCGACACGACGTCCGATCGGGCTGGGGTCGCGGAGGCTCATGACGACCATCGTGACCAGTCCGACCCGAGCACGGTAGTGAGCTGGATCAGCAATCGGCAGTGACATTTGTCAAAGCCTCGAGCTCGGGGACAGGTGCGCCCACCGTAGAGCAGCATCGCCCCTGGTCGTGCTGCCGTGCGACTCCCTCCATCGACTGTCACAACCGGCGGCGGTTGGGCTCGAGGTGCGGCCAGCGAGTAGCATGGTGCCCTCCTCCCCCGTGGACACACCGCCTCGCGCTTCCGCCCCCGATCGGCCTGCGGTGTCGCCCTGGCGCCGCCGGGCCGGCCTTGCGACCCTGGCCGCGGTGGCCGTGGTTGGGGCGGGCCTCAGCGCGGGACTGGCGATCCAGCGCACGGCTCCCCCCATGGGGCAGGTCCTGCTCCTGGCCACCGTCTCCTCCCCGCCGCTGGCGGTGACTCCGAGCGACCGTGTCCGCGTCGCCGTCATCGCCCTTCACCCGGCGGGCTCGGCCTGGGCATCGGGATGGCGGTCGGTGTCCGTCCCACCGGTGGCTCTGGCCATCCGGGGCCCGACGTCGGCGCCGGGGTTCGAGACCCTGGCGCGGGTGGCGGTGCCCTCGGGGACGTACAACGGCATCCAGGTGGGGGTCGGCGCCTCCGCCGAGGCGCCGGGACAGCCAGTTCGAGAGCGGATCCTGCTGGCGGTGCCCACTGCCGGCCTCACGCCCGCGCTGGTGGTGCTCGCCGCCCGCCGCTCTGCCACCGGTCTCACGGTCCGGCCGGTGGCGGCCTACGGGGGCCAGGACGGGTTCAATTTCGGCCTCCAGGTCGCCGCCGGGACGGTGCAGAGGCTGCCCCCCATCACCCTCCAGGACGCGAGCGGCCAGCCGTTCCGGTTCGGGGCTCTTCGGGGCAAGGTGGTGGTGCTGGCGGCGTTCCTGACGGCGTGTCGGGAGACCTGCCCGCTCACCGAGGCCAGCCTCGAGACGCTGCGTCGCGACCTCCTGCAGCGCGGGATCGCCCAGGACGTCGCGATCGTCGAGCTCACCCAGGACCCCCTCGACGACACGCCCGCCGCGCTGCGCGTCTATGCGGCCCACTTTCACCTGCCCTGGACGTTTCTCACCGGATCGGTCCGGGCGGTGGACGGGTTCTGGAGCCAGCTCAAGGTCCCAGCCCTTGCCTCGCTGGCCTGTACCCCGTGGCACGGCCCGCCTCCGATCGACCCGTTCACCCATCGCCCGGAGCGCTGCAACCAGACGCACGTGTCGATCCTCGCGGTGGTCGACCCGAGCGGCTACGTGGCGGCGGAGGATCTCGGCCAGCCGACCATCCGTGGCGGGGTGAGCACGCTCATCCGCGACTATCTGGACGCCCAGGGGCGCCGGGAGCTGCGCCGGGCCGGCACCTGGACGGCCGGGAGCGTCCTCCAGCAGATCCTGCCCCTGCTCCAGGCCCAGGGCGTGGCACCCGCCTATCCTCGCCCGATCGGCGCGGCCCTTCCCGGCCGGGCGGCCCCGGGGTTCACCCTGCCCACCAGCGGTGGAGGGCGCGTGCGCCTCGCCGCCCTGCGCGGGCATCCGGTCGTGGTCGACTTCTTCGCCAGCTGGTGCACCGTGTGCCGCACCGAGCTCCCGATGCTGAACCATGTGGTCGGAAAGGAGCAGCCCCGGGGGCTCAGGCTGCTGCTGGTGGACTACCAGGAGTCGGCGGCGACGGCCCGTCACTTCCTCCTCTCGCTCGGCATTCGCCGGCCTGCCCTGCTCGACCGTGAGGGGTCGGTGGCCCGCCGCTACGGCGTGGGCGGTCTGCCGGTCGCGGTCTTCATCACCCGCACGGGCCGGATCTCGGCGATCCAGATCGGTCAGCTCACTGCGTCGCAGCTGCTCCCGTTGCTGCGGCCGATCCTGGCCGGTGGTGGGGTGTGAGCAGGCCGAAGGCCGGTGTCTCCCACCCGGTCTTCGCTCGACTCTTCGCCCGATGCGGGGCCGTGGCCGAGCGGCTCGGCGCCGGGGCGCATCGCGACGAGCTGCTCGCCGGCCTCGAGGGACGGGTAATCGAGGTCGGGGCGGGGACCGGACTGAACTTCGCCCACTACCCGGCCTCGGTCGCCGAGGTGGCGGCGGTGGAGCCGGAACCATACCTCCGGGCGCGATCCACTGAGGCCGCCTCGCGGGCACCGGTGGCGGTACGGGTGGTCCCGGGAGTCGCCGCCGCGCTCCCGTTCGCGGACGGTGCCTTCGACGCAGCCGTCGCGTCGCTCGTGCTGTGCTCGGTACCGGACCAAGGGGCGGCCCTTGACGAGCTGCGACGGGTTCTGCGACCGGGCGGCGAGCTCCGCTTCTACGAGCACGTGCGAGCTGAAGCCCCGTCTCTGGCGCGTCTCCAACGAGCGCTGGACCTGGGCTGGCCGCACCTTGCCGGCGGGTGCCACACCGCCCGCGACACCGTCTCCGCGATCGAGCGAGCCGGATTCACGGTCGTCGCCTGCCGGCGGTTTCGCTTCCGACCCGGCGTCCTCTCCACTCCGGTCTCTCCGCACGCGATCGGGCGCGCGATCAGGCACGCGTAGCGGAGCGCACCCCCGCACGATCACGGTGGTCACCCGTCCTCCACGACTGTGCGCGACCGCCGCTGCGCCGGCTCAGG
>DAHUZL010000129.1 GCA_027306655.1 Candidatus Dormiibacterota bacterium
AGCGGAATCTATCCAAGGCCCAAGAATAGTTTCGCATTGATGCGGGCTGCGAGCTTCTACCGACCAGTACGGCCCGCTGCGCTCAGATCCAGCGCATTCCCAAGCCAGTTCACGGACGCGCATGGCACTGTCAGCAGGCCCCGAGGGTGGTGATGTCGTTGGTGACGATGGCCCCTATACCAGTTGAGGCCGCCCGAGGGCGGCCTCAACGCCTCGCCCCCGAAGCGGCGAGGGGGATAGGGTGAGTATGCGCCGAGTACCGCTCATCCGCAACCGGGTTGAAGGGTCGGTGAGGGTGTCGATTGAGACCAAGTCTCACCCAGGTTTCAGGATCCGCTGTTCCCAATCGTTGTGGCTGTAGCCTGAGGTCGGGGTCACGGTTCGGGCGGTAGGTGCACTTTGCCCCGCACCGCCTCACCCCATGCAATGGCCTTGGCGACCGTCTTGTCGCTCGTGTTGAGTTGCATGCCGATCGCCAAGCAGCTGAGTCCGAGGTGGCTGAGGTGCATAGCCTTCGTGGCAAACCGCTGATAAGCGGGCGGGGGCACGGTATCGACCATGATCACCTCGACAGCAGCCTGCGCCGCAGTTCGAATTGTTTGCGTGCGGGTCCACCGGATGCGCCTCACTCATCCCCTCGTCCTGGTGGCCCGGGGTTCCGGTGGGACGCTGGTGCGGGTCCTGATGCCGGCTGGCCCTGGTGAGGCTACCGCCCTGGACGGCGGGGTCGAGCCCGAGCCGGTGGGAGGAGCGGGCTCGGCGTTGATCTGGTCGCCGGCATTGAGGGAGATGCGGGGGAAGGACGCCTGCTTGACCCTCGGGGCGATCTGCGCCCGCCGAGCGGTCTCGATGAAGGTCCGTTCCGGCTTATCCGCAGCCGCTCCTGCCCGCGTGACCAAGAAGCCAGCGAGCTGGTTAAGCGGGC
The DNA here is from genome assembly GCA_027306655.1 of Candidatus Dormiibacterota bacterium. Lineage (GTDB taxonomy): Bacteria > Chloroflexota > Dormibacteria > Aeolococcales > Bog-877 > DAHUZL01. Next base: position 926 of record DAHUZL010000129.1, read on the forward strand.
TGCTACCGTTCAAGCATGCGCGCCGCAGCACTGGCGTCGAACGCGCGCGATGAGAGGATGAGGTCAATGGGCGGCGACGCGTCGTTGTCCCACCAGGCATCCCGTCGACCGGGACACGACGAGGTGCCCGCCCGCCGCGGAGCGCCGGCCCGCTCCGGCGGTCCCGGGAGGGGTCTGTGAGCCCGCCGCCGGCCGCCCACACCGCCGGTGCCGCTGAACCGATCAGTGCTACGTCGACCCTCGCGGGCTCGACGTGCGAGTCCGCCGTCGTGGTCGAGCACTTGAGCAAGCACTTCGGCGATCGCGTCGCCTACCAGGACGTGTCATTCGAGGTCGGTGTCGGCGAGGTGTTCGGCTTCCTCGGACCGAACGGTGCGGGCAAGACGACGACCGTGCGGACGCTGGGCACGTTGATCACCCCCAGCTCCGGGTCGGCGACCGTCGCCGGCATCCCGTTGAGCCCGAGGAACGGTCCTGCGATCCGCTCGCGGATCTCGATGATGCCGGAGTCGCCGGGCCTCTACCTGCGTCTGACGGTGCTGGAGAACCTTCAGTGCTTCGCCGGGCTCTACACGCTCGACGACGTTCGCCGGCGCATTGACCGCGCCCTCGGCGCGGTCAATCTAGAAGATCGAGCCCATGACCTGTGCGGGTCGCTGTCCAAGGGGCTGCGTCAGCGGGTGGCCCTCGCCCGAGCGCTGCTCAACGACCCCGCGGTGCTGTTCCTGGATGAGCCGACTTCGGGCCTTGATCCCGTGGCGACGCGCGAGGTCCACGAGCTGATCGCGTCGTTGCGCGAGCGCGGGGTGACGATCTTCCTGACCACGCACCGCCTGGAGGAGGCCGAACGGCTGTGTCACCGAGTGGCGATCCTCAACACGACCCTGCGGTTGATCGGCCGTCCCGACGAGCTGCGAGAGCAACTGTTCCGACGCTCCGTTGAGGTGCGGCTGCGCGCGCCCCTGAGCGACCCGAAGTCGGTGCTCGGCGCTCTGCCCGAGATCGAAGGGTGGGAGCCGACGCCATCCGGCTACACGCTGACCGTCACCGACCCGGACCTTGCTGCTCCGGCCCTCGCGCGAGCTCTGGTCGGAGCCGGCGCAGACATTCTGTCAATCGCCGAGTCTCACCATTCGCTGGAGGATGTCTACCTCGAGTTGATCTCCGAGGACGTCGAGGCCAAGAGCCGATGAGCGCCAGCTGGAGACGGGTCGATGCGATCGTTCGCAAGGAGCTGCGGGACTATCGGCGCAATCGCTTCGTTCTCGGCACGATGGCGGCAATGCCGGTGCTGTTCATCACCCTGCCGATGATCCAGCTGATCGCCGCCAACGCCACCCGGAACACCGCCCACCTCGGCCTCCGCATCGGCCTCTCGCTCCTCTACATGCTGGTGATCCCGGTGACCATGCCGTCTGTCTTGTCCGCCTACTCCGTCGTCGGCGAGCGTGAGCAGGGCACGCTGGAACCGGTCCTGACCACTCCGATCCGTCGCGAGGAGTTCCTCATCGCCAAGGCGCTGGCCGCCTTCGTTCCGACGGTTGTGATCGCCTACGCAGTCTTTGGGGTCTTCCTCGCCGCTGGGGCCCTGTTCGCCCACCCGGTGATCGCGTCGGCGATCTATGCGGGCCCGCACGTGCTGGTCCAACTGCTGTTCACGCCCCTGCTCGCGGGCTGGGCGATCTGGGTCGGGATCGCGGTCTCCACCCGATCCACGGACGTCCGCGTCGCCCAGCAGCTCAGCGTCCTGGGCAGCTTCCCGCCGCTGATCATCGTCGCCTTGATGTCCTTGAACGTGATCGCCGAGTCGACCGCACTCGCGATCGGACTCGCCGCAACACTGCTGGCCTTCGACCTGCTCGGCTGGCGCGTCGTGGCCACGATGTTCGACCGCGAACGGCTCGTGACGGGGAGGGGTGGTTGACCGGCACCGGCCGGTGGATTCTGTCGCCGGTGCGTCCGAGGGGCGCCCTTCACCAGGAGGAGGAGACCAACAATGTCCGCCACGCTGAAGCTGACCCACAAAGCAATCGGAGTGGAGGTCCGTCGGGGCGCGTACGACGTCGTGGTCGACGGAGAGCGCGTCGGGTCAGTCAGAATGAATGACACGCTCGAGACGTCTATCGAACCTGGACGACACATCCTGCAAGTCCGCAGCGGCCGCAACTCAAGCCGCCCCCAGACGTTCGACGCCGTCGAGGGCGAAAGCGTCGCCTTCCGATGCACCGGAAAGAGCATCTTGCCCATCTTCCTCGCGTCCTTCGTCGTTCCTAGCCTGGCCCTCTCGCTCAAACGCGAGTAGACGCGGCTCGATATCGACCGCGCCGTGGTCGGTCACGGCAGACGAACCCTGCGAATCGCCTCCCGCTCGGCCCGGAGCTCGTCCGGATAGGGCACGTCCCTCGGGTCGGCGTTCAGGAGCGCCTGGGCTTGACGTCAGTGTGCGTCGCCGCGGACCCCCGGTCCGTAGCGGTCGGCGCAGTAGTGGGTGATCTGGCGGACGGTCTCGCGGATGGCGTGGTCGGCGTGATGGCCCTGCACCCAGGCGGCGTACAGCGGAAGGTGGAGGGGGCCGGTGGGGCCCTCCACGGCGAGGGGCCGAAGGCCGAATCGCGGGTCGTCGGACACGACCGCGATCCCGCGCCCAGCCGCAGGACCTCCCGCAGCTCCACCATCGCCACCTCCCGGTACATCGGCACCTCCTTCGAGCTCCCATCTCGACGGCAGGGTGCCGAACGGTGGCTCCGGCGGCCCAGGTGGTCCCTAGTTGCTGGCTACCCGGTGGTCCCGAGTGGCTGGCAATGCCTCATCCCGCTGGTCCCAAGTTGGTGGCACACGACAGCAGGGCGGTGCTGCGGGGGCACATAGGCCCAGATCGGCATGCGCGCCGCCAGGGTGAGGTTCACCCCGCTGACCGGCGTCGTCGAAGCGATCACCCTGCTTCAGCCACCGCCACGAAGTACCCGAGCACCCGCAGCTCCACGCTCTCCTCGCCCGTCCGGGTGGGTCGTGCGCACGCCGCCCGCACCGGCCCCAGACTGTACCTCCGAAGCATGGCAGCGGGCCCAAGCAGGTATTTGACACTATAATGAGCCGGTGCCAGAATTCCGCCGTCGGGCAGGTCCCGGTGGCGTAGTCGCAGCCCCGCGGAGCCCGGTCGAGACGGATCGGGTGGGAGTTGGCGGCCCGGGCCAGTGACCCGGAGGAGGGAGGCGTGGTCGTCAGTGGTCGGGCGCGATGGCCGTCGGGCACCGGGCAGCGCCTGCGGCTGATCGCTATCGGGGTCGGCGTGGCAGCGCTTCTGGGGGCGGCGTCCGGTTCGGCCACCGTCGCCCGGCGGACTTCGGCTGCAGCCGCCAGCACGGTCTCGATCCCCCTGCCGGTGGGGGAGCGCCCCCTCTACATCTTCCCGCTGGCACCGGGTGCGGACTTCATCTTCGCCAATGACCAGCTCTTCCAGTACCTCATGTACAAGCCTCTCTTTTGGTACGGGGACAATGGAAAGGCGGTGGTCAACTACAAGCTCAGCATCGCCAACCAGCCCGTGTTCAGCGACCACAATCGCCGTGTCACCATCAGCCTCAAGCCCTACGCCTGGTCCGACGGCGCGCCTCTGACGACCCGCGATATCCGGTTCTGGATGGACCTGCTCGTTGCCAACAGGGCTGACTGGGGCGACTACACGCCGACCGAGTTCCCCGACAACGTGGCCGGGATCCAGTGGACATCGTCGCGTCAGTTCACGATCACCTTCAATCGCTCCTACAGCCCCACCTGGATCCTCTACAACGAACTGAGCCAGATCTATCCGATTCCCCAGCACGCATGGGACAAGACGTCATCGAGCGGCGCGGTGGGGAACTACGACGAGACACCAGCGGGAGCGATCGCGGTGTACAAGTACCTCAACAGCCAGTCGCTGCAGGAGGCCACCTACGACACCAACCCGCTCTGGCAGGTGGTGGATGGCCCCTGGCGAATCGAGACCGGGACCGGGTTCGAGCCCGCCACCGGCTACACCACCTTCGCGCGCAATCCTCGCTACTCAGGACCTGACACCCCCCATCTCGCCCACTTGTCGGAGGTCCCGTTCACCAGCGACACTGCTGAGTTTGACGCCCTGCGCGCTGGCACCATCCAGGCCGGTGGGATCCCGATCACCGACATCAACCAGATCCGCTTCTTCCGCAGTCGCGGTTTCCACGTCCAGCCCTGGTACATCTTCGGTTGGTCGTGGATCGGGCTCAATTTCACCAATCCTCAAGTGGGACCCATCCTGCGTGAGCTTTACGTTCGCCAGGCACTGCAGCGAACGATCGATCAAACGTCCTGGGTGCGCGACATCCTCAAAGGCTATGGCAAGCCGCAGTACAGCCCGATCCCGACGGTGGTGCCAAACCCGTTCGTGGACGCATTCGTCCAGCGCAATCCCGATCCCTACAGCATCGCGGGAGCGGCGGCACTCCTGCGCAATCACGGGTGGCGCGTGGTGCCCAATGGCACCAGCACCTGCCTCCACCCGGGCACGGGAGCGACCCAGTGCGGAGCCGGGATCGGCGGCGGTGCCAGCCTGACGCTGCATCTCCAGTATGCGGCTGGCGATACGTCGCTGACCGAGGAGGTTGAGGCCTTCAAGTCAGCGGCGGCCCAGGCCGGGATCACCATCGAGCTGGCGGAGCAGCCGATCGATTCGGTGTTCGCCGAGTACGCTCCCTGCGCCTCTGGCAAGCCCTGTCCCTGGCAGATGCTCGATGTCGGGATCGCCGCCAACTATGTTTACTACCCCGACTACTACCCGTCGGGGGAGCCCTACTACCTCCCCCACGCGGCCTTCAACGGCGGCGGGTACAGCGACCCCACCGCCACCCGCCTCATCCTGGCCACCCTGGAGCAACCCGGGCGCGCTCCATTCGTCCGGTACGAGAACTACATCGCGACCCATCTCCCCACCCTCTGGACGCCATCGGCGGCGTACTCGATCAATGTCTTCAGCCCGCACCTTCACAACGTGCCGCCTGCCGATCCCTTCGGAGCGATCTACCCGCAGGACTGGACCATGGGAGGCTGATCAGTGCCCAAGCCCCGGATGACCACCACGATGTGGCATCCCTTCGCCAACATGGCCGAGCTCGGCGGTCGGGCCGTGAGGATCGTGCGGGGCGAGGGATGCACGGTCTACGACGAGGACGGGCGAGCCTACCTGGACGCCACCGCCAGCCTCTGGTACTGCAATGTCGGGCATGGGCGGCGCGAGCTCGCCGATGCCGCGCAGGCCCAGATGACCACGCTGGCCGGGTTCCACACCTTCGAGGCCTACGCCAACCCGGCGGCGGAGAGTCTCTGCGACCGTCTCGCTGAGCTGGCGCCGATGCAGGGGGCGCGCGTGTTCCTGACCGCCGGGGGGGGATCGGACGCGGTGGACACGGCCGCCAAGCTGGCACGGGCCTACTGGTCGGCCGCGGGCCGACCGGATAAGCGGGTGATCCTCTCACGTTCGTTCGCGTACCACGGGATGAACGCCTATGGGACCTCGCTGGGAGGGATGGCCGCCAACGTCGAGCCGTATGGCTCATTGATCCCCGAGGTGGGGCAGGTGCCCTGGGACGATGCCTCCGGTCTCAGCACCGCGATCGACCTCGCTGGGGCGGAGCGGGTCGCCGCCTTCTTCTGCGAGCCGGTGGTCGGTGCCGGCGGGGTGCTGCTTCCGCCGCGCGGGTACCTGGAGCGGGTGCAGGCGATCTGCCGGGAGCGTGAGGTCCTGCTCGTGGTCGATGAGGTCATCACCGGCTTCGGTCGGCTCGGGGCCTGGTTCGGCAGCCTTCGATTCGGACTGGTGCCCGACCTCCTGGTCTGTGCCAAAGGTCTGACCTCCGGGTACCTGCCCTTGGGCGCCGTGGTCGCATCGTCGCGGGTGGCCGCCCCCTTCTGGGAGGCGGGGAGCACCCGCGTCTTCCGTCACGGGTACACCTACTCGGGCCACCCGACCGCCTGCGCGGTGGCCCTGGCCAACCTGGGGATCATCGAGCGCGAGGGTCTGGTGGCGCGGGTCCGGGAGCTGGAGCGGGTGCTCGCCTCGGCGCTGCAGCCACTGCGGAGCTGCGACCTCGTGGCCGCGGTTCGGTCCGGGGTGGGTCTCCTGGCCGGCATCGAGATCCGGGAGGACCGGCGGCAGGCGGATCCCGCGCTGATGTCGAAGCTGGTGGCGGCGGCCCGCGAGCGCGGGGTCATCACCCGTAGCCTGGCCGGCCGCGCCCTCCAGGTATCGCCACCGTTCGTGATCAGCGAGGCGGAGGTCGGCCGGATCGCCGACGTCATGGCCACGGTGCTCGCCGATGCCGCATGAGGTGTCGGACGCAGGCCTCGAATGTGGCCGTGGGCCTTCCGGCGTCGAGCCGGGCGTGCTCCCCGTCAGCTACCGGTCGGGGTCATCATCGCCGAGTCGCCGCGCGGGCTCAGGCCGCGCGGGGCAGCGCCTGCCAGCGATGGAATGCGGCCCCGAGGAGGCGCGCCCCCATCCAGCGGCGATCGATCCGGAGGTGCCAGCGCCGCCCTGTGTGCACCGGTCGACCCGGGCAGTGCCAGACGGTGGAGCGCAGGCGCTTCGGCTCGGAGCGCGTCAGCGGGCCCTCGAGACAGCACGCCTGCGCCCCGGCCAGGAGGTCGTGCGCCCGTTGCACGCCGAGCAGCCAGACGGCGATTGCCGCGAACGCGCCGAAGGGGAAGGTACTGGAACTCGTACGCCGTGGCACCGGCGTCATCGCGGTCGACCAGGCGGGCCATCTCGGTGGCGGTGAGCCCCTTGCCCTTTTCGGTGCCCAGCTGAGCCGCCTACGGGGCGCTCCGGAGAGGTTCAGCCTTCGGTCGGCGACGATCGCACGGCTCAGGGGAGAGGAGGTCAAGTTCGAGAACGATCTCACGAGGACCACCAAAACAAAGGATTCGAACCCGGCTCCGCACTCCCAGAGCCGTGCGGGGCGTCCCGGATCGCCAGGGTGTCGATTCGGGGCGGGTAAGGTAGTACGGTCGGCCGACGTCGGGCCCCGTTGGCTCGAGCTGGATCGGTCCGAGCACGTGACGGAGGAGCGCGGCCGAGCGCTCCGTCGCCCGCTCCAGGACCTCGTGCAGGCGCGGGCGAGCCGCTCCTCGCCCCCGCGGCGGATCTGAGAGTTTTCGAGGGGGGCCGGGCGACCAACCGGCGAAGTGGCGGCGGGCGGCGCTCAGGCGAGCGGGACAGGGCGGCGGGTGCGCCGCCCTGCGCCTGGCGGCGGGCCGCCTCGCACGGCCACCCCGTAGCGGGTGACGCAGTAGTCCGCCAGCTCCTTTACGACCGCGCGGATGGTGCGGTCGGCGTAGTGGGGCCGTTCCCAGGCGGCGTACAACGGCAGCCGGAGGGCGCCGCCCGCCCCGTCGATGGGGATCGCGCGCAGGCCGAAGCGGGGGTCGTCGGAGACCACCGCCACCCCGTGCCCGGTCGCGGCCAGCGCCTGGGCCACCTGCGGCAGCCGGCACTCGGTGATCCGCCGTCCCACCAGCCCCATCTGCTGGAGAGCGCCGTCCACCAGCCGGCGGGTCGTGTGCTCGACGGTGGGCAGGAGGAGGGGCTCCGCCGCCAGATCGGCGAGGTCGACCCGCTCCCGGTTCCCGAGAGGATGCCCCGGGGGGAGGTAGGCGAAGATCGGCAGCCGCGCGAGGCAGACCACCTGCACCGGCGCGACCGGCGCGGTCGCCGTGATGACGACGTCGGCGCCCCGAGTGAGGGCGGTCGCCAGCCGCTCGGGCGCCTCGTCGAGGACGCGCAGGAAGGGTCGCCGGGTGCGCCGGGAGGCGAGGAACGGGGCCACGATGTCATTGATCGCGACCGCGGGCGCCACCAGGCTGAGGTGAGCCACCCGGCCGGTGCGAAGCTCGGTGGCGGTGACCCGGACGTGCTCGACCCTCGTCAGCACCTCCCGCACCGGCTCCAGCAGCTGGCGGCCGGCGGCAGTCAGGCCCAGCCGGCCCCTGGTCCTGGTGAACAGCGGGACTCCCAGCTCGCGTTCGAGCTTATGGAGCTGGCGCGAGAGCGAGGGCTGGGCCACCCCCACCAGGAGCGCGGCCTGGGTCACCGAGCCGGCCTCGGCGACCGCCGCCAGATAGCGCAGGACCCTGAGCTCCACCGTGTTCCCTCCCCGCCGACCCCGATACGGTCGGGCGCCGGCCGGTCGTGAGCATACCCGCGGAGCATGGCTGCGCATGCGACCGAGCATTGGACAGCATGGCGGGACGGTGCGACAATCGACCCGGTTCCCGGACCGGGCTCGCCCCGGCGGGGCCGAGGGATCGGCGGTTGCCGATGGCCGGGCGGCGGGGCCGCCCGGGCGTCGGCGCCCAAGGGGGTAAGGCATGGTGGGTCGGTCGGCCTCGCGGATGCGTCGGATCGGATGGGGGGCGGCGCTCACCGCCTCGCTGCTGCTGGCGGGGGGCACCGCCCAGGCCCACCGCGCCGCCAGCGGCGGGGGCACGGCCACCTTCGCCATGAGCCCGGGTCGCAACCCCTACTGGATCCTCCCGATCCCCACCCCCAACACCTGGTACGTCAACAACTTCCTCCTGGAAGAGCAGCTCTATCGGCCCCTGTACTGGGTCGGCCAGGGCGGCAAGCCGGTGGTGAACACCCAGCTCAGCCTCGCCAACCTGCCCACCTACAGCAACGGGGGCCGGACCCTCACGATCACCCTCAAGCCCTACCGGTGGTCCGACGGCCAGCCGGTCACCAGCCGCGACGTCGAGATGTGGATCAATCTGGTTTCGGCCAACGAGGGGCAGTACGGCCCCTACCTCCCCGGGCTCTTTCCCTCGACGCTCACCCATGTGAGCTATCCCAACTCGCGCACCGTGGTGATGACCTTCAACAAGGCGTACAACCACACCTGGCTGCTCTTCCAGCAGCTCTCCTTCCTCGATCCTCTCCCCCAGCAGGCGTGGGACCGGACCTCGGCGGGCGGGCCGGTGGGCAACTACGACCAGACCGCGAGGGGGGCCCGCGCCGTATACAAGTTCCTGGCCCGGCAGTCGGGAACCCCCAGCACCTATGCGACCAGCCCGCTCTGGAAGGTCGTGGACGGCCCCTGGCGGCTCACCGCCTACAACGCCACCACGGGCCTCAGCGTCTTCCGCCCCAACCTCGCCTACTCCGGCCCCGACCGCCCGAAGCTGGCGCAGTTCGAGCTAGTCCCCTTCACCAGCGACTCGGCCGAGTACGACGCCCTGCGGAGCGGCCAGCTCACCTACGGCTACGTCCCCTTCACCGACATCAGCCAGATCCAGTACCTCAAGCGGCAGGGCTACCGGATCGCTCCCTGGCAGTGGGAGACCACCAGCATGGCCGAGATCAACTTCAGCAACCCCGCCACGAAGTCGATCCTGAGCCAGCTCTACGTGCGCCAGGCGCTCGAGCACCTGGTCAACCAGTCCCTGTACATCCGTGACATCTGGAAGGGCTACGCCACGCCCACCTACGGACCGGTGCCTACGGTGGGGGCCTCCACCCTGGCGTCCCCGGCCGAGCATCACAACCTGTTCCCCTTCAGCGTCGCGGCCGCCAAGCGCCTCCTGGCCAGCCACGGCTGGACGATCCACCCGGACGGCACCGACACCTGCGCCCGCCCCGGCCCGGGGGCGGGCCACTGCGGGGCCGGGATCGCCGGCGGTGCCCCGCTCGTGCTCACCTTCATCTACTCCTCCGGCGACGTCCCCCTCGACCAGGAGGTGCAGGCGTACGCGTCGACCGCCTCGGCGGCCGGCGTCAACATCACCCTCTCCCTGCACTCGGTCAGCGAGATGTATTCGCTGACCGGAATCTGCCCGTCAGCCCCACCCTGCAACTGGGAGCTCAACACGTACTCGCCGGCGCAGTGGAACTGGGGCCCGGGCGGCGCGTACCCGAGCGCCGAGCAGATCTGGGGCACCGGCAACTACTGGGGCGGCGGCTATAGCAGCCCGGTGGTCGACCGACTGATCGCGGCCGTGCGCACCGCCCCGGGGCTCGGCGCCCTCTACAGCCTGCAGCTGCACATCGCCCAGCAGGCGCTGGGGCTGTGGCTGCCTCTGCCCGACTACCAGATCTCGGCGATCCGCACCACCCTGCACGGCACCCTGCCGCAGGACATCTACGCCCAGATCGACCCCGCCACCTGGACCCTTTCCGGATGACCGCCGCCGTCGGCGCGGGAGTGGCCGGCCCGCGGCCGGCCGGCGCCGGCGGCTGATGAGGCTGCCGCCGGGCGCCGCCAGCTGCTGCGCCCTCACCTTCGATTTCGACGCGGAGGAGGTGTGGCTGGGCGAGGATCCCGCCAACCTCGACCGGCCGGGCGTCCTCTCCCAGGGGACGTACGGCGCCCGGGTCGCGGTCCCGCTGATCCTCGAGACGCTGCGCCGGGCCGACGTCCGGGCGACCTTCTTCGTGCCCGGGCGGGTCGTGGAGCGCCACCCCCAGCGGGTGGAGGCGATCGTCGCCGCCGGGCACGAGCTCGCCCACCATGGCCACCGTCACGTCTCGCCCACCCGGCTCTCCGCCGCGGAGGAGGCGGACGAGTTCGGCCGCGGGCTGCTCGCGCTCCAGCGGTTCCAGCCGGTGATCCAGGGCTACCGCTCCCCCTCGTGGGACTTCAGCCCCAACACCCTGGGGATCCTCGCCGCAAATCGGATCGTCTACTCCTCCAACCTCATGGACGACATCCGGCCGTACCGCCACCCCGAGGTGGGGGTGGTCGAACTGCCGGTGCACTGGACGCTCGACGATGCGCCCTACTTCTGGTTCGCCGCCGATGTCTGGAGCAAGGCGATCGCCGCTCCGGAGACGGTCGCCCAGATCTGGGAGGGGGAGCTGGAGGGGATCCACACTCTGGGCGGCGCCTGCATCCTCACCATGCACCCCCAGGTCATCGGGCGGCCGTCGCGCCTGCCGTTGCTGCGGCGGTTCATCGAGCGGGTCCGCGCCCACGACGACATCTGGCTCGCCACCTGCGGCGAGATCGCGGCCGCCGTCGACTGATGCGCGCCATCGTGACGGGGGCGGCCGGCGGGCTGGGCCGGGACGTCGCCCGTCGGCTGGCGGCGGACAGCCACCAGATCCTGCTCCTCGATCGCGACGAGCGGGTCCACGCCCTCGCCGCCCAGCTCCAGCCCGCGGCCGAGGGCGCCGTGCTCGCGGTCACCGCCGACGTCAGCGACGAGCAGGCGGCGGAGCAAGCGGTGGCGCTGGCGGCCCAGCAGTTCGGCGGGGTCGACGCGCTCGTCCACCTGGCCGGGATCGGCGGTCCCGCGACCGAGATCGTCGACACCACGCTGGCCGACTTTCGCCATGTCCTCGAGGTGAACCTGGTCGGGACCTTCGTGATGGCCCGCGCGGTCGCCCGCCGGCTGGTCCGCCAGGGCACCGGCGGCTCGCTCGTCCACGTGGGCTCCGTCTTCGGCGAGCAGGCGGTGGGTGGCGGCGCCGGCTACTGCGCCGCCAAGGGCGGGCTCCGCCAGCTCACCCAGTCGCTGGCGCTCGAGCTGGCGTCCCATCGCATCCGGGTCAATACCGTCGCCCCCGGCAACATGGCGACCGAGATGCACTGGGACGAGCTGCGCGCCCGTGCGGCCCGCCATGGCACGACCTTCGAGACGGAGCGGGAGCGGGCGGTGGCCGGCATCCCCTGGGGTCGCTTCGGCACCGGCGACGACGTGGGCGGGGCCGTCGCCTGGCTGATCTCGCCCGACGCCGACTACGTCACCGGCCAGAGCGTGGCGGTCAACGGCGGGATCTGGCTCTCGTGACCCTGGGGCTGGCCGGGCGCCGGGCGGTCGTCACCGGGGGCGCGTCCGGGATCGGGCGGGCCACGGTCCAGCGGCTGGAGGCGGCCGGGGTCAGGGTGGTCGCGCTCGATCGGCAGTTCGGGAGTGTCGGCGGCCCCGAGGCGGGACCCGGCCGGGTCCCGTGCCGGGTCGAAAACGAGGCCGCCGTCGACACCGCGCTTGCAGCCGCCGCGGCCGAGCTGGGCGGGCCCCCCGACTGTCTGGTGAGCGCCGCCGGCGTCTACCGCGTCGCCCCCCTGGCGTCGACCGCCGTCGCGGACTTCGATCTGGTGGTCGCCACCAACCTCAGGGGGACGTTCCTGGTCGGGCGCGCGGTCGCCCGCGGCTGCGTCGCCGCCGGCTGCTCCGGCCGGATCGTCAATGTCAGCTCGGTGGCGGCGACGCTGGCCGACGCCGATGAGCCCAGCGCCGCCTATGCGGCCAGCAAGGCCGGGGTCCTGGCGCTCACCCGGCAGATGGCGGCGGAGTGGGCGACCGACGGCATCCGGGTCAACGCCGTCGCCCCCGGCTACATCGCGACGCCGATGCTGCGGCTGATGGACGACCCCGCCCGTGGCACCTGGGTCGTGGAGACCCAGGTGCCGCTGCGCCGGCTGGGCCGGGCCGACGAGGTGGCCGAGGTGATCTGCTTTCTCCTGTCCGATGCGGCAAGCTACGTGACCGGGACGGTTGTCCCGGTCGACGGTGGGCTCAGCATTCTGTGAGGGACCGATGACGACCTTTCCCCATGTGCGCGTCTTTGGCCCGGCGTTCGAGCGGGGGCGCCAGTACGGCGCCGCCGCCCGGGACCGGGTGGCCCGATCGCTGGCCGCATACCGGGCGGTCTTCCACGCCCGCTGCGGCTGGGACTGGCCGACCGTCCTCGGCGAGGCCCGACGCTACGCCGAGCCGATCGAGGCGTTCCGGCCCGCGATCTTGGAGGAGATGGCCGGCCTCGCCGCCGGCGCCGGCGTCGAGCGCGACGACATCCTCGCCCTCAACGTCCGCACCGAGGTGATGTTCGCGGCCACCGCCCGCGACGCCCGCCGCCAGACCCAGGACGGCTGCAGCGCCTTCGCGGTCCTGCCCCGGCGGAGCGCCGACGGCCACACCCTGGTCGGCCAGAACTGGGACTGGCTCCCCCACGCCTTCGAGACTGTGGTCGTCCTCGAGGCGGAGCCGGACGACGGCCCCCCGTTCGTCACCGTGGTCGAGGCCGGGCTCCTCGCCAAGGCGGGGATGAACGCCTGCGGCCTGGGGGTGGCGACCAACGCGCTGGTCACCGACCAGGACCGGGGCGTCCCCGGCGTCCCCTACCACGTGCTCCTGCGGGCCCTGCTCGGGGCCGCGACCGTGCCTGAGGCGCTGGCGTGCATCCAGGCCGAGCGCCGCTCGTCGTCGGCCAACTACCTGCTCGCCCACCGGGACGGGGTCGCCCTGGACGTCGAGGCCGCGCCGGGCGGCTACGACGACGTCCACGTGCTCCTCCCCGAGGGCGGGATCTGCCTCCACACGAACCATTTCCTTGCCCCCGGCTTCCGAGGGACGGACGTCTCGCTGTGGGCGATGCCCGATAGCCCGACTCGGCTCGTGCGGCTTCAGGAGGCGGTCCTCGAGGCCGGACCCCGCTGCTCGCTCGATACCTTCCGGGCCGTGCTCCGCGACCACGCCTGCCACCCGTTCTCCGTCTGCGCCCACCCGGACCCGCGTGCCGCCGAGGTGGACCAGGGGGCGACGGTGGCCTCGGTGCTGATGGACCTCGACGCCGGCCTCCTCTGGCTCGCCGACGGCCCGCCCTGCACCGCCCGGTACCGCCGGCTCGACTACGCGGCCTTCCTGGGCGCGGGCGCCCCGCCCCGCGAGCCGGCGGCGCTGGCCCGGTGAGCACGTCCAAGCTGGGCTTCGGGCTCATCACCTGCCAGCGGCACCCGGACGACCGCCGGCCGGACACCGAGCGCTACCGCCAGGCGCTCGAGCTCGCCGCGATGGCGGACCGGCTCGGGTTCGACTCGGTGTGGGTGTCGGAGCACCACTTCGTCGACGATGGCTACTGCCCCTCCCTGCTCCCGCTGGCGGCTGCGATCGCGGTGCGGACCGAGCGCTGCGCGATCGCGACCGGGCTCCTGCTCGCGCCCCTCCACGAGCCGGTCCGGATCGCCGAGGACGCCGCGGTCGTCGACTGCCTCAGCGGCGGTCGCCTCCTCCTCGGGCTGGGGCTGGGCTGGCGCGCCGAGGAGCTCCGGGCGCTGCGGGTCTCGCCCGCCGACCGGGTCGGGCGGCTCCGGGACATGGTCGCCACCCTGCGCCAGGGCTGGAGCGGCCAGCCGACCACCGGGGGCGAGGCCGTGCGCTACCCGCACGTGCTCGTCACCCCCGGCCCCGCCCGCCCCGGCGGGCCGCCGATCTGGATCGGCGCGATGGGCGAGTCGGCGGTGCGCCGGGCTGGCCAGCTCGCCGACGGCTTCCTGGCGACCGAGGCGTCGCCGGCCGCGTTCGCAGAGCAGGTGGGCTGGGCGCTGGAAGCCCGCGCCCGAGCCGGAGGCGACCCCACGACGCTGGCTGTCGGCGCCGTCGTGTCGGTCTTCCCCTTCGAGGGGCACGACGCCTTCCAGCGGATCCTGCCGTTCCACCAGTACGTGGACTGGAAGTACCAGGACATGGAGGGCCGCGCCTACGGGACCGACCGGCGCCGGCTCGCCCCGCCCCGCCCCGACGCTGCGGAGACGGAGCGGTTGCGCGCGACGATCCTCGCCGGCCCGCCGGACCAGGTGGCCGAGGGCTTGGCCGCCTACGCCGCCGCCGCCGGCTGCCCCGTCCACCTGGTCGCCCGCGCCTACTGGCCGGGGCTGGACCCCGGCGTCCAGGCGGAGACGCTCGCCTTGCTGGGCGAGCGGGTCCTGCCGCTCCTCGACCGGGCCGGGTGACGCCGGCGGTGGCGGGCCGGGCCGCAGCGGCGCGCCCGGAGTCGGAGCGGTGGACGGTCGCCGTCGACGTCGGCGGCACGTTCACGGACGCGGTGGCGGTCGGCAGCGCGGGGGCGCGGCACGTCGCCAAGGTCCCCTCGACCCCTGACGACCCAGCCCTGGGATTCCTGGCGGCGCTCGACGAGCTGGCGGCGATGGGGGTGGTGCCGGGGTCGGTCGGCCTGATCGCCCACGGCACGACCGTGGCGACCAACGCCCTGGTCGCCCAGCGGGTGGCGCGGGTCGTCCTGGTGATCACCCAGGGCTTCCGCGACCTCCTGGGGTACCGGGGGGGGAGCAGGCCCGACCTCTACAGCCTGCAGCCCGCGCCCCCGCTCGAGCTGGTGGCGCGCTGCGACCGGCTGGAGGCGGTCGAGCGGCTCGACTACGCCGGCCGGGTCGTGATCCCCCTCACCGACGGCGAGGTTCATCGGGTCGCGGAGGCGGTGGCGGCCCGCGGTCCCCAGGCGGTGGTCGTCGCCTGCCTGTTCAGCTATCGCAACGACGCCCACGAGGCGCGCCTGGCCCGGGCGATCGAGCGCCGCCTCCCGGGGGTCCCGGTCACCCGGTCCGCCGCCTGCGCGAGGGAGCATCGGGAGTACCCCAGGACCGCCACCGCGGCGCTGAACGCCGCGCTCCGGCCGGTGGTGGGGCAGTACCTCCTGCGCGTGGATGCCCATCTCCGGGCCCGCCGGACTGTCGGCCGGATGGTCGTGATGCAGTCGAGCGGCGGGACCGTCGCCGCCCCGCGGGCGGAGCGCGAGGCCCATCGGCTGGTGGTGTCGGGCCCGGCCGGAGGGGTGAGCGGCGCGGCCGCCCTCGGTCGGTGCCACGGGCTCGACCGGCTGATCTCGATGGACATGGGCGGCACCTCGCTGGACGTCTGCCTGATCGACGACGGCGTGCCCCCGGTCCGGCCCGAGCAGACGGTCGGCGGTCACCCGATCCTCTGCCCGTCGGTGGACGTGGTCGCGATCGGCGCGGGCGGGGGGAGCCTGGTCCGGGTGGACCGGGCCGGGCGGCTGCGGATCGGGCCTGCCAGCGCCGGGGCCCGGCCCGGCCCGGCCGCCTACGGCCAGGGCGGGACCGAGGCCACCGTGACCGACGCCCACGTCGTGGCGGGGACGCTCGGCGCCGCCACTCGCCTGGCGGGCCGCCTCCGGCTGGATCCGACGGCCGCCCGGGCGGCCGTCGCTCGTGTCGGCCGGGCCCTGGGGCTGGACCCGGAGGCGGCCGCGGCCGGGATCCTCGCGGTCACCCTCGCCCAGATGACCGGCGCCATCCGCCGGGTCTCGGTCGAGCGCGGGCTCGATCCCAGGGGGTACACCCTGGTCGCCTTCGGCGGGGCCGGCCCCCTCCACGCCGGCCTTCTCTTGCGGGAGATGGGGCTGCGACAGGTCGCGATCCCGCCCGAGCCGGGATGCTTCGCCGCCGCCGGGCTGGTGGCGTCCGAGCTGCGCATGGACGAGGCCCGGACGGTGCTCTGGCTGCTCGAGCCCAAGGTCCTGCCCGCGGCCGCGCGCTGGTGCCGGGAGACGGCCCGCACCCTCACCCGGGCCCTGGCCGCTGACGGCGTGGACCCCCGCCGGGTGCGGCTGCGCTGGCGCGCGGACTGCCGCTACCGGGGCCAGGGCTACGCACTGGGGATCCCGCTCGGCTCCGGGGTGCGGGCCGACCTGGGTGGACTCCGGGCGGCCTTCGACGCCGCCCATCTCGCCGCCTACGGGCACGCCAGCCCGCAGGAGCCGGTCGAGCTCGTCACCCTCAGGCTGGCGGCGCACGGGCCGATGCCGGCGGCGGCCCCCTCCCCGCCGGCATCGCCGCGGCGGCGGGTTCTCGGCCCGACACCGGTCGAGCGCCGCCGGGTCGTCCTGCCGCTCGCCCGCCGCGCCGTCCTCGTGCCGGTCTACCAGCGCGAGCAGATGCGGCCAGGGCTGCGGCTGCCAGGCCCCGCGCTCGTCGAGCAGATGGACGCCACCACCCTGGCGCTGCCCGGGCAGGTTCTCGTCCCGGACCCGCAGGGGACGCTCTGGCTGCGCGAGGCGCAGGGCCGATGAGCGCTCGCGGGTCCGGCCTCGACCCGATCACCTTCGAGCTCATCCACGAGGGGCTGGTGGCGGCGGCCCTGGAGATGGGCGGCGTCCTCAAGCGCTCAAGCTACAGCCCGATCATCCGGGACATGGAGGACTTCTCCTGCGCCCTCTTCACCGCCGAGGGCGAGCTGGCCGCCCAGGCCGACTACATCCCCGCCCAGCTGGGGGCGATGGGGCTGGTGGTCCGCAGCATCCTCACCCGCTGGGGACTGACCCTCGCCGACGGCGACGTCTTCCTCGCCAACCACCCCTACCTCGGGGCCATGCACACTCCCGACCTCAACGTCATCCGCCCGGTCTTCCACGCCGGCCGTCTCCTCGCCTGGGCCGGCACCGCCGCCCACCACCTCGACGTGGGCGGCGTCAACCCCGGGACCGAGGGCCCGGCCCTCCAGGAGGTGTATGCGGAGGGGCTCCTGCTCCCGCCGGTGCACCTCGACCGCCGGGGGGCCGAGCAGGCGGACCTGGTCCAGATCCTCGCCGCCAACGTTCGCGATCCCGCGAGCACGATCGCCGACCTGCGCGGCCAGCGGGCCGCCTGCCGGCTGGGGGCAGCGCGGCTCCTGGAGCTAGTCGCTCGCCACGGCGCCCTCCGGGTGCGGGCCGCCCTGGCCGAGGCGCTCGCCGCCAGCGCGCGGGCGACTCGCGCCGCGCTCCTCGACCTCGCCGACGGCGCCGCCAGCAGCGAGGGCTTCTGCGACGACGACGGGCGCCAGGGACCACCCACCCGGATTCACGCCCAGGTCCGCAAGCGGGGGGCCCGGCTGCGCATAGATTTGTCCGGCTCGTCGGCGCAGGTGGCGGGGGCGATCAACGTCCCCTGGGCCAGCACCCGGGCCGCTGTGGTCTATGCGGTGCGGGCGATGGTCCAGCCTGACGCCCACGTCAACGACGGGCTCCTGGAGCCGGTCACCCTCGTGTGCCCGGAGGGGTCGGTGCTGAACCCCCACTTCCCGGCGGCGGTCTCGGTGCGCCATAACACCTGCCAGCGGCTCGCCGACGTCCTGATCCGGGCGCTCTCCGCGCTCTGGCCCGAGCGGGCGGTCGCCAGTAGCTCGACCGCGTTCTTCGCCGTCAACATCGGCAGCCGCTCTCCGGTCCACGGTGGGGCCGCGGTCCTGGCCGACGTCGCCGGAGGTGGCACCGGCGCCCACGCCGCGGGGGATGGCCTCGACGGTGTCGACACCTACCTGTCGAACGTGGGGCTGATGCCGGTCGAGGTGGCGGAGAGCCAGTACACAGTCCGGATTCGCCGAACCGAGCTCATCCCGGGCTCGCAGGGACGGGGCCAATTCCGGGGCGGGCTCGGACTGCGCCGCGACTACGAGATCCTGGACCTCCCCCAGTGCGTCACCTACTACGCCGAGCAGACCGACCCCCGCTTCGCCCCGGCGGGCACCGCGGGCGGCGGGCCTGGGCGGCCGAGCCGGCTCGTCCGGATCGACCCCAGCGGACGCGAGGTCGCGATCCCGAGCAAGGGCACTGCGACCTTCGCGCCAGGATCGGTGCTGCGCGTCGAGACCAGCGGCGGCGGGGGCTACGGGCCCGTGCGTCGGCGGCCGGCCGTGCTGCGCCGGCGGGATACGTCCGACGGCCGGGACCCGATCGAGTCCACCCCCAGGCAACGGCCGCCCGCGCGCGCGGCGCGGCGCGCGCGGAGGACGGTGTGACCGCGCCGATGAGGGTGCCCGCCGCCATCCCCTCCCTGACCGACCGCTGGGCCGGCTCTCAGCCCAAGGGTCAGCAGGATGGGGCAGGGGCGCTTGCCCCACCGTCCCGGGTGCCCTCGCGCCCCCCACGCCCACGGTCGATGGCCCTCAAAATGTCGAGCCTGCTCAACCTGAGGTCGTCAGGCCCGTGATCTTCATGCAGCCGGGCGCGACCGAGGACGAGGTGGATCCGCTGGTCCATGACGTTCGCCACGGCCGGTGCGCATCGGTCTGGAGGTCATCGTCGGTCGAGCCATGCCGGTGAGCCGGGCGCTCCAGGTCGGCACGGTGTGGGTCAGCGACCACGTGCCGCTCGCCTCGGAGACGCCTGGGGCACGGATCAGGCGGTCGGGCCATAAGCGTGACATATTCCGATATGCTCTCGACGACCGCAGGATGGTGAAGCAGGTCATGATCCGCCCCACGGGGTGATGCTGATTATGGTTTCTCGACAGGGCGCCCAGCCTGCCCATGTCTGACACGGGCGTTTCCGATCGGGCCGGCCGCGCTGGCCATCCACTGGACCCCCTCACGCCGCCCGAGATGCATGCCACGATGGGGGTGCTGGGTGTGTCAGGCGAACTCCCAACCGGGGCCCGGGTCGTCTCCATCACCGCGGAGGAGCCATCTCGCGCCGCCCTCGCCGCCTGGGCATCGGGGCAGACCATCCCTCGCCGGGCTCGGGTCGTGCTGGTTGACCCGAGCGAGCACGTTCCGGTGGAGATGCTGGTGGACCTCGATGCCGAATCGCTTGTCGAGAAGCGAGTCGCCGTCGGTCACCATGGTCCTGTTACTCTCGACGAGTACGCTCAGTGCGAGTACGTCGTCCGATCAGACGCGCGCATCCGGGCGGCACTCGAGCGCCGCGGTGTGGACGCTCCCACCCAGGTCCTGGTCGAGCCCTGGGGGATCGGCGACTTCGTGGGGAGTGCAAGGGACCCACGCCGACTGGTGTGGACGCTGCTCTTCTATCGGGAGTTTCCGGACGACAACCCCTACGCGAAGCCGCTCTCGGGTCTGCATGCCATCGTCGACCTCGACAGCATGTCAATTGTCCGAATTGACGACCATGATGTCGCCCCGCTCCCGCCCGGGCACGGCCGCTACGCGGCGGAGCAGGTGAAGCCGCTGCGGACCGACCTCAAGCCACTCCACATCGGACAGCCGGACGGGGTCAGCTTCACGCTGGACGGGGGGGCGGTGCAGTGGCAGCGGTGGTCGTTTCGGATCGGGTTCAACGCCCGGGAGGGATTGGTTCTCCACCATGTCGGGTATTCGGAGGATGGTCGGGTCCGTTCGATACTGAATCGGGCCAGCATCGCCGAGCTGGTCATCCCCTACTCCGATCCGCGCCCGTACGAGGGGTGGCGCAACGCTTTCGATGTCGGTGAGTACGGCATCGGGATCATGACCAATTCCTTGACGCGCGGATGCGACTGCCTGGGCGAGATCCGGTATCTGGATGCGTGTCTGGCGGATGCGTCTGGTCGACCATATGTCATTCCCCAGGCCATCTGTCTGCACGAGGAGGATGCTGGGCTTCTGTGGAAGCACCATGACTCGACGCTTGCGACCACGGAGGTCCGGCGCAGCCGTCGAATGGTGGTGTCCTTCATCATCACTGCCGGCAATTATGAATACGCATTCTATTGGTACTTCTACCAGGACGGCTCGCTGGAGCTGGAGGTGCGACTGACTGGGATTGTGCTCACAACCGCCATTGCTCCCGGCGACACCAGTCCATTCGGGACGGTGGTCGCGCCGGGGACGCTGGCGAGCTTCCACCAGCACTTCTTCAGCATCCGATTGGACATGGAGGTGGACGGTCCGCGGAATTGGGTGGAGGAGATCGACACCATGGCGGTGCCGATAGGCGCCGACAACCCCTATGGGAATGCCTTCACGACCACGCGCACCCGGCTGGCATCCGAGCGGGTCGCCCAGCGGACCGCCGACCCCCTGCGGGCTCGCTACTGGCGGATCGTGAACCCCGAGGTGACCAATGGACTCGGGCAACCCGTGGCGTATCGACTCATACCGGGGTCGACGGTGCTCCCATTCGCGGATGCATCCTCGTCAGTGCGGCGGCGGGCCCGGTTCATGGACAATCACCTGTGGGTGACCGCCTACGATCCGAGTGAGCGCTTCCCCGCCGGCGATTACCCCACCCAGTCAGCCGGGGGAGCCGGGCTGCCGGAGTGGGTGCGAGCGGACCGACCGCTGAACCCGGCCGCGCTGGTGGTGTGGTACACGATGGGCAGCCATCACATTCCGCGACCCGAGGATTGGCCGGTGATGCCGGTGGAGCGGATCGGATTCGCCCTCCGGCCGGACGGATTCTTCAACCAGAGCCCGGCCCTCGACGTCGCCCCGTGATGGGTATCCCCCGCCAGGACCGGCTCAGGGTGTGCCCGCCCCCCGCGGGGAGGTTGGGAGAGTAGCAGGGCGGGCAGGCGGGATCGCCACCGTGCACGCCGCGAGGTGGCCGATGACCACGACCCCAGGGCGGCCTCAGGCGCTGGAGGCGCCGGGAGTCGGACCATCCCCTGGCGGAGTGCTGATGACGGACGAGCCGCCGTGCCGCACCGCGTACCGTGAGCTCGACGACTCTGCCTTCCTGACCATGCGGCCGCTTCTGTGAAGCACGATGGACGGGTCCGGCGCGTGCGTGCGGGCGGCGGACGAGGGGCGGTCGTCCTCCGCAGGCGCCGCCGCCCGGCTTGACGGTGGCTCACAGAGCGCCTCCGCTCCGGCATCGGGGCACCGGTCGTGGTCTGGAGCCGCCTGAGGGGGATCACCGCCACCGAGATGGCGGTCCCGCGGCGACGGTCGCTCAGGGGTCACCGCCAGAGGGAGCGCACCACGGCGCCCCGCCACGCGTCTTTCGGGATCGGATTCGGCCGTCCGCCTGCCGGCTCGCTCTTGGCTACCGGCCGTCGGCTCCGGATTGCGATAGCGTTAGTGTCGGCGGGGAGGTCTGCTGACCCCCGGCGGAGCGA
>DAHUZL010000136.1 GCA_027306655.1 Candidatus Dormiibacterota bacterium
TGCGCTTCGGCGGCGGCGCAGGACCGTGCGCCGCCCTCCCTGGTCCGCATGCTGGAGCCTTGGGACCCGCTGCCCCTCGGCTGCGCGGAGCCGGGAGGCCCGCCGGGCCGACCGTACAATGGCCACGGCCGACCGGGCCAGGGAGATCGTTCGTGATGGCACGCAGTCCGAAGCAGCTCCGCCAGCTCCAGCAGGCGATGCTGAAGCAGGTGGAGGCGGCGCAGGCCGGCCTCGCCGGTCAGGAGGTCACCGGCACGGCCGGGGGCGGCGCCGTGACGGTGCGCTGCAATGGGCAGCAGGAGCTGGTCGCGGTCGAGCTGGATCCCCAGGTGCTGGCCGAAGGCGCCGACCTGGTGGCGGACCTGGTCCTGGCCGCGGTCAACGACGCCCTGGCCCGCTCCCGCGAGCTGGCGTCCCGCCAGATGGCCCAGTTCCTGCCGCCCGGGCTGGGCGGGCTGGGCGGGCCCGGCGGGCGCTGAGCGCCCCCCACTGGTCGGCCGCCGTGCCCCTGCTGCCCGAGCCGCTTGACCGCCTCGCCGCCGAGTTCGCGCGGCTGCCCGGGGTCGGGCCCAAGACGGCGCAACGATTCGCCCTCCAGGTGGTGGGCTGGAGCGTCGACGCCAGCCGCGGTCTGGAGCGAGCCCTCGCCGACGTCCGGGACGGGGTGGGACGGTGCCCCACCTGTGGGTTCATCGCGCCGACGGGCGAGCTCTGCGCGGTGTGCCGCCAGTCGGGGCGCGACACCGGGCTGGTCTGCGTCGTCGCCGGGCCCACGGACGTCCTCGCGATCGAGCGGTCGGGAGGGTATCGCGGCCTGTACCACGTCCTCGGAGGCACCCTCTCGCCGATCGACGGCGTCGGGCCCGAGGCGCTGAATCTCGACCGCCTCGAGGCTCGCGTCCGCGAGAGCGGGGTGCGGGAGGTGATCGTGGCGACCGACGCCGACGTCGAAGGGGAGGCGACGGCGGCCTACCTCGCCGAGCGGCTCCAGCCGACCGGCGTCTCGCTCACGCGCCCGGCGCACGGGCTCCCGGTCGGGGGCGAGCTCGCCTATGCCGACGAGCGCACTGTCGCCCAGGCGCTGACCGGCCGCCTGCCGGTCTGAGCGCACGCCGGGGCCCCCGGCCGGCGGGCAGGGCCTCAGCCGCCCTGTCCCGCCAGGGTCGGGGCGCGGCCCCACCGGGGCGCGGCGCAGAGGGCTCCCGCCAGGAGGAGGACGGCGGGGGCGGCTCCGAGGTCGGGGCTGACCCCCGAGAAGACGCCCCCCATCGCCTCGCCGACGACCCAGAACGCGGCCGCCAGGGTCGCGCCGACGAGAGGGGCGGCCGAGCCCAGGCGGGGGGCCCAGACCGCCAGGGCGATGAGGAGCTCGGCCAGCCCCAGACCGGCGGCGATGGCGACGCCGTGCGCGTCACCGATCTGGGCCAGGCGGTAGTCGAGGCCCGCCAGCGCGCCCGGCTCCGCCAGGGCCGCGGTCTGGAGGGTGTAGGCCAGCACCGCCCCCGGGGGATAGCGCCAGGGAAGGTGGAGCCCCGCGGCCATGAGCCAGTAGGCCGTCCAGGCGAGGCGGGCACGCCGGGCCGCGCGCACGCCGGTCCCTGCGGACGCCATGGCTGGTGTCCGGCCCGGCCATGCCGCGAGCGCGATGGCGACATAGAGGAGGGCGGGTCCCGGGGCCCCCCCCTCGGCCAGGGCGGTCCCGGTGGCCATCGCCCCCAGGCCCTCCCCGACGACCCACACGAGAAGCGCCCAGACGATCGACGCCGCGAGGGCGATCCGGAGGGTTGGGCGCCGGCAGAGGCCCATCGCGAGGAGCAGCTGGAGGGCGGCGGCGCCGACGTCGAGGGCGGCAAGATGCGGTGTCACCACGCCCACCGCCCGGATGAGGGCGGGGCTGAGCCACCCCGGCTGGTACATGGTCGCGTTGGCGTAGAGGACGGTCGCCGGGAAGGCCCGGGTGAACATCGCGGGCTGGAGCTGGAGCCCGGCATCGATCGCCCAGAGCCCGGCCAGCCCGTAGCGCAGGACGCGGGCGGACGCGGCCTCCTGCGGGGTCTCGTCCCGACGCCCGTCCTCCGGGGCCCCGTCGGCGCCGGCGAGAGCGGCCGGCATCGGTCAGGCGGCGGCCTGCGAGATCGTGCCCTCGTCACCGGGGGAAAGGAGTCGCCAGAAGTAAACACCGGCGACCACCGCCATAAGCAGGTTGTCGAAGGCGAACATGAGCAGGCCCCCGAGCAGCTGATCGGCACCGGGCGTGAGACCGAACCGCGCCGTGCGGTGGAGGTAGAAGGAGTACACCGGGTGGCGGAGAAGGGCCAGCGTCAGCCCCACCACCACCGCCGGCAGGGCGCCCGCCGTGAGGTACGCGACCTCGCCGATCGCGCTGAGGTTCCAGACCGCGCCCGGCCGGTGGACGATCACCGCCCACCAGAAGAGGAGGCCCACGGCGAGGAAGCTCAGGTGCTGGGCGATGTGGAGCGGGGCATGGGTGAGGGCGGCATCGAAGACCGCCGGGACGTGCCAGACCAGCAGCACGACGCAGTAGGCGGACGCGGCGACCAGGGGGCGGACGCCCAGCTGGAGCGCCCGCCCGGCCCGGCTGCGGAGGAGCCGGTCAATCGTGGGGTCGGGCAGGCCACGCACGAGCAGCGGCGGGGCCACCATCGCCAGGACCAGGTGCTGGGCCATGTGGACGCTGAAGAGTCCGGCGTCGCCGACGATGTCGAGCCCCGAGCAGAGGGCGGCGAACACCGCGGCCACACCCGCCACCCATGCCGCCGCGCGGGCGCCGGCCCGGGCGCCGGGGAAGAGAGGGTAGGCGGCGAGTGCCAGCCCGCACCCGACCCAAACCGAGGGGATCCACTCCCAGCGCACGAGCCAGACGGCCCAGCTCATAGGCCCACGGGCGGGGCCGACGGCCGGGCCGAGAGCCGGGCGAGGTCACGGCCCCACGCGTTCACCTGCCAACGATAGACGATGGCTCCGGGGGCCGCCGTCCGAGCGGGCGCGGATCAGCCGATCGGCTGGGCCGCCCCGACGGGGGAGGACACCCCGACGCCGCCCGCGGTCGCCCCCCCGTACCGGGCGATCTCGGCGTCGAGGTCGAGCGGCCGGATGGTCGCTTTGGCGGCGACGTCGTCGGGCGTCAACCGGGCTGCCGGAACCAGCCAGCACACCTCGAACTCCAGGCCGTCGGGGTCCTTGGCATAGAGGGCCTTGGTCGAGCCGTGGTCGGAGGCCCCGACCAGCGCCCCCCGCTGGCTGAGGAGGGATCGGA
>DAHUZL010000139.1 GCA_027306655.1 Candidatus Dormiibacterota bacterium
GCATGGTCGGGGCTCGCGCCCGCGCTGGTCGGGACCCGAGCTCGCGTCCGGGGCGGAGGGTCGGTCGGTCGGCGCACACGGGGGTGCTCGGTCTCGTGGACACGGCGGAGAGCGCGGCATGGGCGGCAGGCGAGCGGGTCCCCCCCCGGTCTCCCCGCGCCGGGCCCGGTGACCGCTACAAGTGGCTGGCCCTGTCCAACACCACCCTGGGCGTGCTCCTGGTGACGATCGACGCCACCATCATGATCATTGCGATGCCGGATATCTTCCGGGGGATCCACCTCAACCCGCTGGTTCCCGGCAACAGCTTCTACCTGCTCTGGATGATCCTGTCCTACCTGATCGTCTCCAGCGTGCTGGTGGTGAGCTTCGGGCGCCTGGGCGACATCTTCGGTCGGGTGCGGATCTACAACCTGGGCTTTGTCGTCTACACGCTGGGCTCGCTGCTGCTGACGATCACCTGGATGACCGGCCCACCCGCCGCCCTCTGGCTGGTGGTGATGCGGGTGGTGCAGGGGATCGGAGGCGCCCTCCTGATCGCCAACTCCGCCGCCATCCTGACCGACGCCTTCCCGGAGACCCAGCGGGGCCTCGCTTTGGGCATCAACAACGTGGCCGGGATCAGCGGAGCCTTCATCGGGCTGGTGCTGGGCGGGATCCTCGGCGCCATCGACTGGCGGCTGGTGTTCCTGGTCTCGGTCCCGGTCGGCCTCGTCGGCACGGTCTGGTCGTACCTCAAGCTGCGCGACCTGGGGGTGCGCCGGCGCACGACGATCGACTGGTGGGGCAACCTCACCTTCGCCGCCGGGCTGATCGCGCTGATGATCGGCGTCACCTACGGGATCGAGCCCTACGGGCGGCGGACCATGTCCTGGACCAGTCCGTGGGTGGTGACCGAGCTGGGGCTGGGCGTCCTCCTCCTCGTCGCCTTCGGGCTCTTCGAGCGCCGGGCGTCCGCGCCGATGTTCCGGCTCGCCCTCTTCCGGATCCGGGCCTTCGTCTTCGGCACCCTCTCCAGCTTCCTCTCCGCCCTGGGGCGGGGCGGGCTGATGTTCATGATGGTGATCTGGCTGCAGGGGATCTGGCTGCCCCTGCACGGCTACTCGTTCGCCACCACGCCGCTCTGGGCGGGCATCTACATGATGCCGCTGACCGCCGGCTTCCTGCTGGCGGGGCCGATCTCCGGCGCCCTCTCCGATCGCTTCGGCGCCCGACCCTTCGCCAGCGGCGGCATGCTGGCGGCGGCGGCCAGCTTCCTCCTCCTGGAGCTGCTCCCGATCGACTTCGCCTACATCGCCTTCGCGCCCTTGCTGCTGCTCAACGGGCTCGGGATGGGGGCATTCGCCTCCCCCAACCGGGCCGCGGTGATGAACAGCCTGCCCCCCGAGCACCGCGGCGCCGGCGGGGGCATGAATGCCACGTTCCAGAGCTCGGCCCAGGTGCTGTCGATCGGGATCTTCTTCACCCTGGTGATCGTGGGGCTGTCGGGGACCCTCTCGACCAGCCTGGAGCACGGGCTGGTCGCCCACGGCGTAGCCCGCGCCGCCGCCGCTCGCGCCGCCGCGCTGCCCCCCGTCACCACGCTGTTCGCGGCCTTTCTCGGCTACAACCCGATGGCGCACATCCTGGGGGCGCACACGCTGAGCCTGCTGCCCGCGCGGACGCGGGCCGGGCTGACCGGTCGGGGCTTCTTCCCCCACCTGATCGCGGTGCCGTTCGCGGCCGGTCTCCACTCCGCCTTCGACTTCGCGATCGGCTGCTGCCTGGTCGCGGCCGCGGCCTCCTGGTCGCGCGGCCGGCGCTACGTCCACCAGCCGCGGCCGCAGCCGGCCGGCGGCGCCGGGCCGGCCCGGCGGGCCAAGTAGGGGACCGGATCCAGGCGGCGGGGGCGAGACCCGCCGCTGCCGTCAGGCGACCGTGCTGGCCATGGCCGCGATCAGCACGCACGGCTCCGGTCCCAGGTTCCGCCATCCGTGCCGGGTGTTGCGCTGCACCACGCAGTCGCCCCGCTCCAGGGTCACCTCCTCCGCCTCCAAGACCAGGGTGAGGCGCCCGCTCAGGACCGTCAGGCAGTCGACCGTGTCGGTGGCGTGGACGCCGATCTCCTCGCCGGCGGGGATGGTGCAGGTGCGCCACAGGATCGTCCCGGCGGCGATCGCGCCACCGGCCCGGGCGGGGACGTCGGGGTCGCCATCGACCGCGGCCGGGAGCCCCATCGACCACAGGTCCTCCAGCACGTACTGCGGGTCCACGGCGATCCGGGCGGAGGGTGCGTCGCTGACCACGCAGGAGCGGCCGGCGCCGTCGGTCCCGGTCACCACGCGGCGCACCGGTCGGAAGTATCCAGGCGTCTCCACGCTTCCCCCTGAACTGTGTGGCGGACGTGGGACCCGGACGCGGCCGCCCCAGCCCTGCGTCGGCCCGTTCCGTCCTCGGCGGCGCCGGAGTATAGGGCGGAGCACCGGGCGGCCGTCAACCCGTCCTGGCCGGGGGGGCCGGGCCAGCGGCGCCGGGGGGCTGCGCCGGTGCCCGGGCGAGTAGAGTGCGGTGCAGCCGCCGCGACGCGCGCGACCGTGGGCGAAGGGGGCGTTCCGGAGCGCCATCGGCGAGGAGGACCGTGCACCGATCGCCCCGGGCCGACCTGCCGGTGGCGGCGGGAGTCGGGCCCGGCGGCCGGGCGGTCGTGCACGCGAGCGCCGTCGTCCTGAACCCCGCGCGGACCGCCGATCGCGCCGGGGTCCGCCAGGCGGTCGCCGCCGTGCTCGAGGAGGCGGGGTGGCCGCCGGCGGTCTGGATGGAGACGACCCGCGCCGATCCCGGCGGCGGTCAGGCGCGGGCCGCCGTCGCCGCCGGCGCGGGGGTGGTGTTCGTCTCCGGCGGCGACGGGACCGTCGGACGGGTCGCGGCGGCGCTGGCCGGCACCCCGGCGGCGCTGGCGGTGCTTCCCTCCGGCACCGGCAACCTGCTCGCCCGCAATCTCGGCCTCCCCCGGGGGACGGTGGCCGCGGCGCGGCTGGCGACGCGGGGGGCACGCCGCCGGATCGACCTGGGTGAGGTCGACGGACGCGTGTTCACGGTGGCCGCCGGGATCGGGTTCGATGCCCAGGTGCTGGCGATCACCTCGCCGCGGGCGAAGCGCTGGCTGGGCTGGCCGGCGTATGTGCTGGCGGCGATGGGCCACCTCCGCGAGCCGCGCTTCACGGTGGCGGTGACGCTCGACGGCGCCGAGACCCTGGCACGCCAGGTCCGCTCGGTGCTGGTCGTGAACGTCGGGCGCCTGCCCGGCGGTCTTCACCTGGTGCCCCGCGCCCGCCCCGACGACGGTCGGCTCGACGTGGCCCTGATCGACCCCCGGGGAACCCGCGACTGGCTTCGGCTGGTGGCCGCGCTGGCGCGCCGGCGTCCTCGGGCGCCCTCGGTCACGCTCCTGCGGGCCGGCCGGGTGGAGGTGGTCGCCGAGAGGCCGCAGCCGCGCCAGGCCGACGGCGAGCCGCTGCCGCCCTCCGACCGGCTCACGGTGACGGTGCGTCCGCGGGCGCTCACGATCTGCGTCGATCCGGCCACCGTGGGCCCGGACGCCTCCGCCACCGCCCCGCGATAGCCGAGGTCGGTCGGCCGGGGGCGGTCGACCGCGGCCGAGTGGCCCGCCTAGGCGGCGGGGGGGCCGCCGGCGACCAGCGCCCGGGTCTCGCCCCGCTCGCGCTTCATCTCGAAGAGGTAGGGGCGGCGAAGGCAGCGCACCACGTCGCGGAAGAGCTCGACCGACTCGGCCTCGTCGGGCACCGGGCTGATCACCGGTCCGAACATGCCCGGTCCCTGCCCGGCGTCGAGGATCAGGGTGGGGACGCCGAACGCCCCGCAGCGCTCCACCGCCGCCGTGTGATCGACCAGCACGACCGACCAGAGCCGGTCCGCCTCCCGGTCGGCGCGGGCGAGCAGGTCCGCCCCCAGAGCGGCCTCGGCCAGCGCGGCGGCGAGCACACCGTCGTCGTCGAGTGGTTCGCCACGGCTGTGGCGCGCCTCGCCCAGGGCCGTGAACAGGCGCCCGATCGCCGGCTGCCCACCGGTCTCCCGGGCCAGGGCCAGGAGCTGGAGCGCCCGACCGCTGGCGGCTCGCTGACGGGCGGCCACCGCCGGGTCGTCCTTGTTGATCTCGGCCAGGGAGAAGAGGGCCCAGGAGACCCTGACCGGCTCCGCCGCCGCCACCTTGACCATCCACCGCGACGTCACCCAGGCCCACGGGCAGAGCGGGTCGAAGTGGAATCGCACGTGCTCGGTGAGGGCCGCGGCCGAAGGGGTCATGCTGTCAGTGTAGGGAGCGGGGCGGGGAGCCGGCCCGCCCACCTCCGTTACCCCGCCGCGGCCCGGGAGTTTTATCCAGCGTGACCCATCCGCACCGCCCCCGCCCCGGCGGGCTCCTCGCCGCCGCGGGCGCGCTGGCCCTGCTCGCGGGCTGCGGTGCGCAGCCCGCGGCCCGGACCTCCCCGAGCCCGCGGGCCACCGCGTCACCGTCGCCGACCCCCGCCCCCAGCGCCGCGCCCAGCCCCTCGCCGACGGTCCCCCGCGCCATCCCGGCGGGGATGCAGGTCACCGACGTGAGCTTCGTCTCGCCCACGGTGGGGTTCGCCCTCGGCGAGAACTGCCTGGCCGCGGCCACCTGCCAGGCGGTGATCGTCACCACCGCCGACGGCGGCGTGACGTGGTCGGCGGCGGCCGCGCCGGCGGCGGCGGTGGGCGGTGCCCCCGTGACCACCGCCTCGGGCGCGGCCGCCAACGGGGTGGCCCACCTCACCTTCGCCAGCCCGCTGGACGGGTGGGCGTGGGGCCCCGGCCTCTACGCCACCAGCGACGGGGCGGCCAGCTGGTCCCGGGTGGCGACCGCAGGCGTGGTGCTGAGCCTCGCCGTCGTGGGCGGGCAGGTCTGGGCGGTCGAGGCCGACTGCGGCGGGGGGACCGCCGGCGGGGCCTGCCCGCTGGTGCTGGAATCGGCGCCGCAGAGCGGCGGGAGCTGGAGCCCCGTCTCCGGGCTCCCCGCCACCGACGCGGTGGCGGCGTCGCTCACCGCCACCACCGGCGCGGACGCCTGGCTGGAGGCGGTGGTCCCGTCCGCGAGCGGGGGGGGAACCGCGCTTCTCCTGGACGCGACCACCGACGGCGGCACCGCCTGGGTGGCGCGGTCCGTGCCCTGCCGCGAGGCGGCGCCGGGTGTCGCCGACCCGCTCGGCGCCTACGGCGCCTCCA
Organism: Candidatus Dormiibacterota bacterium; assembly: GCA_027306655.1. Classification (GTDB taxonomy): domain Bacteria; phylum Chloroflexota; class Dormibacteria; order Aeolococcales; family Bog-877; genus DAHUZL01. Next base: position 5,242 of record DAHUZL010000139.1, read on the forward strand.
CGCTGTGGCTGGGGTGCGTCAGCCAGCCGGCGGCGGGGAACCAGGCCAAGGCGATCTACACGTCCGCTGACGGCGGGGCGAGCTGGAGCCTGGCCAGCTCGACCGGGCCGGCCGCGGCCGGCGTGCCGGCCGCCCAGGGACGGATCCCGACCGGCGGCTACCTCGACCAGCTGGCGCTCACCGGTCCCGCCACCGGGTGGATGGCGCTGGGTCGGGGCACGTTGCTGACGAGCCTCGACGGGGGCCGCACCTGGACCGGGGCGATCCCGGTCAACGCCGTCGCCGCCGGGTCGGGCGTCGTCCGGGTGAGCTTCGCCGGGGGCAGCGGCTTCGCGATCGCTGACGGGGTCAGCCTGCCCGGCGGCACCAGCGCCAGCGCGGTCGTCTACCACGCCACGCTGTCCGGCGGCGGCTGGGCCCCGGTCCCGCTCGGCTGACCTGTCCCCCTGGGCGCCGGGCGGGGCCGGGGCAGCGCTGCCGCTGCCTACTTCTTGGTCGCGCGGAACACCTCGGCGAACTCGTCCACCGCCCGTCGCAGCTCGGCCGCCTTGGCGGCATCGATCGACTGCTTGCAGGCCGACGCGAGCTTCACCGTCTTCCACACCATGTCGTGCAGGGTGGGGGCCTGGGCCAGGTGCTCGGGCTTCATGTAGTCGCCCCAGATGATCAGCACCTCGCGCTTCACCCGCTCCGCGTGCGCCTCCTTGACCTCGACCATGCGCACGAAGCTGTTGTGGGTCGCGCCGGAGTTGTCGTTGGCCAGCGCCAGCAGCTTGGTCACCATCGTCTCCACGGTCTGGGCCGCGAGCTGGGCCTCGTGGGGATCGTAGATCCCGCAGGGAATGTCGCAATGGGCGTGGACGACGCGTCGCGGCGCCAGCCGCGACCGCAGCTGAGACAGCATCCCGGAGCCTCCTCGTGATCCCTCGGCGACGATGCTCGAACCGTACCATCCGCCGGTGAGGACGGGCAAACGGGCGCCGCGGCCCGGGCGCCGCGCCGGCTGGGTCCCCGCCCGGGCAGTCGTCGTCGCCGCTCTCGTGGCCGCCACCTGGGGCGCCCGGCGGTGGCGGCCGTCCTGGGTGCGGGTGGAGGGGCCGAGCATGAGCCCGCTCCTCCCCCCGGGGGCGGTCGTGGTGACGACGCCGGTGCCGCGCCGGGGGGCGCGGGTCGGGCAGGTGGTGGTGGCCGTCCATCCGCACCGGCCGGAGCTGGAGCTGATCAAGCGGGTGGTGGCGCGCACCCCCGGGGGGACGGCCCTCTGGCTGGGCGGGGACGACCCGGCCCGGAGCACCGACAGCGACCGGTTCGGTGCCGTCGCCTCCGATCGGGTCCGCGGGATCGCCCGGCTCCGGCTGCGGCCATGGCCGCCGGTCTGGCTCGGTGCCGACCCAGACGCGATCCGCCCGCGGGCGGGCTCCGCGGGCGGCCCCTGCGGGCCTGACGATCTGCGACCATGACACCGTGAGCCAGGATCCCATCGGGCCCGCGCCCGGGCCCGCGCCCGGGCCGTCGCCGCCGCCGAGCCCGGCGGCCCCGCCCCCCCTGTCGCAGGTCCCGCCCGCGCGCAAGGACAAGAAGCACAAGAAGAAGGTCTCCCGGGAGCCACCGCGGGGCCGGGGCCGGCGCTGACCGATCTCGACGCCCCGGGTCGGGCGGAACGCTGGCGGCGCGCCGCGGCGATCGCCCGGTACGCGGCCGAGGCGGGCGGCTCGGTGATCCGGGCCGCCGGGCTGGGGATCCACGCGGCCGAGCTCAAGGGTCGCGGCGACTACGTGACCGCGGTCGACCGCGAGAGCCAGCAGGTGATCCTCCGCGCCCTCCGCGCCGCGACCCCCGAGCTGCCCGTCCTGGCCGAGGAGACCGGCCCGGACTGCGTGCCGCCGGCGGGGGGCGCGATCACTGACGGCTGGGTCGTGGACCCCCTCGACGGGACCACCAACTTCCATCGGGGCTTCCCGGTGGTCGGGGTGTCGGTGGCGCTCCTGGAGGAGGGGGTTCCGGTGGCCGGCGCGGTCAGCGCGCCGTTCCTCGGGCAGAGCTGGCACGGGGCACGGGGCGCGGGCGCCTTCGACGGCCGGGGGACCCGGCTCCGGGTGGGGGTCCGGCCCGTCGCCGAGGCTGTGGTGGCGACCGGCTTCCCCTTCCGGGCGCCGGAGCGCCGAGCCGGGTACCTCCGGGTCCTGGCCGCCGTCCTGGCTCGGGTGGAGGACGGACGGCGGGCGGGGGCGGCGGCGATCGACCTCGCCCTGGTGGCCGCCGGGGTGTTCGACGGGTTCTTCGAGCTCGGCCTCCACGCGTGGGACGTCGCCGCCGGCGCGCTGCTGGTCACCGAGGCGGGCGGCGTCGTCGGCGATTGGGGCGGCGGGCAGGGCCACCTCGCGACCGGTGACATCCTGGCCGGCAGCCCCGGGGTGCACGCGGCCCTGCTGGAGGCCGTCGGGGAGGGCTCGGGCGGACCCAGCTGACCTCGCCCGCAGGAGCCCGACCGAGCTACCCGGAGGCCGGCCGCACCACCAGGGTGCCGGTCACCCCGGTGCCGACCCGGCGGCGGTGCACCGCCGGGAACAGCCGCAGCGTGTAGCGCCCGGGGAAGCGCGGGACCACCCTCAGCACGACCGGCACGGCCGCCTGCGACTCCAGGATCCCCCCGCAGCTCTCGCCGTGGCTCCATCGGCTCGACCGGGTGTCCAGGATCGTGACCCGCACCACCCGCAGGGCGGGGGTGAGGTTGCCGGCGACGCAGGCGGGGCTCATGGTCCCGGTGCCGGTCACCACCAGGGCGAGGGCGAGGGTGGCGGCCTGCCCGACCCTGAGCGGAGCGGTGGGGAGGCGGCCGTTGAGCTGGGCGTCCACGGGACCTCCGCTGCGGGCGAGGCTGCCGGGCAGGCTCGTGACGACGTCGGCCACGACCGCCGCCACCACGAAGACCACCACCGCGATCAGCGTCCACTGGAGCGGGGTGAGGCGCGGGCGCGAGCCGGACATCCGTCGAGAGTACCGCCCGGCTCCGAGGGGCTCGGCCCTCCCCGCCCGGGAGCGGCGGCCGCCGCCGCGCCCGGGGGGTCTCCGGCGCTCCGGATAATGGACCGGTGAACGACCCCACGACCGAGATCGGCGAGGTCCGCGCCGCCGAGGTCCTCGATTCGCGCGGCAATCCCACGGTCAGCGTCGAGGTCACCCTCGGCGATGGCACCACCGGTCGCGCCTCCGTGCCCAGCGGGGCCTCGACCGGGCGGCACGAGGCGGTGGAGCTGCGCGACCGCGACCCGGGTCGCTACCGGGGGCTGGGCGTGCTCCAGGCGGTCGGGCACGTGAACGAGACGATCGGCCCCGAGCTGATCGGCCTCGACGCCCTCGACCAGGCGGCGGTCGACCACCACCTGGTCGCCATCGACGGCACTCCCGACAAGCATCGGCTGGGCGCCAACGCCCTCCTCGGGGTGAGCCTGGCGGTGGCACGCGCGGCCGCCAACGCGCTCGGGGTGCCGCTCTACCGCTACCTGGGCGGCGCCGGCGCCCGCGAGCTCCCGGTGCCGTTCTTCAACGTCCTCAACGGGGGCGTCCACGCCCGCACCACCGTCGACTTCCAGGAGTTCATGGTGGCGCCGGTGGGCGTGCCCACCTTTGGCGAGGCGGTGCGTGCCGGTTCCGAGGTCTTCCACGCCCTTCGCGCCGTGCTCCAGGAGCGGGGGCTCGGCACCGGCCAGGGCGACGAGGGGGGGTTCGCCCCCGAGCTGCCCCGCAACGAGGCGGCGGTGGAGGTGGTCCTGGCCGCCATCGAGCGGGCCGGCTACCGGCCCGGTGAGGAGGTGGCGATCGCCCTCGACCCGGCGATGTCCGGGCTCCGCGAGGGGGGCGCCTACCGGCTGCGCGGCGAGGGCCGCACCCTCACCAGCGAGGAGATGGTGGACCTGTGGGAGGACTGGGCCGGCCGCTATCCGCTGGTGTCGCTGGAGGACGGCCTCGCCGAGGACGACTGGGACGGGTGGTCGCTGCTCACCCGGCGCCTCGGCGGCCGGCTGGAGCTGGTCGGCGACGACATCTTCGTCACCAACCCGGACCGGCTCGGGCAGGGGATCGCGCGCGGGGTCGGCACCGCCGTCCTGATCAAGCCGAATCAGATCGGCACCCTCACGGAGACCCTGGGCGTGGTCCGCCAGGCCACCCGTGCCGGGTACGCGTCCTTCGTCAGCCACCGCTCCGGGGAGACGGAGGACACCACCATCGCCGACCTGGCGGTCGCGCTCGGCTGCGGCCGGATCAAGGCCGGCGCGCCGTCCCGCGGCGAGCGCGTTGCCAAGTACAACCGGCTCCTCGCCATCGAGGCCGAGCTCGGCGGGGCCGCCACCTACGCCGGCCGAGCGGTCCTTCGCCCCATCCGCCCCGGGGACCTCGATGTCTCCGACGCGCTCCCGGGCTCGCCTATTCCTGACTGATAGACTCGGGAATATGAGTTCCTCGCCGGCCGCGCCCCTGCGCCTTGTGGAGCCGGCACCGGGCCGGGGGATCGCCGACAGCATCGGCCACACCCCGCTCCTGCGGCTCCGGCTGTTCGAGCGGGAGGCTCCCCGGCTCGCGATCCACGCCAAGGCCGAGTTCATGAACCCCGGGGGCTCGGTGAAGGACCGGCCCGCGCTCCGGATGATCCAGGAGGGGGAGCGCTCGGGGGCGCTCACCCGCGGCAAGGTGATCCTGGACAGCACCAGCGGCAACACCGGCGTCGCCTACGCGATGCTGGGCGCGGCCTTCGGCTACCGGGTGCGGCTGGTGATGCCGGCCAACGTCAGCCCGGAGCGCCGCCGGCTCTGCGAGGCCTACGGCGCCGCGATCGTCCTGAGCGATCCCCAGGAGGGCAGCGACGGCGCCATCCTGCGCTGCCGCGAGCTGCGGGCTGAGGACCCGGACGCCTACTTCGTCCCCGACCAGTACAACAACCCCGCCAATTGGCAGGCCCATCACGACACCACTGGGGTCGAGATCTGGGAGCAGACGCAGGGCACGGTGACCCATTTCCTGGCCGGCCTCGGCACCGCCGGGACCTTCGTCGGGTGCACCCGCCGGCTGCGCAGCCTGAGTCCCTCCGTGCAGTGCATCAGCCTCGAGCCCGACGATGGCTTCCACGGGCTCGAGGGCTTGAAGTTCATGGCGACGGCGATCGTCCCGGGGATCTACGATCCCACCCTCGCCGACCGGAAGATGTACGGGCCGACCGCGGAGTCCTATGCGCTCAGCCGCGAGCTCGCGCGCCGCGAGGGGATCCTGGTCGGCCACTCGTCGGGGCTCGCGCTGTGGGCCGTCCGCGAGCTGATCCGCGAGGGCCTGCAGGACGGGGTGGTGGTCCTCGTGTTCTGCGACCGCGGCGACCGCTACCTGAGCTCCGGGCTCTTCAGCGGTGCGGGGCGATGACGGTCGTGGTCGAGGACGACCAGGCGGTCCGGCTGTGGGCCGCGGCGTCGGCCGCCTACCCGGAGGAGGGCTGCGGCGTGCTGGTCGGCCATGCGGACGGCGACGAGACCCGGGTCACCCTCGTCGTCGAGGGCCGCAACCTGGTCCGGGACCGCCGGCTCGACCGCTACGAGCTCGACCCCGCCGACATCCTCCGTGCCGACCGCCTCGCGCGTGAGCGGGGCGAGGAGGTGGTCGGCTTCTACCACACCCACCCCGACCACCCGGCGCGGCCGAGCCAGCTCGACACCGACCGGGCCTGGCCCGGCTACCACTATGTCGTCATCGCCGTCGCCGGGGGGCGGGTGGAGGTGGCCACGGCGTGGACCCTGGACGAGCCCGCCCGGCGCTTCGATGCGGTCAGCCTCCATCCCCCGCGGCCCGCGAGCGGCCCGCCCGATCACACCCCGAGCTGAGGATATACTGCCGCCACCGTGAAGACGATCTTCGGCGGGCTCGAGGTGCTGGTCGCGATCCTGATCGTCGCCACCATCCTGCTGCAGACGCCCAAGTCCAGCGGGCTCGGGGGCACCATCGGCGGCGGGTCGGACGGGGGCGGCGGGTACCGGACCCGCCGGGGCCTGGAGCGGACCCTGTTCCGCGCCTCGATCGTGCTCGGCTTCGCCTTCGCCATCATCGCTTTGGTCCAGATCCGGCTCAGCTGACCCGCCGGCGCCCCGAGCGCTGCGCTAAGCCCCTCGCCATAAGTCTTGTCGCGTGGACAAGACGAGGAGAGGGCCGGCAGCCCCGCCCGATGCCCCGGCGTGGTCGCCGCGCGGCGGCTCATCCGGGATGGTCGGGGGGGCGACCCGGCAGTTCGCCGAGCAGCCCGGCGCCGCGGCGGCGCTGGCCCCGGCCGGCCCGGGGCGCCGCCCGTGGGGAGGGCGCCAGGGCGTGGCCGTTGACTCGGGCGGGATGGCTTGCCACCCGCGGTTCTGGGCCAGGGCCTCCCTGGCCGCCTTGACGTCGACCCGGGCGGTGCCCGGGTCGGCAGGGTTGGTGAAGGTGATGAACGCCGCCACCGCGGCCGCGACGGTGTCGCGACGGCCGGTGAGCCCGCAGGCCGGGCAGCGGTGGACGCGGTCGGCGAGGGTCTTGGGGACCCAGGCGCCGCAGAGGCAGTGCTGGGAGCAGGCGGTCGGCCGGGTGGCCGCCCGACACAGGCCGGGGGCCGACCCGCCCCGGGCCACCGCCGCCGCCTCGGCCGCGAGCGCCCGGACCAGCCGGCCGGGGGTGAAGGCGGCGACGCCCCGGCCCCACCGCCGGGCCCACACCCGGACGTCGGTGGCCTCGATCACCAGCGATGCGCCGTGGGTGGCCACCAGCATGGCCGCCACCTGGCGGGCCCGGGCGTCACGGGCCTGAGTGGCGCCCGCGGCGGCGGCCGCGCCGCGGGCGCGCTCGCGCCGATACGTGCGCGAGCAGACGTCGCGGCGGAACGCCTGGCGGGGGTGGCCGGCGGCGGTGGTGAGGCGGGGGCCCCGCGGCAGCGCGACCCCGACCGGGCGGA
>DAHUZL010000140.1 GCA_027306655.1 Candidatus Dormiibacterota bacterium
CCTCGACCGGGCGCCGGGGCGGGCCCGCTCCCGAGCCGGGCGCGCCCCGCCGTCATCGCCGCCGCCGCCGTCCCCGCCGACAGCGCGGCCGCGCGGGGGGCGTGGACGTCCGTCGGCGCCGAGCTGGTCGATCTGGAGACCGGGAGCTGGGCCCGATGGCGCGATGCCCGGGCCGCCAGCGGTCACCCCGTCCCCGAGCTGCTCGCGCTGCGGGCGGTGCTCGATACCCCGGCTCGGCCGCTGGGTCGCGCCGGGTCCCTGGTCGGACCGGGCGCGACCACCGTCGACCGGGGACGGCTCGCCGGCTGGCTGGTGCGCGATCCGGGCGCGCTCGGCGCCCTGCGGCGTCTCGCCGCCGACCGGCGCCGGGCGGCCCGGGCACTGGGGCCGGCGACTGCCGCGCTGGTGGGCGCCCTCACCGGCTCAGGGCCGGAGGTCCTGGACCCGCCGGGGGCGGCGGTGCCCGCCCGGGGAGGTTGAGATGCGGCCGCGCGACCTCGGGATCGTGATCGGGTCGGGACGGCCCGGGCCCCACAACGCCATCACCGATGTCGCCGGCGTGCGGGTCGGCCACGCGACCCTGGTCCGCGGCCACGGGCCGCTGGTGGTCGGCGCGGGGCCGGTGCGCACCGGCGTGACCGTCGTCATGCCCCGGCCGGAGCCAGTCTTCCGCCGGCCCCTCTTCGCCGGCTGCCACCGCCTCAACGGCAACGGCGAGCTGACCGGTCTGGAATGGGTGCGCGAGTCGGGCCTGCTGACCACCCCGATCGCGCTCACCAACACCCACAGCGTCGGGGTGGTTCGGGACGCGCTGGTGGCCTGGGAGGTGCGCCAGCGGGAGCCCGCGGAAATCTACTGGTCGCTGCCGGTGGTGGGGGAGACCTGGGACGGCGTCCTCAACGACATCGCTGGCCAGCACGTCCGGGCCGGCGACCTGTGGACCGCGATCGGCGCGGTCACCGACGGGCCGGTGGCGGAGGGCGCCGTCGGCGGCGGGACCGGGATGATCTGCCACGGCTTCAAGGGCGGGATCGGCACCAGCTCGCGGGTGGCGGTGGTCGCCGGCGCGCCGCTCGTGGTCGGCGTCCTGGTGCAGGCCAACCACGGCCGCCGGGAGCGCCTGACGGTGGCGGGGGTCCCGGTCGGTCGCCACATCACGGCGGCCGAGGTCCCGCTCCCGGGTCGCGGCGAGCCGGAGCCGGGAGCCCCGCCGCCGGGGATGGGATCGATCATCGTGGTGGTGGCGACCGACGCGCCCCTGCTGCCCCGGCAGTGCGCTCGGCTGGCACAGCGCGCGACCTTCGGGATCGCCCGCACCGGCGGGGTCGGAGAGCACACCAGCGGCGACCTGGTCCTCTGCTTCGCCACCGGCAACGGCGACCTGCCCGAGCCCGCCCCCGGGTCGCGGCCGCCCGCCCGGCTGGCCCTGGCGGCGCTCGACGACCACCACATCGACGCCCTCTTCGACGCCGTGGTGGAGGCCACCGAGGAGGCGATCGTCTCGGCGATGCTGGCGGCGGAGACCATGGTCGGCCGGGACGGGATCCTGGCCCACCGCCTGCCCCCGGAGCGCCTGCGGGCGCTGGTGGCGGGATGACCCGGGGGCGCCCCGGCGGCGCTCCTGCGGCGTGCTGCCGGCGCTCCGGCGGGGACTCGGCCATCCGCTACGATCCTCCCGCCGGCGGGCCGGCCGGGCTCCGCCTCGGCAGCGGGTCAGCATGATAGGATGTCAAGACATCACGTGGAATGGGCCCGGCAGGTCCGGGCCCGCCCAGGATTCGCGAGGGAGGCTCCGGAATGGGTAAGTGGCGTCCGACGGCGCGAAGCTTCGCCACCGTCGGCTCGGTGGCGTTGCTCGCAGCCCTCACAGGCGGTGGGATCACCGCCGCTGGCAAGACGGCGGCATCGAGTCCGGTCACCCTGTCGGTGGAGATCAACGGGGTGCTCAGCGGCAAGAACGCCGCCGAGGCGGTCTGGCTGACCAGGGACGTCTTCCCCCGGTTCGAGAAGTCGATGGCGGCCCGGGGCCAGACAGTCCACGTCAAGCTGATCGGCAGCGGCGTCAGCGGGACCGACTACGCCACCGCCCTGGCGCTCGACATCAAGGCCGGGGGCGGTCCCGACATCTTCGACCTTGACGGCCCCTACTACGGCGAGTTCGCCAGCGCCGGCTACCTCAAGCCGCTGAGCCAGGTGATCGGCCCCGCCGCCTCCCGGTGGCCGGGCTGGAAGCTGATCCCGCCCACCGTCCAGGCGATCACCGAGTTCAAGGGTCAGCAGTACGGGATCCCCGGTGGGACCGACGCCCGCGTCCTCTTCTACAACACCAAGCTCTTCCGCGACGCCGGGATCGCGACCCCCTGGCAGCCCACCAGCTGGGCCGACCTGATCGCGACCGCCCGGACCCTGCAGCAGAAGGACCCCGGCATCGAGGCGCTCCAGATCGACGGCGGCTCGCTGATGGGCGAGGCCACGACCCTGCAGGGCTACCTGCCGATCCTGGCCGGGGCCGGGCAGCTGATCTGGAACCAGACCACCGGCAAGTGGCAGGGCAACACCCCGGCGATGCGGGCGGCGGCCAACTTCTACCACACGATCTACGCCAGCGGGCTGGCCAACTCCCAGCTCCAGCTCGGCCCCAACGGCCGCAACCAGACCTTCCAGGCCTTCTCGCAGAACCAGGTCGGGATCTACCTGGAGAGCGAGTACCTCTACGAGTCGGTGATCGTCAACAACGGCACCGGCCTCTACCCGATGCCCAACCGCAACCAGGACGTCGCCTGGGCGTTCATCCCCGCCGAGACGCCGGGCGCCGGCATCCGGGGCCAGAACTTCGTCACCCTCTCGGGCGGCGGCGGCACCACCATCAACCCCCACACCAAGCACCCGCAGCTGGCCTGGGACCTGCTCACCTTCATGGACTCCACCCAGTCGCTGCTCCGCTACGAGCCGATCAAGCAGTTCATCTCGTCCAACAGCCAGGTCGACAGCATCGCCCTGAAGAGCGATGCCCTGCTCACCTTCATCTCGCAGAAGTGCCTGCCCATCACCGCCTACCGCCCCTCCCTGGCGGTCTACCCGCAGGTGTCGCTGCTGATCCAGCAGCTGGCGCAGAACTTGTCCACCGGCATGAGCGTGAACGCCGCCCTGAGCAGCTACGTGTCCCAGCTGCAGAAGACCGTGGGTGCAGGGAACGTCACCAACTCCTGATCTCGCCGCGACCGTGCCCCCCGGGGTCCCGGGGGGCGCGGCCAGCGCGGCGGGGCTGAGCCGGAGGTGGGCGGTCGGCTTCCTCACCCCGGCGATGCTCCTGATCGGGGTCTTCCTCGCCTTCCCGGCGATCTGGACGATCTACCTGGGGCTGACCGACTTCCGCCTGCTCGGCCCCCAGGCGCTCCACACCAAGTTCGTCGGGCTCGGCAACTACCAGCAGGCGCTGACCGGCGGCGACTTCCTCCACTCCCTCTACATCACCGTCGTCTACGTCCTGCTCTCCGCCGTCATCGGCCAGTGCGTCTTCGGGTTCACCCTGGCGTGGGTGTTCCGGCAGTGGAAGGGACCGTTGCGGCGGGTGATGGAGTCGCTCATCATCGTCGCCTGGATCGTCCCCGGCTCGGTGGTCGCCTTCCTCTGGCTGGCGTACCTGCAGGGCAACATCGGGCCCCTCACCGAGACCGGCACGCTCAACACCATCCTGGGCGGGATCGGGCTGAACTGGTGGCTGCAGCTGCCGATGCTGTCGATCGTGATCTTCAACATCTGGCGGGGCACGGCCTTCTCGATGCTGCTCTTCGGTGCGGCCATCCAGGCCATCCCCCCCTCCTACATCGAGACCGCACGGGTGGCGGGCGCGTCCGGCTGGCAGCTGATCCGCGACGTGGTCATCCCGCGCTCGCGCGGGCACATCCTCACCAACCTGCTCCTGATCAGCCTCTGGACGTTCAACGACTTCACCCCCTTCCTGCTGACCGGGGGCGGGCCCGGCAACCAGACCCAGTTCCTGCCCGTCTACGTCTACCAGCAGGCGTTCCAGCAGGGCGCCCTCGGCTACGGCGCCGCCCTCTCCACCCTGGTCCTGCTGATCAACCTGCTGATCGCCCTCGCCTACATGCGGATCCTGAAGGAGCGCCGCTGATGGCGGAGGGGACGCTGCCCGCGGCGCCGCCCGCCGCCGACACCCGCTGGCTGGTGCGGGCGGTGATCGCCCGGGTGCAGCTCTACGTGTTCATCGCCCTGGTGGCGGCCTTCTTCGCTTTGCCGATGGCCTGGCTGGTGCTGTCCCCCTTCGACGCCCACCCCACCCTGGTGGCCGGCCTCGCCCACCCCACCCTGGCCAACTTCGCCGACATGTTCCGCAACCCGGCGGTGCGCGGCTCTCTGCTCAACTCGGTGCTGCTGGCGCTCGGAACGATGGTGGTGGTGGTGGCCACCGCCGCCCTCGCCGCCTACGCCCTGAGCCGGGTCCATGTGCCCGGCCACAACGTCATCCTCTACGTCCTGCTGCTGTTCTCGTCGGTGGTGACCGGGTCGGCGGCGATGGTGCCGATCTTCCTGCTCGCCTACGACCTCCACATCATCAACACCATCACCGGCGTGGTCCTGGTCCTGGCCGGCGGCCTGCTCCCGGCGGCCATCTTCATCCTCAAGGACTTCATGGACTCCACCCCGGCCAGCTACGAGGAGTCCGCCCGCGTCTTCGGGGCCGGCCCCTTCCAGATCCTGCGCGACATCGTGGTCCCGCTGGTGCGCCCGGGGCTGGCGGTGATCGCGGTGTGGTCGATGGTGACCGTCTGGGGCAACTTCCTCACCCCCTTCATCCTCCTCCGCGACCCCAGCCTCACCCCCGCCTCGGTGCAGATCTACAGCTTCTACTCCGCCGGCGGGACCGCCAACCTGCGCCTGATCTCCACCTTCGGGCTCCTCTACACCCTCCCGGTCGTGGTGATGTACCTGGTGGTGCAGAACCGCTACGGGTTCCGCTTCTACGGGGGGATCAAGCACTGATGGCGGCGATCACCATCTCCCAGCTGACCAAGGTCTTCGCCAACGGGGTGCGGGCGCTGCGGGACGTCGACCTCACGATCGCCGACGGGGAGTTCTTCGCCCTGCTCGGTCCGTCGGGATGCGGCAAGACCACCCTCCTGCGCACCATCGCCGGCCTGGAGGCCCCCAACGCGGGGCGGATCGTGATCGGCGAGCGCGACGTCACCCGAATGCCGCCCGGTCCGCGCAAGGTGGCGATGGTGTTCCAGGACTACGCCCTCTATCCTCACATGGACGTCACCGACAACATTGCCTACCCGCTCAAGATCCAGCGGGTGGGCCGGGCCGCGCGGCGCCAGCGCGCGCTCGAGACCGGCAGCCACCTCGGGCTGGCGGGGATGATGGACCGCCGTCCCGCCCAGCTCAGCGGGGGGCAGCAGCAGCGGGTGGCGCTGGCCCGGGCGGTGGCCAGCCATCCCCAGGTGTTCCTGTTCGACGAGCCGCTGTCCAACCTCGACGCCCGGCTCCGGATGGAGGCCCGGACGTTCCTGAAGCGTCTCCACGCCGATCTTCGGATCACCACCGTGTACGTCACCCACGACCAGTCCGAGGCGCTCGCCCTGGCCGACCGGATGGCGGTGATGGACGGCGGGGTGATCCGCCAGGTGGGCTCGCCGGTCGAGGTCTTCCAGCGTCCCGCCAACCTCTTCGTGGCGTCCTTCATCGGCAGCACCCCGATGAACCTGCTCGACGCCCGGGTGGACGGGGGCCTGGTCCGGGTGGGGCCGGACGCGGCGTCGATCCCGGAGAGCGCCCGCGGCCTGGTCCAGGAGGGGGAGCCGGTGGTGCTGGGGGTCAGGCCCGAGTACGCCGAGCTCCATCCCCAGCGGGTCGCCGAGAGCATCGCCGCCCGGGTGGTCATCACCGAGCACCTCGGGACGGCGTTCCTGGTCGACCTGGAGACCGCCGCCGGGCCGGTCCAGGTGGTGGTGTCCGAGGAGTCCCCGCCGGACACCGGGGACGACGTCTTCGTCCTGACCAACCCGCAGCGATCGCTCCTCTACCGCCGGGACACCGGCGAGCTGATCGGCCCGGCGTCTTCGCTCGCGGGACTGGCGACCGCGGCCGCTCGGTGAGCCCGTCCACGGTGGTCCACCGCCGCCGGTTCGGGCCGGCGGACCGGGCCGAGGCCGTGTACCGGACCCTGCCCGTCGAGGTGGAGCGGGAGGCTCCCGGGCTCACGGTGACGCTCGCGTACGATCGCCAGGCCGCGGTGGTCGACCTCGGCCTGATCGGCCCCCAGGGGTTTCGGGGCTGGTCGGGCGGAGCGCGCGACCTGGTCACGGTCGGGCCGGACCGGGCGACCCCGGGCTACCTGCCCGGGCCTGTCGTGGCCGGCGTGTGGTCGGTCCTGCTGGGCCTCCATCGGGTCCCCGAGGAGGGCGTCCTGGTGGTCGTCGAGGCCCGCTTCGCCCCGGGGCCGCTGGCCCCGCCGCCGCCGCCGCCGCCGATGCCGGCGGTCCGCCCCCCCACCCGGCCCCCGGCACGGGACGGATGGCGGTGGGTGGCGGGGGATCTGCACAGCCACACGGTCCACTCCGACGGCGCCCTCTCCATCGACGAGCTGGCCGCGCTGGCCCGGTCCGAGGGGCTGGACTTCCTCGCCGTCACCGACCACAACACGGTGAGCCACCATCCCCACCTGCCCGCGTCGGCCGCCCGCTACGGCCTGACCCTGGTGCCGGGCCAGGAGCTCACCACCGACCAGGGCCACGCCAACTGCCTGGGCGACGTCGGCTGGGTAGACTTTCGCCGGAGCGCCGACGAGTGGGTGCGTCGCGCCGTACGGGGGGGCGGCCTGCTCTCGATCAACCACCCCACACTCGGCGACATGGGCTGGCGGCGGCCGATGCGGGAGCGGCCCCCCCTGGTCGAATGCTGGCACGCGACCTGGGACGCGCGCCAACCGGAAGCTCTCGACTGGTGGCGCCGGTTGGGCGCCGGCGTCCCCGCCGGCGGGAGCGACTTCCACCGCCCGGGCGACCGCCCGCCGGGGTCGCCGACCACCTGGGTGGAGGTGGAGGCCCACGGGGAGGGGCCTCCCCCGGTCCGGGCGGTGCTGGACGGGCTGCGCCAGGGCCGGGTGGCGGTCGCCGGCGACCCCCGCGGCCCCGTCATGGTCCGGCGCGACGACCGCCTGCTGGTGGTGGCCGGCGACGGGCTCCGGGTCGTGGACGAGGACGGCGCGGCGCGGCCGGTCGTCGGCGACCGCGTCAGCCTGCCGGCCGCCCCGGGGCTCCACCGGCTGGTCCAGCCCGACGGAGCCGTGTGCGCGCTCTGCCCCTGAGGCCGCCGAGGCGAGGCGGCCCGGCGGCCCCGCCGCCCCTACCGCCGAAGCTGGAGGGTCGCGATCTCGAACGGAGCGAGGTCGAGCCGGACCGAGCCGTCCCGCACCGCCAGCGGGGACGGCTCCCGGCCCAGGAGGTCGCACCCCCTCGCCTCCGCCCAGCCGCCGCCGATCGTGACCGACGTCGGCGCGGGGTGGAGCAGCACCAGGCGCAGCTCGAGCCAGCCGTCCCGCTCGCGCAGCGAGCTGAGCTGGACCCCCCGCCCCTCGATCCAGAGCCCGGCCGCCTCCCGCACGGACCCTGGCGCGCCGCTGCCGGCCGCGGCCAGGAGCGGGTGGTGCCAGACCTCCGCCGCTCCGACGACGTCGGCCTCCGCCCAGGACCCCGCGTGGGGGAGGAGGGCGCAGGCGACCCCGACCGGCCCCAGGCACTGCGCGCCCGGGGTGGGCAGCTCGGGCCCGGCGGGCTCCTCCCGGTACCGGTTGTCGTTGCGGCTGATCTGGCCGACCGCTCGGACCACGGTGAGGGCGATCTCCTGGCCGTCCAGGAGCTCGTACTCGGAGACCCGGTCGAGGAGGACCGCCAGCCCGCCTGCGTCCACGAAGCCCCGGGCGGGGTGGGTCGCCAGCGGGACCTCCCCGTGACCGCCCTCGACCGGATCGACGCCGCGCTCCACGACCGCCAGCTGGCCCTCGGCCGCCGAGGCGGCGGCGGTGCGCGGGAGCGGCAGGTGGAGGCGGACCCGGTGGTCGGAGGCGGGGTTGGTGAAGGCCAGCCGGAGCCGCACGAATGGCTCGCCCGCGACCAGGGTGGCGGTCGTCGTCACCACCACGGGGCCAGCGGCGTCGCTCCGGGCGCGGCGGTCCGCGGTGAGTCCGAGCGGCCACCGGTAGGTGCGCGTCACCACCAGCTCGCCCAGGACCGGGCCGGTGCGCTCGATCGCCACTGCGACCTCGGTCGGCTCCCCCACCCGGGTGTCCCGCTCCGGCGGCGCGTAGTTGTACAGGTCGCCGGCGTCGCCGCCGTCCACCAGCCGGCCCAGCCCGGTCGCGACCTGCCCGGCCCCCTCCAGGCGGAGCGTGCCCTCCGGCTCTGCCGCCACCGACACCAGGCCGTTGCCAAGGCCGTGCGGGATCGCGTGCACGGGATGGTCCAGCGGGGCGGCGCCGGGGGCGGGGTGATGGGCCGCCCAGCCCAGGGGCGGGGCCGCCGCCATCGCGGCGACGCGGCAGCGGGGCTCGTCGCGGAGCTCCAGCCGCCAGTCCCCGGGGGAATCCCTGGCCGCCCGCTCGAGCTCGGCCGCGAGCCCGCCCGGGTCGACCGAGAGGGTCTCCGGACGCCGGCCGAGCTCGACGGTCACCCGGCGCTCAGCCGGGTCGATGGCCCAGCCCAGGATCCAGCGGCCGAACAGCTCGCCGCCGTGGATCCGGCGGGCGACCCGTGCCAGCCCGGGGCCGTCGAGCCGCTCCTGGTGGAGCGGGCCGCCGCTTCGGGACAGCTCCTGGGTGGCGTGGCGCCGCCCGTCCGGTCCGACGAGGCAGAGCGGGCCCCCGTCCGGGGGCGGGTCCAGCTCGATCTCCACCATCCCCGAGCGCGCCCGGGCCGACGGGTTGACGACCACCACCGTCTCCCGGGGCGCCGCCGCCGCGATCAGCTCCCCCACGCGGTCGCGGACGCCCTCGGCCAGCTGGGCCGCCTGCTGGAGACGACCGGCCACATCGTCGGCGACGGCGTCGACGCCGCACCCTGTCACGGAGTCGTGGCCGGCGGCGTCGATGACGCGGTCCCAGGCGAGGTCGAGGAAGGGCGCCATCCGGCCCGGCGCCCAGAGCGCCGCGAGCGGCTCCGCGTACCGCTCCAGGAGCCGCTCCGCGCCGGTGCACCGGGCCTTGACCCCCACCCGCGCCGAGGTCACGCCGACCAGGATGTTGGCCCGCGCCGACGAGCGCAGCTCGCCCACCCAGCGGGGCAGCCGCCCGGCCCGCGCGTCGGCGGCGACCTGGTCGCGGGTGGCGTCGAGATACTCCGCCAGCGTGGCGAGGCGGACCTGGAAGGTGGGCTCGGCGCGATTGAGGTCGGCCACCGCCTGGACCAGGTCGGGGAGCGGCGCGGTGTGGTCGCCGCCGCACATGGCGAGGAGGGGGCGGCCGGCGAAGAACGGGGCCAGCTCCGCCGCCAGCCGGGCCATGCGCGCCCCCGGCCGGCCCCCCGGGGTGAGCAGGAAGGCCGCGTTGCCGTAGCCGTCGGGCAGGTACTCGGTGAGGACCGCCGAGCCGTCGGGGCTCACCCAGGTGAAGGCGTGGCGGTCGACCGTCCCGGGCACGCCGCGCCAGACCACCGCCCGGTCCAGCCCGCCCCGGCGGAGGATCTGGGGCATCTGGGCAGCGTGGCCGAACTCGTCGGGGAGGTAGCCGGCCCTGAGCCCGCCCCCCAGCCGCTCGGCGCGGCGCCACCCCCGCTCGAGGTTGCGGATCAGGGTCTCGCCGGACACCAGGAACTCGTCGGCCAGCACGCGCCAGGGGCCGATCGCCAGCTGGCCCCGCGCCACCAGCCGCCGCACCCGATCCTCGGCCTCGGGTCGGATCTCGAGGTAGTCGTCGACCGCCGCCAGCTGCCCGTCGAAGGTGAAGCGGAAGCCGCGATCCGCCTCCGCCAGCGCCAGCACCCGATCGACCAGGTCGACCAGGCGCATGCGGAAGCGCTGGAACGGCTGGTACCACTCGCGGTCCCAATGGGAGTGGGGGACCAGGTACACCACCTGGGCCGTCCCCGTGCGGTCGGCCGAGGGGGAGGAGACGGTCACGGCGGCGTCGGTCATGCTATCAGGAGATGCGGTCGTGACCGGTGACGTGGCGCCGCCCTCCGGACGCGACCGGGCGCTGGAGGAGCTCGGCGCGGGGACGTTCGACCTGCTCGTGATCGGGGCCGGCATCATCGGCAGCCGGGTCGCCCTGGAGGCGGCGGTGGCGGGGCTCCGGGTGGCGCTGGTCGATGCCCAGGACCTGGGCGGTGCCACCTCCGCGAGCTCGTCGAAGCTGGTCCACGGCGGGCTGCGCTACCTGGCGACCGGCGACGTCCGCCGGGTCCGCGAGGCCCACCAGGAGCGGCGCGCCCTGATGCACCGGATCGCCCCCCACCTGGTGCGGCCGCTGCCCTTCCTCCTCCCCGCCTACCGGGGCGGGCCGCGGCGGGCGCCCACCCTGGCGGCGGGGCTGCTCCTGTATGCGAGCCTGTCGGCGTTCCGCGATTCGCACATGCGCCTGCTCACCCCGGCCCGGGCCCGGCGGCTGGTGCCGGCCCTGCGCCAGGACGACTGCATCGGCGCCGGGATGTACCTGGACGCCCAGACCCACGACCATCGGCTGTGCCTGGCGACCGCGCGGGGGGCCGCGATGGCCGGCGCGGTGGTCCTGAACTACGCCAGGGTGGTGGAGCTGCACCACCGCGGCGGGCGTCTCACCGGCGCCCTGCTGGCGGCCGAGGGCGCCGCGGCGCCGATCGCGCTGCGCTGCCGCGCGGTGGTCAACGCCGCCGGCCCCTGGGTGGACGCGGTGCGGCGGCTGGAGGATCCCCGGGCGGAGTCCGTGGCCCAGCTCAGCAAGGGGGTGCACGTCCTTTTGCCCATGGAGCGGCCCTGGGGCGCGGCGGTGGTGGCTCCGGTCGACCGCTACCGCGTGACCTTCGCCATCCCCTGGGAGGGGATGCTGCTCCTCGGCACCACCGACACCCCCTACGACGCTGACCCGGCCGCGGTCCGGGCCTCCCCGTCCGACGTGGCGGCGGTCCTGGAGGAGGCGGGCGGCGCCCTCCAGGGCGCGTGGCTCCGGCGCGACCGGGTGCTGGCGTCGTTCGCGGGCCTCAGGGTGCTGCCCCGCGTTGCGGGCGACCCCTCGCGCACACCCCGGGAGCGCCTCCTGCTCCGTGGACCCCTGGGGATGGTGTCGGTCGCCGGCGGCAAGCTGACCACCCACCGCCGGATCGCGAAGGAGGTCCTGGAGCAGCTCCCGGACGCGCTCGGGCTGGGGGCCGTGTCGGTCACGGACCAGCCGCTTCCCGGGGCCGCCCATTCGACCCCGGCGGCGATGGCCACGGCCGCCCTGGGTCTCCGGCGCGGGCACCCCGAGCTGGCCCCGGACACGTGCGCCCATCTCGTCCACCTCTACGGCTCCGACGTGCACGCCCTGGTCGCGCTCGGCGAGGCGGTGCCCGGCGGACTGGCGCGGATCCACCCGGACGGTCCCGACATCTGGGCCCAGGCGCACCGCGCCGTCCGTGAGGAGTGGGCGCTCCACGCGGACGACATCATCTGCCGTCGCACCACCGTCGCGGTGCGCGGGCTGGCGACCGCGGAGGTGGTGGCGCGGGTGGCGGAGGTGGTGGCGGCGGTGCCCAGCCAGGCGTGAGGCCGGCGCGGCGCGCACACCCGCAGGGTGAACGGTGAGTGCACCGGTCTTGACAAGCCATCGGACCCGTCAGTACGATCAGCCGTCGTCATCCATTCGGGACAAACATGCGCATTGAGGTCAATCTCCTGCCCGGGGCCGAGTCCCTGTTGCGTGCTCACCAGGCCGAATTGCCGCAGAAGGATGATCTCTGCGGGGCCTTCTGGGGTCTTCTCGCATTGAGCCAGCCGGGAATCGCCTCGCATGCGGCTGTCCTGGACCAAGACACGGTGGCAGCCACCTCGGGGACTGCCGTCAGTCCACGGAGCGACGATCAGAGTCGCCCCCGTGGTGAGGGTCATCGCCGCGACTACCGCCTCGACCACCCGACGCTTGAGCACACCGACCAGGTCGGAACGTCCGTGGTGGGCCTGGCACGCGCGATCAGCCAGCTTTCCGATGACTGCCTGCAGGCCGTCCCCGTCGCTGGGGCGTGGACCTCAGACTCGGTGGGAGCGCTTCTGGACCAGGCCCAGCAGCAGGCGGAGGGCGTGACCCTGATCGCCAATCTGGCCACGAGACATCTTTGGGGGTCCCGACCCGACCTTGCTACCGTGCTCGCTTATCTCGACTCCGGCGCCGACCGTGGACCGGAGCCGGACTGGGATGTGGGCCACTTCGTGGCGATCGTTGGCCAGGTCCAGGGGGCCCGCGGCCGTGGCGTGGTGGTCGCCGACACCTACCGCACCCTTGGCCATCAGGGCATGCACTTCCAGCCGCTCCCGCGAATCGCCGCCGCGCTCACTCGCGACGGGACCAGGGCTGGCGGGATCCTGGCCGTCGTACGGTCCCAGGCTGCTGAGGCACTGGAGGCGAATCTGAAGACGCGGGGGTTCAGGCTCGCACCCTGGGACAATGGCAGCATCGACCTGGGCGACCGGTTGGGTTCGAGTGGATAGTGCCCGTCTTCGCCTCGGCGGCGCGATCCGCCGCCGAGGGAGGTGGCTGGTCGGTCAGCCGTCTCCGCCACCGCCTTCCCGGCGTGCACACCCGCAGAGGAGATTGCCAATGTTCAAGGGTCTGTCAGCACTGCCAGGCACGCACCCGGCCGGGCTGGTGGCGGGGCGAGTCGCACGCCCGCGTGCCGTTCGGGCGCTCGGCACATCGATGCTCGCCGGCCTGCTGATGACGGCGTGCGGGGCAGCTGCCAGGGTCTCGGCCACAGCAGCGCCCCATCCCAGCGGGACTGCGTCGTTTGCTCTCCCGGTGGCCACCATCCCCGACTACCCCTTCCCCCTGGACTCGGCGGCCTTCTACTACTTCGCCAACACCAACGAGCTTCAACAGCTGATGTACAAGCCCCTGTACTGGTTCTCCACCGGGGGGCAGCCGACCTTCAATCCGGCGGAGAGCCTGGCCGCGGCGCCGGTGTACTCCAACGCGGGCCGCACTCTCACCATCCACCTCAAGCACGTGCTCTGGTCCGACGGACAGCCCGTGACGTCACGGGACGTCCAGTTTTGGCTCAATCTCCTGATTGCCGAGAAGCACATCTGGGTGAACTACGTGCCCGGTGCGTTCCCCGACAACCTGGTCGCCGAGGCGTATCCCAACCCGTCCACCGCGGTCCTCACCTTCAACCGGGCCTACAGCCCGACCTGGCTGCTCTACAACGAGCTCAGCCAGATCTACCCGATTCCCCAGCACGCCTGGGATCGCACCGCCGCGGGCCAACCGATTGGCAACTACGACCGGTCCCCGTCCGGGGCCGCGGCGGTCTATCGGTTCATCAATGCCCAGGCCCAGCGGCCGTCCGCCTTCACCACCAATCCCCTCTGGAAGGTGGTGGACGGACCCTGGAAGTTCGCCGCCTACTCGCCGGCCACCGGGTATACCGAGCTGACGCGGAACCTGCGCTACTTCGGCCCGCAGAGCCGTACCGGGGTCGCCCGGCTCAAGCTGCTGCCGTTCACCAGCGTCACTGCCGAGATCGATGCCCTCCGGAGCGGGTCGGTCGACTACGGCTACCTGCCCATCAACGACATCGCGCTGAAGTCGTACTTTGGCAGCCACGGGTACCGGATCGTCCCGTGGACCACGTGGACCACCTCCTACATCGCTGTCAACTTCACCAACCCGCAGCTCGCTCCGATTTTCCGCCAGCTCTATGTGCGGCAGGCCATGCAGTACCTCCTCGATGAGAAGACGTTCATCGCCCGCGCCTGGGACGGCTATGCCTACCCCAGCTA
>DAHUZL010000156.1 GCA_027306655.1 Candidatus Dormiibacterota bacterium
TCGCCGGACTCGTCTCGGGGGGCTTCACGACGACGGCTTCTGGGCACGCCGCTCGGGCGGCGACGAGCGCGATTCAGCTCAGCAGCGGCCGCCGCCGCAGCGCCAGGCGCTCCAGCTGCCGGAGGGCGGGGTCGAGCGGCCCCCGCAACGGCACCTCGAGCAGCCCCGAGTGGGCGGCGAGCCGGCCACCCCACCGTGTCTTGAAGGTGGCGTAGCCGTGGGCGGGATTGGTGGGGTCGAAGCGGCGAGGCACGCCCCACAGGTCATACACGGTGCAGCCGGCGGCGATCCCCCAGCGCATGATCGCGAAGTGGAGGGCGTACCCGGGGCGGGCGGCGCCGGCGGCCGCGCGCGTGCCGCCGAAGAGGTAGCAGCAGCGGGGCCCCAGGGTGAGGGCGATGGCGGCCGCGACCGGCTCCCGTCGGAGGCGGGCGACGAAGATGGTCGCCCCCAGCGCCGCCACCAGCTCGCGCAGGTAGCGTTCGGGGCGGCCGGTGTACCGCTCCCGCGCCACCGTCTCCTGATAGAGGGGGTGGAACATGGAGACCGCATCGGGCCCGGACTGCGCCTCGACCACCACCCCTGCCCGCTCCGCCAGACGCACGTTGCGGCGCGCGCCTGCCGGCAGACGCGACAGCAGGGCGCCGTCGTCGCCGGGGAGGTCCACCAGCCAGGTCTGACGGTGCTGGACGTCGAAGGCGAGCGGGTGGAGGCGGCAGCGGGCGACCACGGAGAGCGTCTCGGGCGCGTCGGCGGGCCACTCCGGGTCGCAGGTGAGACGCACCCCTCGGACATGGCGCAGGCCGCGGGCGGCGGCCTCCAGGATCGCGGCGGCGGCGTCCGCGTCGCCGGGGTCGGCCAGCGCCGGTCCGCGCGGCGCATAGCCGTACCGCCATCCCGCGACCAGCGGGCGGGACAGCACCTGGCACACCGCCCGCCAATCGCGCGGTGGGCCGCCGCCCGCGATCCAGCGGTGGGCGCGCCACCCCTCGCCGGTCTTGAGCACACCCCATCCCCACGACTGGAGCACGTTGCCCCCGGCCCGGTCGCCGACGAAGGCCTGCCAGGCGGCCTCGTCCGCGTCGGTGGCCGGGCGCACCGCCGGCCGGCTGCCCGCGGACGTCAGTGGGAGCCGTCCCCGCCCGTCGGCGGGTCGATGGCGGGAGCCGACGCGACCGCCGGACCCGCGCCGAGAGACGCCGGCTCAGGGAATCGGCTGATCACGACGAGGCCGTAGAGGACGACCAGGACCACGACCTCGACCGCAAGTCCGCCGCCGCCGCCGATCGCGGCACCGACCACGGCGATGAGGAGCCCGAGGACGACCGGCTCGCGCCCGCGGCGATCCCGCTGCGCCATCCGCCAGCCTCCGACGAGCACCAGCAGGTCGGCCAAGGCCTGCAGCACCAGCGCGGCGGCGGCGGGTCCCGAGCCGATGCTGAGCATCGTCGACCGCCGTCCGGCCCCCGCCAGCACGGCGAGGCCGATCACGATGAGGAGGAGCCCCAGCCCAGTGAGGACGGCCAGCACCAACCCCAGCGCCGGGCCGCTGACCGCGACCCGCTCGCGCGCCGCCCGGGCCGGGGGCGGGTCGGCGAGCCGGTCGAGCAGGAGGATGGGGACGCTCCGAGGCTGGGCGGGCGCCCCCATGCTACCGAGCCGGGGTCGGGGATGGGCGGTTGGGGCCGGCCGGTCCGGGCGGACCTGTCAGTCCACGGCCCCGGCGGGGATCACCCACACGCACGGCTGGCCGGTGACCTCCGCGATGTGATCGAAGTCCCGGTCGTAGTGGACGACGGTGAGGTGGCGCTCCTCGGCTGCGGCAGCCACCAGGAGGTCTGGGACCTTGCGGCCACGCATCCGGTGGTCGGCCAGCCGGCGCTGCACCCCCTGCGCACGCCGGACCTGCCAATCGGTGAGGTCGACGGCCGGGAACACCTCCAGCGCCTGGTGGAGTCGGTCCCATTCGCCGCCGGTTCGTGCCGAGAACCCGATCTCGAGGTCGGAGATGATGGCGCGGGCCACCGCCCCGCGCCGCACCAGCGGCTCGATCACGGCTCGAACGCGAGCGTCGTGGAGGCGCGTCAGCACGCTGGTGTCGACCAGGTGGCTCAGCGCCACGCCGCCTCCCGATCGGCGAGCCGGGCTCTCGCGAGGCGGTCGAGGGCTCGCGTCACCTCGGGGGCCCGGAGCGCTGCGGCCTGGCGCAGCGCCTCGTTGACGGTGGCGGTGATCGTGCCCGTGCCGAGCCGCGCCCTCGCCGACCCGAGCGCGGCTTCATCGATCTCGACCAGATGCTTGCTCATCCCCGTGATTGTGTATCGGACACCATTCGCATATATGGGCAGCGGGCACCCGGCGCGGTGCCCGGGGCGGGGGCCGGCGTCAGACCCCGATCGGGTGCCAGACGGTCTTCAGCTCCAGGGACGCCAGCGCCAGGCGGTGGCTCGGGGCGGCTCCCGTCGCGCCTCCTGAAAGCACCCGGCCCACATGGTCCGCCGCCCGGCGCTCGAGGTCGCGGCGCTGCTCGTCACTGCAGCCGACGGCATCGACAGCATCGACGTCGCGATGGGACCCGAGGTGGGGCAGGAGCTCGGCGCGCAGGCCCGAGAGCAGCGCCGCCGCCCCCGTCGGGACGTCGCCGGTCGCCAGCAGCTCCGCGGCCAGGAGGCCGGGCAGGGGCGCGCCCTCCGACACCAGCGCCACCACCGTGTTGCCGCCGCAGAGCGCGGCCGCCACATGCTCCAGGAGCGGGCGCAACGACGGTCGCTCCGGCGCCACCACTCCGACCACGCCCACCGGCTCGGGGATCGTGAACGTGAAGTACGGCCCGGCGACCTGGTTGACCGACCCGCCCAGCTGGGCCAGCTTGTCGGCGCAGCCGGCGTAGTAGACGAGGGCGTCGAGGGTGGCGTCGACCTCACGCCCGGCCGGACGCCCGCCGCCCAGGACGGCGACGAACTCCGAGCGCCGGGCCTCCAGCATCTCCCCCACCCGGTACAGGATCTGGCCCCGGTTGTAGGGGGTGCGCTGGGACCAGCCGGGGAGCGCGGCCCGAGCGGCGCGGACGGCATCGCGCACGTCCTTGCGCGACGCGCGGGGCACGTTGACCGCGCCCACCGGGTACACCCGGCCCGACTCCGAGCGCGCGAAAACCCCGTCGATGTACAGCTTGGCGGTCTTGGCGACGGTGGGGGTCGTCACCGCAGCTCCACGTAGCCGCGCAGCCCCTGCGGGCCCCCCTCCCGTCCGAAGCCGGACTCGCGGAATCCACCGAAGGGGGCGGCGGGGTCGAAGCGGTTGAAGGTGTTGGCCCACACCACGCCGGCACGCATCCGCTGCGCCATCCAGAGGATGCGCGACCCCTTGGTGGTCCACACCCCGGCGGAGAGGCCGTAGCGGGTGTTGTTGGCGCGCTCGACCGCCTCCTCGGGGGTGCGGAACGTCATCACCGCCAGCACCGGTCCGAAGATCTCCTCGCGGGCGATCCGGTGCGACGGCGACACCTCGGTGAAGAGGCTGGGGCGGAACCAGAACCCGCGCCCCGGCAGCTCGCAGGCGGGCTGAAACAGCCGCGCCCCCTGGGCGACCCCGCTGGCGACCAGCTCGGTGATGCGCTCCAGCTGCTCCCTCGAGTTGATCGCCCCCACATCGGTGTTCTTGTCGAGCGGATTGCCGACGCGCAGACGGCCGACCCGCTCGGTGAGTCGCCGCAGGAAGGGCTCGGCGATCGACTCCTGGACGAGGAGCCGGCTGCCGGCGCAGCAGACGTGACCCTGGTTGAAGTAGATGCCGTTCACCACTCCCTCCACCGCCTGGTCCAGGGGGGCGTCGTCGAAGACGACGTGGGCGGCCTTCCCGCCCAGCTCCAGGGTGAGCGCGGTGCCGCTCCCCGCCAGCGACCGCTGGATCTGCTTGCCGACCGCAGTGGACCCGGTGAAGGCCACCTTGGCGACACCGGGGTGGGCGACCAGGGCGCGCCCGGTGTCGGGGCCGCCGGTGACGAGGTTGACCACGCCGTCGGGAAGCTCCGCCTGCTGGCAGATCTCGGCGAAGAGCATCGCCGTGAGCGGGGTCGTCTCGGCCGGCTTCAGGACCACGGTGTTGCCGGTGGCCAGCGCCGGGGCGATCTTCCAGGCCAGCATCAGCAGCGGGAAGTTCCACGGGATCACCTGGCCGCACACCCCCAGCGGCTGTGGCCGGGCGCCCGGGAACGCGAGCGGGAGCTTGTCGGCCCAACCGGCGTGGTAGAAGAGGTGCTGGGCGACCAGCGGGATGTCGACGTCGCGCGACTCGCGGATCGGCTTGCCCCCGTCGAGCGTCTCCACCACCGCCAGCTCGCGCGACCGCTCCTGCACCAGGCGGGCGAGCCGGAACAGGTGGCGCGCCCGGCGCGCGCCGGGGAGTCGCGACCATCCCGGGAACGCGCGCCGCGCGGCGGAGACGGCGCGATCCACGTCCTCGGCGTCGGCCTCGGCGACCTCCGCCAGCATCTCCTCGGTGGCGGGGTTGATGGTCGGCCGGTGGACCCCGGCCGCGGGCGGCTGGAAGCGGCCGCCGATGAAGAGCGGATAGCGGTCGCGCAGGCGGAGGTGGTCGGTGGCCTCGGGGGCGGGGGCGTAGACGAAGGCGGAGGCCCGGGCCGCGGCGGGAGCGGACGCGGCGGAAGCGGACGTGCCCCCACGGCGGGGGCCGTCGCCGACCCGCGCCGCGGCGGGGACCGGCCCGGCGCCGGTGCCGGGCTCAGGCCTGGCTGAAGTCGTCGGCGGACTGGTAGGCACCGCTGCGCTCCTTGGCCCTCTGCATCAGGACGTCGTTGAGCAGCGACGAGGCGCCGAGGCGGAATCGCTCCGGGGTCAGCCACTCGTCGCCGAGCGTCTCGTTCACCGCCACCAGGTATCCGATCGCCTGGCGCGCGGTGCGGATCCCGCCCGCCGCCTTGAAACCGACCGCGCGCCCGGTGCTCCAGGCGTAGTCGCGGATCGCCTCCAGCATCACCACCGCCACCGGGAGGGTGGCCGCCGGCTGGATCTTGCCGGTCGAGGTCTTGATGAAATCGGCGCCCGCCGCCATCGCCAGCCAGCTCGCGTGGCGGACCTGGTCGTAGCCGCCCAGCTCCCCCGTCTCCAGGATCACCTTGAGGTGGCGGTCGCCGATCGCGGCCTTCACCTGGGCGATCTCCTCCTGGACCGCGTCGTAGCGGCCCGAGAGGAAGGCGCCCCGGTCCATCACCATGTCGATCTCGTCGGCGATCCGCGCCACCTCGGCCG
Source organism: Candidatus Dormiibacterota bacterium (assembly GCA_027306655.1). Lineage (GTDB taxonomy): Bacteria > Chloroflexota > Dormibacteria > Aeolococcales > Bog-877 > DAHUZL01. The sequence goes on from DAHUZL010000156.1 coordinate 5,271, forward strand.
CTTCGGCGATCTTCAGCTCGCGCGGCATCTGGCCGCTGGGGAAGCCCGTCGCCACCGCGGCGACCCGCACCGGGCTCCCCCTGAGTCGGGTCGCCGCCTCCCCCACCTGGGCTGGGTAGACGCACACCGCCGCCACCGGGGGGACCGCCTCGTCCTCGGGATCGGGCCGGAGCGCCTTGGCGCAGAGGGTCGCCGTCCGGCCTGGGGTGTCCGCCCCCTCCAGCGAGGTGAGGTCGGTGCAGCGGACGGCGAGCTCCAGCGCCCAGAGCTTGGCCGCCCGCTTGATCGACCGGCTCGCGAACAGGCGCGCGCGATCCTCGACCTCCACCTGGTCGACGCTCTGGAGGCTGGCGGGCGCGGGGAGCGTCTCGACCGCAGCGGCCATGGGTCGATTATGGCCCGCGCCCCGGTCCGGCGGAGTCACCGCCCGTAATCGGGGCGCGGTCCGGGACGGGCGACGCAGAGGGCGGCGGCGGCGAGGGCACGGTGGAGCGGCGCGGCGCCCGCCTGGCCGGCGAGCCAGCCCGCCAGCCATCCGGCGGCGAACGCGTCGCCGGCGCCGGTCGTGTCCACGACGGCCGCGGGCAGCGCCGGCTCCCGCACCGACCCGTGCGGTCCGACCCAGAGCGCTCCCGCCGCGCCCAGCGTCAGGACCACCTCCTCATGGTCGCGGAGGAGGTCGGACGCGATCGCGGCCGGCTCCGCCGCGCCGGTGAGCTCGCGTCCCTCGTCCCAGTTGGGCAGGAGGACCTCGGCGCCGCGCACCCAGCCCCGGAAAACCCGGGCGCCCTCCCGTCGCAGCGGCTCCCGCGAGCTGGGGTCGACGGAGATCGTCATCCGCGACTGGCGGGCGAGCGCCAGGGCGGCGAGGCCGGCCGGCCTCGCCGACGCGTCGAGGAGGACGTAGCCGGAGAGATGCAGATGCCGGCCGGCCCGGAAGAGGTCCGCCGGCAGGTGGGCCGGGTCCAGGCCGCTGGCCGCCCCGCGGCTGGTGACCAGACTGCGCCGCCCCTCCCGCCCGACCAGGGCCACCACGACGCCGGTGTCGGTCCGCGGGAGGACCGCCAGCCGGGTGCGCACGCCGGCTCTCACCAGCTCCTCCTCCTGGATGCGGCCGAGCCGGTCGTCGCCCACGGCGCCGACCAGGGTGGTCTCGACCCCCAGGGTGGCGAGCCAGCTGGCGAGGTTGGCAGCCGACCCGCCCGGGTGGAGGGTGATCGCGGCGGGCGTGTCGCTGTCCTCGGCGAGCGGACGCTCGAGCCGCACGGACACATCGGCGAGAACGTCGCCGACCACGACCACCCGGCTCACGTGCGGTCCGCGACCGCGATCGCGGCGGCGAGGCGCGCATTGCCGAGCACCAGCCGTCGGTTCGCCTCCCGGCTCGCCCCCGCGGTGGCGCGCTCGAGCTCGGCGAGCAGGAAGGGCGTCGCCGCCTTCCCGCGGATCCCCGCCCGGGCGAGGCGCCGCAGGGCGGCGGCGAGGGTGCGATCGTGAAGCGCGGGGTCCAGCTGGTCGGCGGCGTCCACCGGGTTCGCGAGCAGGAGGCCGCCGGGATCGGGCCGCGCCCGCCGGTGCGCCCGCAGCAGCGCCGCCACCTCGGCGGGGCTGGCGACGGACCAGTCGAGGTCGATGCCGGAGTCGTGGACGAGGAACCCGGCCAGCCGCCGGGTTCCGTAGCCGATGACGGGGACGCCCAGGGTCTCCAGGCGTTCCAGAGTCGCGGGGACGTCCAGCACCGACTTCACCCCGGCCGCGACCACCAGCACCGGGTAGCGCCGGAGCGCGAGGAGGTCGGCGGACACGTCCCCGGACCGGGCCGCGCCGCGGTGCACGCCGCCGATCCCGCCGGTGGCCATGACGCGGATCCCGGCCGCCGCCGCCAGCGCCAGGGTGGCGGCGACGGTGGTGGCGCCGTCCCCCCCGCGGACCAGGGCCGGCCCCAGGTCCCGGTCGGAGAGCTTGGCCACATCCCCGGCGGTGGCCAGGTGGCGGAGCTGGGCCGCGGTGAGCCCGATCCGCAGCACCCCCTGGACCATCCCGGTGGTGGCGGGCACCGCCCCGGCCGCCCGAACGGCGGCCTCCACCTCCCGGCCGACCTCAAGGTTGTGGGGCGGGGGCAGGCCGTGGGCGACGATCGCTGTCTCCAGGGCCACCACCGGGCGGCCCGCCGCGAGCGCCGCCGCCACCTCGGGGTGGAGCCGCCACCCGAGCCGTGGTCCGTGGGGCGGGGCCGCCGGCACCCGCCTACCATACCGGCATGCGCTGGCGGAGCGGGCGCGCTCGGACGGCCCGGGAGCCACCAGGGCGGTGAGCGCGGGCGTCGACTGGGGCGCCCTGCGGGCGGCGGCGACTGCCGCCGCGGCCGGCGCGTACGCGCCCTACTCCGGACTTCGGGTGGGCGCCGCCGGCCTCGCCGACGATGGCCGGACCGTCGTCGGCTGCAACGTGGAGAACGCCTCCTACGGGCTCACCCTCTGCGCCGAGTGCGGACTGGTGTCGGCGCTGCACGCCGCGGGGGCGCGCCGGCTGCTCGCGGTGGCGGTGGTGGCGGGCGACGGCGCCCCGCTCACACCCTGCGGACGATGTCGCCAGCTCCTCATCGAGCACGGCGGGCCCGAGCTGCCGATCGATGCCGGACCGGGGTCTCTGCCCGTGGCGATCGGCCGGCTCCTGCCGGCCGCCTTCGACGCCGACGCGCTCGCGCGGCGTCGCCAGCGATGAGCGCCGCCGGGGACTCCGGCGCAGCGCCCCCGGCGGCCGTCGAGCTGATTCGCTCCAAGCGGGACGGCGGAGAGCTCGCTCCGGACGCCATCGGGTGGGTGCTCGCCGGCCACCTCGCCAGGACGGTCGGCGACGAGCAGATGGCGGCCCTCCTGATGGCGATCGTATGGCGCGGGATGAGCCCGGGCGAGCTCGCCGCCTGGACCGGGGCGATGGTGAGATCCGGGGATCGGCTGGACCTCTCGGGGCTCGACCGGCCGACCGTGGACAAGCACTCCACCGGCGGGGTGGGGGACAAGGTCTCGCTGGTGCTGGCGCCCCTGGTCGCCGCCTGCGGCGCGGCCGTGCCCCAGCTGTCGGGTCGCGGGCTGGGGCACACCGGTGGCACCCTGGACAAGCTGGAGAGCATCGCCGGCTTTCGGGCCGACCTCGACCGCACCGAGGTGCTGCGCGTGCTCGACGAGGTGGGCTGCGTCATCTGCGCCGCGGGACCGGACCTGGCCCCCGCCGACCGGCGCCTCTACGCGCTGCGCGACATCACCGGGACGGTGGAGTCGATCCCGCTCATCGCCAGCTCAATCATGTCCAAGAAGGTGGCGGAGGGCACGGCCGCGCTGCTGCTCGACGTCAAGGTGGGACGGGGCGCGTTCATGGCCGACCGGGATGGCGCCCGCGTGCTCGCCCGGACCATGATCGGGCTGGGCAGGGCCTACGGGCTCCGCACCACCGCCCTCCTCACCGCCATGGAGACGCCGCTCGGTCGCGCGGTCGGCAATGCCGTCGAGGTGGAGGAGTCCCTGGAGCTCCTCGGCGGGGGCGGCCCGCTCGACCTCCGGGGGCTGGTCCTGGCGGAGGCGACCGCGATGCTGGAGCTGGCCGGCATCGCGGTCGACCCGGCCGCCGCGCTCGACGACGGCCGCGCGCTGGCGACCTTCCGGCAGATGGTCCGGGCCCAGGGGGGAGACCCCGACGCCCCCGTGCCGGTGGGGAAGACCCTGGCCAGGGTCGACGCCGTGCGCGATGGCTGGATCGAGCGGCTCGACGCCCGCGCGGTCGGCATCGCCGCCTGGCGGCTGGGGGCGGGACGGGCCCGGGCCGGGGATCCCGTCTCGCCGACGGCGGGGGTGTGGTGCCGCGCCAAGCCCGGCGAGCCGGTCCGCCGGGGCGAGACGGTGCTGGAGCTGGTCGGCGACGACCCCGCCCGGGTCCCCGCCGCACTGGACGCGCTCCAATCAGCGGTCGTGATCGGCACCCGACCGCTGCCGGAGCCCGCTCCCTCCCTGGTGCTGGAGCGGGTGGAGGCGTAGGCGGCCGGGGTGGGGCGGATGACCCCGCCGTCAGACGCGCTCGACACGCAGGGTGGCCCCCGCTGCGGCCGCGATCCGGCGCAGGTCCTCCGGGTCCTGGGTGACGACACCGTCGCCCCGACGCAGGGCACCCTCGACCACCGTGACGTCGACGACGTCAGGGTGGCGCGCGCGCCCGGCCAGCACGCCGACGGCACGCGCCTGGGCCGCGTCCATCGGCTCCACCCGGCACGGGGCCAGCAGACGGGCGAGGGCGGCCTGACCGGCGCCGCCACGCCACGCCTCGGCGAGCACGGGAGCCGGCACCGTCGGGACGGCGCCCGCTGCCAGCAGACCGGCGTGGAGCGCCCACAGGCGCCGGTCGTTGCGCTCGGCGGCGACCAGCGCGCCCGTGTCGTAGGTCACGCCCGCCCGCGCTCCGGACCGGTTCACGCGCGCGGTGGGGCCCTCCGGCCGAGGAGGCGGCCGGCGCGGCGGGCGCCGTCGGCGAGCTCAGCCGGCGTCAGCTGCCCCTGCTCCAGCTCCCACGCGGCGACGGCGCGCCGGCCGGCCTCGATCCGCAGCCGATGGTCCGCGGCGGTGCTCAGCCAGGCGCTGAACGTCGTGCCCGCGTCGGCGGCCGCCATGTCGATCGCGCTCGCCAGCTCGGGCGGAATAGAGACGGACCGCTTGTCGCGCCGGACCATTGCGCGGATGGTAGCACACCCAGTGGGACAGGTCCGTCTGCCGGGCGGGGCAGGGGACAAGGAGCGTCGCGCCGCGACGCGCGGCGGTGACCGCGCCGTCAACGGCCCCCTGATCGGCGGTGACCGGCTCGGTGACGGCCGGCCATCACGGCAGCCGGCGGATGACCTCGGCCAGCAGCCGTCCGTTCTCGGGGGCCGCGGCGGCGCCGACCCGCAGCACCTCCTCACCGTCCACCGGTCGGCCGGGTCGGCCCCCGGCGAGGTTGGTCACCAGCGCCAGGCCCAGCACCTTCGCGCCCAGGTGGTGGGCGGCGATCGCCTCCAGGACGGTCGACATCCCGACCACGTCGGCGCCGAGCCGGGCCAGCATCGCCACCTCCGCCGGGGTCTCGAACTGGGGCCCGAGCACCCCGGCGTAGACGGCCTCGGCGCAGGCGGGATCGATCCCGCGCACCAGCGCCCGGAGACCGGGATCGTAGAGCTGGGAGATGTCGACGAAGCGCCCCGAGAGCGGGACGGGAGGCAGCGGGCCGACCAGGGGCGAGCGTCCGGTCATGTTGAGGTGGTCGCGGAGGACGACCGGCCGACCGACGGCGAGGTCGGGACGCAGCGCGCCCGCGGCGTTGGTGAGCACGACGGTGCGGGCGCCGGCGAGCACCAGCGCGCGCACGGTGTGGACGACCACCGCGGGGGGGTGCCCCTCATAGAGGTGGACCCGGCCGGACGCGACCAGCACCCGCCGCCCGCCCACCACGAAGGCGCGCAGGGCGCCGCGGTGGCCGGGCGCACTCGGGGGGACGGCGCCGGGGAGGTCGGCGGAGTCCACCTCGGCCCGGGGCCGGCCCAGCTCGGACTGCGCCGCGTCCCATCCGGACCCCATGACCACGGCGACGTCGGGAGGACCGCCGGTCCGCTCCCGCAGCAGGTCCGCCGCGCGCCTGGCCAGCGGGAACGGGTCGTCGAGCCCGGGCACGGGTGAATGGTGGCAGGTCGGGGGGCGGGGTCGGTCAGGCGGTGGCGAGGCTCATCGCCGCCGCGGCCCCAGGACTGTTCGGGCGTGTACGGTTCCTGCGGTCGTTGGGCGGTCGATCGGATCCTCGCTCAAACTGTAGTCCAGGAAACTTTCCTGGCGTATAGTTTACTCGATGGCAGACTTTGTCGGACGAGCTCGCGAGCTCCGCCTTCTCTCGGACCAGCTGCAGGAGGTCCGAGACGGTTCCGGAGGCCGTTTCGTCTGGATGCGAGGGCGCAGGCGGGTGGGCAAGTCCCGGTTGGTCGAGGCCTTCCTCGATCGCGCGCGCGTCCCCTACGTCTTCTTCCAGGCTCCGCGCCGGCGGCGGGCTGACGCTCTCGAGACGTTTCGCTCGGTCCTGGCTGACTCGACCCTGCCCTCGGCCACCGCCGTCCAAAGTGGGGCGACCTTCACCACCTGGTCCGCAGCCTTCGACCTCGCCGCGACCGGCGCCACGGCGGAGAGGCCACTGGTCATCGTCATCGACGAGCTTCCCTACCTCGTCGAGCAGGACCATGGGTTCCCATCGGACCTCCAGGAGGCCTGGGACCGTCGCCTCCAGCGCCAAAGCGTCCTGCTCGTGTGCGTGGGGAGCGACATCCGAATGATGCGAGCCTTGACCGACTACCCGGCCGAGCTCCACGACCGCCCGACTCGCGAAATGATGGTGCCGCCCTTCTCCCCGCGCGAGCTGGCGGCGCTGAGTTCCGTGTCTCCCGAGCAGGCCTTCGATCGGTACCTCGTAGTTGGCGGATTCCCGATCCTGGCGCGGTCGTGGCCGGCGAGCCTCTCGCGGAGGGAGTTCCTCACCCGCAGCCTCCTCGACTCGTCGAATCCCCTGGTCGTCAACGCCCAGCGAATCCTCGAGGCGGAGTTCGAGACCGATCTCCAGGCCCGCGACGTCCTCGCCGCGATAGGCCACGGCGAGACGACGTTCAACGCCATCCGCGGCGCCAGTGGGGTGAGCAACGAGAAGTCCCTCACCCACGCCCTCGAGGTCCTCGTGTCGAAGGGGCTGGTCGATTCCCGGCTGCCCTATGCGGCTCCGCCCGGGAAGAAGGACCGCCGCTACCTGGTCGTCGACCCGTATCTCCGATTCTGGCTGCGCTTCATTGGACCGAACATCGACGAGATCGATCGCGGGCGCGGAGATCTCGTGGTGGCCCGGGTCGAGCGGGACTGGTCGACCTTCCGCGGCAAGGCGATCGAACCCGTGATCCGGAGCTCGGTGGAGCGCCTCCTACCCGATCCGCGCTTCGGAGATGCTCAGTTCATCGGCAGCTACTGGACCCGGACGAACGACCCCGAGGTCGATCTCGTCGGGGCGGCCGACCGAGACCGTCCGACCGCGGTAGATGTCGTTGGATCGATCAAGTGGCGGGAGAACGCTCCCTTCACGCGTCACGACACGGAGCGACTCATCCAGCAGCGGGCCAAGGTTCCCGGTGCCCAGGCTGCCCGACTGGTCGGCATCAGCCGCAACGGTTTCTCGGCCGCCGCCCTGGACATCGAACTGGCCGCCAGCAATCTGTTCGAAGGCTGGCCGGCGCCGTGACGATCACTGCCGAGCGCTGCTGCGTCCGCGCGTCCCTGGCCGCGGTCCCGACGCCTCGCGCCAGGTGTCGCAGGTGCGCCTGCGTCGGGATCCGGGCGTTGGGCGCCCCTCACTCGCGACGGTAGGGCTGTCCGTCCGCCCCCGGCGGCCGCACCCGCCCCACCAGGCCGGCGACCGCCAGGATCACCGCGATGTACGGCGCCATCAGCAGGAACGGGGAGG
>DAHUZL010000157.1 GCA_027306655.1 Candidatus Dormiibacterota bacterium
GTATTGAGGCGATGGACGGTGTCGCGGACACTGTTGGCATGGAGGGTGGTGCCGCTGCCATCATGGCCGGTGCCCATCGCATCGATCACGTCGAGGGCCTCCGGACCACGCGACTCCCCCACGAAGATTCGGTCCGGGCGCTGTCGCAGGGCATTGCGGACCAGGTGCTGGATGGTGATCGCGCCCTGTCCCTCGATGTTGGCCTCCCGAGCCTCCAGCGAGATGCAGTTGGGCCGGCCGCCGTCACGCGTCCGCACATGGAGCTCGCGCTGGTCCTCGATCGTGATGACGCGCTCGGTCAGGGGGATCTCCCCGATCAGGACTCGCAGCAGGGTGGTCTTGCCGCTGCCCGTTCCGCCCGAGATGACGATGTTGAGGCGGGCCTGGACCGCGGCCCGGAGCAGGAGCATCAGCTCCCAGGGCATCGCCCCGGCGGCGACGAGGTCCTCCAGGCTGGTGAACCGCGCCAGGTGGTGCTTGCGGATGGTGATCGCGAGCGGCGTCGCCACCGGCGGCAGCACCGCGTTCATGCGCGAGCCGTCCTCCAGGGTTGCCGTCACCATCGGGCTGGCGCGGTCGAAGTGGGAGGAGCCCCGGTCGAGGTGCTGCTGGACCAGGTCGATGAGCTGGTCCTCGTCGTCGAACTCGATCTCCGCCGGCATCTGGCGCCCGTCCCGGACCACCAGCACCTCCTTGGGACCGTTGACGAGGATCTCCTCCACCGCCGGGTCGGCGAGCAGCTCGCCGAGCGGCCCCAGCGGCGTGACGCGGGCGAAGACCCGGCTCCCGATGCTGCGGTACTCCGCCCGCGACAGCACCGGGAGCCCGTCCAGGGGGGCGCGGGCGTGGTACTGGCGCAGCCGCTCGTCAACCAGCTCACGGATCCAGGGACGGTCGGACGCCACCAGCCGCGTGCCGGCGCGTCGGCTAAGCACCTCGGTGATCGCCGACTGGACCGCGGCGAGCACCGCTCCCTCGACCTGATCGGGTGGGGGCTCGCACGTCTCGGCGCGGGCGGCCGGCTCGGAGATACCGCCGCGGGCCGCCGGGGCGCGCACGTCGATCATGGACGGGGCGCCAGCGTGGCCGCAGTGGGGGTCACCATCCGTCGGCTCCAGCCCTCGTCCGACCCGCGGTCGGCGGTCGGCGCGGTGGCGCCGATCCGCGCGGCGAGCTCGCCAAACGGGCGACCCAGACGACTCCCCAGCACGGCGGGACGGTGGCGCATATCACCCTGGCGAGCGGCGGCGGGGTCCGCGGGGATCCGTCCCAGCACCGGGAGTCCGTAGCTCGCCTCCAGGTCGCCGACGGCGTGGGGAAGGGCGCTGGAGCCGTGCCGGTTGCACACGATCGCCTCCCACCGGGCAGCGGTGCCGGCGGCCTCTGCCGCGGCGCGACCGCGCAGCGTGCGATCGAACGCCACCGCACCGATCTCGGTCGCCACCATGGTCCAGAGCAGACCATCGCACTGACGTGCCACGGCGGCGGCGAACGACCCCAGCAGCGCGCCCAGGTCGACCACCACGAACCCATGGGTGCGCCGGAGCACGGCGAGGACCGCGCCGACCAGCTCCGGGGTGCATGATCCGGTCTCGCCCGGATCTTCGAGCCCGGTGAGGACATCGAGCGAACCCGACGCCTGCAGGTGGCGCTCGACCAACCCCTGGTCGAGCGGGCGGAGCAGGGCCTCGTGGGCGAGGAACCAGAGCGAGCGCTCGGGGTCCAGGTCCAGCTGCGTGCCGATGGTGCCGAGCATGGGGTCGGCGTCGACCAGCACCGTCGCGTCGAGCTGCGACAGCGTGGCGGCCAGGTTCATCGCCACGAAGGTGCGTCCCGGTGCCCCCGGGGGACCGGTGACCCCGATCACCGCTGCGATCCTCGCCGTGTCGCCATCGGCGCCGGGGGCGGCTCGTGCCGACATCGCGCGGTGGCCCGGCGGCGGGCGCAGCAGCCGCCAGCCCCGCTTCATGAGTGGCCTGCAGCGGCGGCCACATGGCGGCGGGATGCTTCGACCACGGCGTGCAGCGGAAGGCCGGGGCACGATCCGACCGGCACGGCCGCGGACCGGTGGCGGATGGCGGACAGCGCCGGCGCGGCCGCGGACACCGTCACCTCCGCGCCCGGGCAGGCGGCAGTCCCGGCGGGGACGGCCCAGAGCAATTGGGTCGCGTCCATGTAGAGCCACTGACTGACGAGGCTGGGCGGGACCGTGATCTCAATCGTCTGAGCGGCCGGATTGACGCCGTCGACCAGCACGCTGGACGCGAGCGGAACGACGCACCCGGCGGCCGCCGGAGCGCCGCAGAGATTGGCGCTGGGGTCCACCAGGCCGGTCTGGGTGCCCGACACGGCGAAGAGGTCGACCCGACTGCCGGCGCCGACGCCGGCGGGCAGGTCGGCCAGCCGGAGCGAGAGCAGGCGGGCCACCGCGGTGCGCCGGAGCGCGAGGTCATGCCAGAGCAGGAGCTGGCCGGCTCGAAGGCCGACCAGGGTGGTGGCCCCGGCCACGGCCATGTAGTCGTGCTGCGGGATGACGTCCGCCGCGGTGGCCCCGTTGCCCACCCGCAGCAGTTCCCCCTGGGGGCTGAGATCCTGGGTGGTGGCGGTCAGGACGGTGCCCGCCGGCAGCGCGTGGCCCGCTACCAGCACCCGTTCCGCGCCCGCCTGCAACCGGGCACCGAGGTAGAGGAACCCGGCCAGGACGGCCACGAAGGTGAGGGCCGCGGCCGCCAGCACGGCCCATGGCCGCGTCATCGCCGCGGCCCAGGCGCGGGCGCGGTCACCGGCACGCCCGTCCGGGCGTCCGGGTCGACATGCCCGGTTCGCGGCCGCGCGCGCACTGCGACGCCGGCTCCCATCCCGACCTCCCGCCTTCCCCTTCCGCGCCATTGTTCTCGCCCGGCGGCTGCGGGACCGGCCTCCCCGCCGCGGCTTGTGATGGCGCGCCCGCATTGACCCATTCGGCGACCCCCACGGTGGCGGTCTCGATCGCGGCCGCCCTCCCCCCGTCACCAGTGGGGCGCGCAAGTTCCGGGACCCGGCCGGGGGCAGGCCCGGGGACGGGAGGTCCCGCGCCGTGCCGGTTACCTTGCGGTAAGCGCCGGCGGAGATGCAGCGCGCAGGTCACGGCAGGCTCACGCGGCCTCCAGCAGTCGGCGCGCGGTCGCGTCGCTGCGCAGGCGCGCCAATCCGCGCTTGTAGAGGCCGCGCACCCCCTCGGCGCTCATGCCCGCGGTCCGAGCGATCTCGGCCGTGGTGCGGCCCTCGAGGACGTGGGCTCGGACCACCATCGCCTGGCGGGCGGTGAGCCGATTCAGGAGGCCCTCGATCAACCGCCGCTCCAGCACCAGGACGTCGGGCGCCCTGGTCCCCGCCACCAGGGCGGGGTGGTTGGGGTGAACGGCGAGCAGCGCCTCCAATCCCGGCCCCGCATGACGGGCCCGGACCCGGTCCGCCTCCCAGCGATGGTGCCATCGATGGAAGGCGATCCGGCGCAGCCAGGCGCGCAGGACGACCTCCTGGTCGCCGCCGAACGTCGGCAGACGCACGATCGCGGTCGTGAAGACGTCCTGGACCAGGTCGGCCTGGTCCTGGGGGGGACGCTGCCCGAAGCAGCGGGCCACGTCGCTGCGGAAGGTGGCGAACATCCAGGCGATCGACTCCGGGTCCCGGGCACGAAGACGCACGACCCGCTCGGCGAAGTTCACGACGACACCTCCCTGTCCGGTATCCCGCAGCGCCCCGGCGACCGTGCCGCCGGGCCCGTCCGTCCCGGGGTCGAGTCTTCGCCGAGGGAGCCGCGCGCCGTCCCCGGAGCCGCAGCCGGGCCTCCCGGATTCCGCGCCCGCCCCTCTCGGACGGTGCCGCCGGACTGCACGGTTTGTGTCGCGCGCCGCGCTGCCGTACCCTGAGCGCCGCCGCTGCCCGCGACCGGCAGCCCGCCACCGCCCTGGGAGGGAGCCGTGACCCGGATCGCGGTGCCGCTCGTCGTCGTGGTCGACGACGACCCCCGGGTGGTGGAGACCGTCGCCGCCCTGCTCCGGCCCGAGGGCTATGCGGTGCAGGGCGTGGGCGGAGGGGCGCAGGCGCTGGAGGCGATGGCGGCGAGTGCGCCGGACTGCCTGGTGGTGGACTGGGCGATGCCGACCATGAGTGGGCTGGAGGTCGTCCGCCGTCTGCGCCAGTCGGGCAGCGCGGTCCCGGTGGTGATGTTGAGCGCGCGGGGCGAGGCGATCGACCGGATGGCCGGATACGACGCCGGGGTGGACATCTACATCGACAAGTCCGAGGACCCGGGAGTGCTCCGCGCGGCGGTGCGCCGGCTGATCCAGGGACGGGGCGCCCGACCGACCCGGTTCGACCACCCCGGCCTCACCATCGATGTCGGTACCTGGACCTGCAGCGTGGACGGCGCGCCGGTGGCGCTGCCCCGGCGGCTCTTTCTCCTCCTCCATCTCCTGGCGAGCCAACCGGGCCAGGTGCTGCGCAAGGAGCAGATCGTCTACCAGGTCTGGGGTGTGGACTCCGACGTCTACAACCGGGCCGTCGACAACGCCGTCGCCGAGCTGCGCCGACGGCTGGGCGACCGGCGCGGATCACCGCGATTCATCCATACCGTGCGGGGCATCGGCTACAAGTTCGAGGTGCTCCGCTGACCACCCGACCCCGCCGGTCCGGTCTCCCGGCATCCGAGCCCGACGGTGCGCCCCCTCGACCGGCCGCGGGACGGCTTCCCACGCTCGCGGCGGAATTGATCGCCGCCCTCGACGACGGGGTCCTGCTGGTGGACCCCGACCTGCGGGTCCTCGCCTGCAACCCCGCGCTGGCGCACCGGGTCCCGCTCCGCGCCCTGTGCGACGGCCGCGGGCAGCTTCGAGTCCCAGCCCTGGCCCGCCTCGCGCGCGACGCACTGGGTGGAGCGGACCGCACCGTCGCCAGGGTGGACATCGACGCCGCCGAGGCCGGCCCCGGCCCCGCCGCGACCCGGCCGAGCGGACCCGCGACGGACCAGACCACCCCCGCACCGCCCGGACCGCGCTGGAGCCCGGTGGTCCGCGCCATCGGACTCGGCGACCCCGTCCGAGCGTGCGCGCTCATCCTCCGCGACCCCGCTCCGGCGGGGGAGACCGGGTCCGCACGGGAGCTGATCACCACTCTCTCGCACGAGCTGAAGAGCCCGCTCTTCCATGCCCAGCAGGCGGTCGAATTCCTTACGCAGTACCACGTGCCCGAGGACTCCGAGTTCGGCGCCGCCGTCGACCGCGCCGCGTGGTCGGTGCGCCACATCACGGCCGTCGTGCGCGATCTCACCGACCTGCTCCACCTCGACGATCCACGACGGCTGACGCTGCGACGTGAACTGGTCGACGTGGCGGAGCTGGCCCGCGCGGTGGGAGAGACCTACGAGGGGCTGGCCGCCGCTCGCGGAGTCGAGCTGGAGCTGGCGATCGACCCCGCCCCGCTTCCGCCGCTGGGACTGGACACCGCCATGATCACGCGCGCCCTCGGCAACCTGCTCGACAACGCCCTCAAGTACGCGCCGGCACCGGGACCGGTCACCCTCCGGGTGCGCCGAGCCGGCAGCCTGCTCAACCTGGAGGTGGCCGATCGGGGGCCCGGGATCGACCCCGCGGACCAGCGTCGGATCTTCGACCCATTCGTGCGACTGCCGGCGGCGGCCACCCTCACGGGCAGTGGTCTCGGCCTCGCCCTCGCCCACCGGATCGCCCGCGCCCACGGCGGGACCCTCACCCTCGAGAGCAGCCCGGGGGCCGGCGCCACCTTCCGCCTGAGCCTCCTGCTCCCGCCGGGGGCCTGATCGACCCGCGGCCCCTGCCTGAGCCTGCTCTCGGTCGGCCCGATGGGGGCCGTGCCGGCCGGGGTGGGCCCCTGTCGGCCGCCCCGGATCTGGTCGGATGCGAGGGGATGGCCACCCAGGGCGCCCTCCGCCCGCTCCGGGCCCTGCCCACGGCGGCCGCTAGAATGCCAGTCGCTCCCTCCGCGTCGGTCCGGGGCCCGCCCGCATAGCTCAATCGGTAGAGCAGGGGACTCTTAATCCCAAGGTTCCAGGTTCGAGACCTGGTGCGGGCACCAGCGCGCGAGGTCCGAGTCCCCTTCACCCCCGAGCTCGGACCGCTCCGCCTCGTCCGGGTTGCGCCCCAGGTCATGCAGGCATCGATGCATCGCAAGCTGGCGGCCGGACCCCCAGCGCGGCGGGGCGACTCCCTGCACGGCGTCCTCCGGCGCGGGCTCAATGTCTCGCTCAGGTGGAGCCTCATCGTCTGCAGCGTCGCCACGCTGGTCCGGCCTCCCAACGGCCAGCGGCAGGAGGTTCGCCCGCTCGACCCGGATGAGACCCGCCGATTCCCATGCGGCGACCGAGCGGAGGGCACGAACCGGCCACACCGAGCACCTGGACGGCGCAGCCGCCATGTTCGATCAGCGGCCCGGGATGAGCGCGACGAACCGTGGGCCATCGGTCGGGAAGATCCACTCCCGGCCGGTCCACACCCCGGTGCCACTCACGATGGGAAGCCGGGCGGGCGGGGCCGGGACCGGCAGCCACCGTGCCGTGTTCGGATCCCAGGCACTGGCCACGGCTCCCCACTGCCGATGGCCGCCGAGCTCGTAGCGGGAGGTCACGCTGACCAGCACCCGGGTCCAGGCGGTCGCGTCGCCCGATGCATTCAGCGCCGCTGGAGGGTGGGCCCCGCGCCACTTCCGCGTCGAAGGGTCGAACACGCCGCCGAGAAACACGGGACGGGTGGTGGTCAACCCGGGACCGTGGCAGACGATGCAGGCAACGCCACCAAAGACAGCCACCACCCGGCCAGCCCAGAACCCCGACCCGTTCAGGGGCGGGACCGGTCCACGCGACCGCAGCGTGGTCCAGCGATCGGTCCCGAGGTCGAACGATGTCACCGTGGACCCGCCCGTCGACGCATGCACCCCGTTGGGGAAGATGTGAACGCGCATGCGCTGCGTGAAGACCAGCAGTCGTGATCCGTCCCACACCACCGTGAATCCCCCATCGGCCGTGTGCGGCGGGCGCTGGGGCGGCGGCGTCAGAATCTGCCAGCGTGCCGCGCCGGGGTGCAGGACCGCGAGCCGCGGTGCAGGCAGGTCCAGGCCGGTGGCGTGGGCCAGCTGATCCGGCGGGTACCCGTACAGGAGCACGGCACCGCGGGCCTGGACGAGACGGTAGTAGTAGGCGCTCGACCCTCCCACCGGAGGCGCGGGCAGATGGCGCCAGCGGTTGGTGGCGGGACTGTAGGCGATCATGGCGAGACGCTCCCCCTCGGGTACGGCCACGATCATGTCCCGCCCCGTCCACACCGCCTCCGTGGTCCCGGTGGGCACCACGGGCGCCGGCGGCAACCGCCGCCAGATCCCCGTCACCGGACGGTAGGCGAGGCCGTCCCCCCCACTGTTCGGTGGGAACCTCCCGTCCGGGGGCGTCCCACCCCAGACGATGACCTCCTGCCCCGTCCACACGATGGGGGCTCCCTCGACCGCCTGGGGCGGGGGCGGCGCTGGAAGGATGCGCCAGGTCGCGCGCCCGAGCCCCCGGAGAGCCTCGGGCAGGCCCATCGCGCCCGTCCTGTGGCTGAATGCCACCAGCGGCACGGTCACCCCCGCCGTGACGACGGCGATGGCAGCGGCGACGGTCAGCGCAACCTGCGCCCGGCGAGGGCGGCGACTACGCGCGACGACCGCGGTACTGGCGCCCAATGAGGTCCCACCCACGGCTCGGCGCACAGGACGGTCCTCCGGCTCCGGGCGGGTCATGCCGGTGCGGTGGCTCCCCGGGGCGGCTTCACGGAAGGCACCACTGCGATCGAGACGCGAGGCTCGGCCGCGTCGCCTCGATCACAGAGTACGCCCCCAGCGGCCAGCCTGTGACGGGATCCTCGCGAGCCAGGGGACGTCCGCGATCCGCAGTCCACACCCGGTGAACGGCGGTGAGCTCGGCGGGTGCCGCGCGCGGCGTTGTCGACGAGCCTGCCCTGGTCAGCGGGCAGTCGGACCGGCCGCTCGGTAGCCGACCGCACTGGACGGCGGCATGGCCGCCGCAGTTCAGGGCGACGACTCCCCCCGGAGCAGGTCCACGAGCTGCCGCGGCGTCACCAGTCGCACGCCGGCAACGGAATCACCCAAGGCGAGCAGCCCCACGTCCCCGGTGACGATGGCCTCAGCCCGACCAGCGACGGCCGCCTCCAGGACACGGTTGTCGGACTCGTCCAGCGCGTCGTGCCGCCGCATCTGCGGCGTGACGACCGATGCGACCGCCTCGATCCGGCCGACCACCCCTGCCGGGTCGGGGAACGCGGCCGAAAGCTTCGGATAGCGGACCACCCGGTCGAGCTCAGCCAGGAGCGCCGGACTTGTGACCAGGATCAAGCGGCCGCTGATCACCGCTTGAAGGAGTTGGCTGGGAACCGATCCCGGCCGGAGGAATCCGGACACAAGCACATTGGTGTCGAGAACGACCCATCGGATCACACCTGGCGGGCTGCCGTGATCGCGGCCTCGATGGCGTCGGGGTCGATCCCGCCGTCACCGAGCCTGTCGCGAATGCCCTCGAGCAGCATGGCCAGCTCTCGGCGAGCCTGCTGGGTCCCGGCCAGTTTGAGCCGGACATACTCGTCGCGGCTCATCAGCACCGCCAGCGGACGACCGCGCTTGGTCAGCCCCACGGTGTCGCCACCAGCCGCAACCTCGTCGACTAGGCGACCGAGCATCTCCCGCGCCTCCTCGACCCCGACGAATCGCTCCACTTTCATCCTCCAGCTGAACCTTAAGGATACGCTATTCGGAGACCCAAACGAGCCTGGCGCCCCGGTAACACGCGGGGCGCCTCCCGCGTTGCACGGACGTGCATGGGTGTCGCCGACCCCGGCGACCGTCGGTTGCGGCCGCCACCAATCGCGGCGGCGCGGGAACGCTGGTAGCCACGAGCTAGGGACCACCGGGGCAGGATCCTCGGGGTCGATCGCCGCGCCACCAGCGCCGGTCAGCGGCACGGCGCGCCCGAGCCCGTGCGCGGCGCCGGCCGGAGAGTCGCGTGGACTGTGCCCGGCCAGCGCCGCAGGCAGCACGGCGCGGCGGCGACAGACCGCATTCGACCCCGGCCGCTGCCCGACCCGGCCGGCCGCGTTCCAGATGAGCCTGGCGTTCGCCGGCCACGGGCTCGGGCTCCTCGCGATCAATGCGGTCTCCGAGGAGTCGGGGGCTCCGTGGAGCGAGATCATGCGTACGGCGGACGGCGGCCACCGCTGGAGATCCGTGTTCGTGTCGAGACGGCTCACCATCAACGCCGTGGCCTGGACCTCGACGCATCTTGCGGTGGCGGCAACCTCGGGCGGGCTGCTCCGCAGCCGCGGCGGCCTGCGCTGGCGCCTTCTCCCGGGCCGCCAGTTCTGCACCATCGGCTTCCCCGGACATGGTCCCGGCTGGGCCACCTCGTCAGGGGCGCTCTGGCGCATTCGCCGCCAGCCCAGTCAGGCCATACCGGTCCGGACCCCGACGCCCGTGGCGGGATTCGTGTTCCAAACCGCCCGTCGCGGATGGGTGGTCGGACCGGCGGGGATCGCGGGGACGACCGACGGTGGACGGCACTGGCACGTCTAGATCGGTCTGTCCGGCGACCCGTATCGCGGTGACCAGGCGTGGGTGGCGGCTGGCGGGGACGGTCGCCTGATCGTCGTCTACAACGGTGGCACCGTGGCCGCCTCCCCCGCAGTCGAGATCTACGGCAGCCTCGATGGGGGGGCGCACTGGACCCTCGAGGAGAGCGGCGGGTATGTGCCGGTCCCCACCCACCAGCTGCCGGCGGGGCCGGCGATGGAGACCGGGGCCATCGGCTCCGGCCCGGCGGCAGCCGGCGGGGGCGTGTTCATCCTCGTCGGGGCGCGCAACGTCGCGGGACCGCGCGACTCAGGGTCCGCGCCCACCGTCTGCGAGACGGGCGACGTCGACCTCCGCTGGTCATGTCCGCCAACCACCCTCAGCCCGGTGGCGCTCGGCATTCCGGACGCCGGCGGCACCGGGGCGATCGTGACCGATGACGGCGCCCGGTGGGCGGCGGTCGTCCACGGCCGACAGGTGATCGTGGGATCGACGGCCGACCGTGGACGCTCGTGGGTCGTCCGACTGCGCCTCGACTATCCGTGGTGGCTCTTCCAGCTCAACCCACGGCCCCACGCGGCGGGTCGAGCCGGCGAACAGCGCCCGGAGCCCGGTCCACCCGCGTCGGGGGCGGCCGGGGGGTGAGCGGACGGCGTCCCGCTCGTCCCGCTCCGCTGGCCCCGTCGGCATAATCGGAGGATCGTGTACCTCCCCGCGGCGTTCGTCGAGTCCCGCCCGGAGGTGATC
Source organism: Candidatus Dormiibacterota bacterium (assembly GCA_027306655.1). GTDB lineage: Bacteria > Chloroflexota > Dormibacteria > Aeolococcales > Bog-877 > DAHUZL01. Next base: position 10,375 of record DAHUZL010000157.1, read on the forward strand.
GCGGCGGCGATCGCCGCCGCCCGGATCGGCGAGCTGATCACGCTCGGCCCGGCCGGCCTGGACGCCACCACCCTGCCGTGGCTGCTGGAGCCGGGGGGGGAGCATGGACGGCTCGTCGGCCACCTCGCCCGAGCCAATCCGCAGTGGCGCGACGTCGATCGGGCGCAGGAGGCGATGGTCATCTTCCGGCCCGCCGACGCCTACGTCTCGCCGTCGTTCTACCCGAGCAAGGCGGAGCACGGCAAGGTGGTCCCCACCTGGAACTACTGCGCCGTCCACGCGTGGGGCCCGCTCGTCGTCCACGACGATGCGGCCTGGGTGGAGGCGCTGGTGCGCCGCCTCACCGCCCGCCACGAGTCCGGTCTGAGCCGGCCGTGGTCGGTGGACGACGCCCCCCCAGCCTTCGTGGCCAGCATGGTGAGGGCGATCGTGGGGATCGAGGTCCCCATCACCCGCCTCCAGGCGAAGTGGAAGCTGAGCCAGAATCGGCCGGCCGCCGACATCGCCGGCGTCCGCGGCGCCCTGGCGTCAGGGAGCGCCTCGGACCGGGCGCTGGCGACCGTCATGGCCCCCCTCAGCGGCGAGCCGCCCGCCTGACCCGGGCCACCCGTCCCCTCCCGTCACGCCGGCGCGCCGTCTCCGGTGCCGGCCGGCTGGGGCAGGAGCATCTCGGGGGGGAGGGTGGGGGGAACGGGGACCTGGGTGAGACACTCCTGGACCACGTCCTCGGCGCGGATCCGCTGCACCCAGAGCTCGGGCCGCAGGGTGAGGCGGTGGGCCAGGGCGGGGCCGGCCAGCTGCTGCACATCGTCGGGCACCACGAAGTCGCGCCCCCGCAGGGCGGCCCGGGCCCGGGCCAGCTTGAGCAGGGCCAGGCTCCCGCGCGGGCTCGCCCCCACCTGGACCCGCGGGCTCTGCCGGGTCGCCCCCACCAGGTCCACCACGTAGCCCACCACCTCGTCCGCCACCGCCACCCGCTCCACCGCCTGCTGACAGGCGAGCAGGCTGGGACCGTCCAGCACCGCCCGCAGCGCGACCTCGTCCTGGCCCCGGGCCTGCCGGGCCTGGAGCATCCGCACCTCATCCGCCTTCGATGGGTAGCCGACCCCGGTGCGCAGCAGGAACCGGTCCAGCTGCGCCTCCGGGAGGGGGTACGTCCCCTCGTACTCGATCGGGTTCTGGGTGGCCAGCACCAGGAACGGCCGCGGCAGCAAGGCCGTCGTCCCCTCGATCGTCACCTGGCGCTCCTGCATCGCCTCCAGCAGCGCCGCCTGGGTCTTGGGCGGC
>DAHUZL010000164.1 GCA_027306655.1 Candidatus Dormiibacterota bacterium
GGCCCCCCGGGTCCTGCTCGCGCCCAACGCCTTCAAGGGGAGCTGCTCCGGGCCTGCCGCGGCGCGGGCGATGGCCCGGGGCGTCCTGGATGTCTGGCCCGCGGCCCGGACCGTGCTGCTGCCGATGGCCGACGGCGGGGACGGCTTCCTCGCCGCCACCGTGGCGGCCACCGCCGGTCGGGTCACCCACCACGGGGTGGCGGGCCCCCTCGGGCGGCCGCTCCGGGCGCCGCTCGGGTGGATGGGAGGCGGGGGGCCGCGGACCGCGGTTGTGGAGCTGGCGGCGACGTGCGGGCTGGCCCAGCTCGGGCGCCCCTCCCCCCGCACCAGCCTGCGCGCCACCACCCAGGGCGCGGGGCAGCTGATCCGGGTCGCGCTGGACGGCGGGGCGGAGCGGCTCCTGCTCGGGGTCGGCGGGAGCGCCACCACCGACGGCGGGGCCGGCCTGCTCCAGGCCCTCGGACTGCGGCTCGTCGACGCGAGCGGGCGGGAGCTGCCCCCCGGGGGCGGAGCGCTGGCCCGGCTGGCCGACTGCGACCCGGGTCCGCTGGACCCGCGCCTCCGACGCCTCACGATCGTGGTCGCCGCGGATGTGGCGAACCCGCTCCTGGGGGCGCGCGGAGCCGCCCGGGTCTACGGGCCCCAGAAGGGCGCCGACCCCAAGGCGGTGGCGAGCCTCGAGCGGGGGCTGGCACGCTGGGCGGCGGTGCTCGGGCGGGGCGGGCGCGGCCCCGGCCCGCGCGCTCCCGGGACCGGCGCGGCCGGCGGCACCGCCTACGGGTGCGCGACCCTGCTCGGGGCCGTGATCGCGCCCGGGGCGGAGGTGGTCGCCGCGGCGGTCGGCCTCGACGCGGCGCTCGCCGGCGCGGATCGCGTGCTCACCGGCGAGGGCCGGCTCGACGGCCAGAGCCTCTTCGGCAAGGCCACCCAGCTGGTGGCGGAACGGGCGGCGCGGCGGGGGATCCCCTGCGCCGTCCTGGCGGGCAGCGTGGAGCCGGCGACGGAACGCGCCCTCGCCCGCCTCGGGGTCACGGCGGTTCCCCTCGGCGACGGCCCGCGAGACCTCGAGGCGGCGATCCGCGCCACCCGCAGCGACCTGCGCCGGGCCGCCGCCCGGGCCTGCCGGCTGTGGCAGGGGACGCCGTCAGATCAGCCGACCGGGATCACCCACTCCCGGTACCGCTCGACCTCGCCGCGGACCACATCGAAGTAGAGGGCCTGGATCCGGCGGGCGTACGGGCCCACCCGTCCGTCTCCGACCGGCCGGCGGTCGATCTCCACCACCGGGGACACCTGGGCCCCGGTGCCGCAGAGGAAGACCTCGTCGGCGGTGTAGAGCTCGCTGCGGTCCACCGAGCGTTCCTGCACCGGCAGCCCCAGGTCCTCGCTCCACAGCTGCAGCAGGGTCGCCCGGGTGATCCCCTCCAGGATGTTGTCGGTGACCGGGGGCGTGACCAGGGTTCCGGCGCGGACCAGGAAGAGGTTCTCCGCGCTGCCCTCGCTGACGTGGCCGTCGGCGCCCAGCATGATCGCCTCGTCGAAGCCGTTGTCGAGCGCCTCGCTCTTGGCCAGGGCGGCGTTGACGTAGGTGCCCGTGATCTTGGCCCGGGCCGGGGCCATGCAGTCGTCGATGCGACGCCAGCTGGAGACCATGCAGCGCAGGCCGTGCTGGGTGTCGACGTAGTCGCCGAAGGGGCAGGCGTAGACCAGGAAGCCGTCCCGGATCCCGCCGAGCCGGACCCCGATCTCCTCGCCGGCCTTGTACACCAGGGGCCGCAGGTAGGTGTCGGTCTCGAAGCGGTTGCGCTGGAGCAGGTCGACCGCCAGCGCCATCATCTCGTCGGCGCTCATCGGCACCGTCATCCCGAGGATCCGGGCGGACTGCTGCAGGCGTCGGAAGTGCTCGGGGCCGCGGAAAACGAGCAGGCGGCCCCGCGCTGCGCTCCAGTACGCGCGGATCCCCTCGAAGCATCCCGTCCCGTAGTGGAGCGCATGGGTCATGGGGCCGATCCGGCAGTCGGCGTAGGCGCGGAACTCCCCGTCGAAATGGACGATCGCCTCCGCCTGGACGAAGTCCGCGGCCGAGCGGACGGGCCGGGGCGCCACCGCTCCCGCCGCCGTCTGGATCGCCACCGCCACCTCCAGGGGATTGGGGGCCGAACGCCGGCCCGTTACGAGCCTGCCCAGTATATTCGCGCCCGAGCGGAGCCCG
>DAHUZL010000168.1 GCA_027306655.1 Candidatus Dormiibacterota bacterium
GGCGCGTCGGCGACACCGCCGCGCACCCCCGAGGAGTTGCTGGGAACGCCGATCACCGCCAGCGGGGCCGTCACGTCAACGGTCGATCCCCGGACGCGCGACGAGCCGGCTCATGCCGCCCGGGCCTCGGCCAGCTCCGCCACCACCTCGGCCGCGCGCAGGCAGGCCTGGGCGGACACGTCGAGGTGGGTGACGGCGCGGACGGTGCGGGGCCCGAACGCGACCATCAGCACCCCCGCCTCCTTGGCCCGCTGCACCAGCTGGGCCGCGTCCGGGGCGCCCTCGACCAGGTGGACCATGACGATGTTGGTCTGGACGCGGTCGACGTCGACGCGCAGGCGGGCGCTGGCGGCCAGTCCCTCGGCGAGACGGCGGGCGTTGGCGTGGTCGTCGGCGAGCCGGGCCATGTTGTGCTCGAGGGCGTGGAGGGCGGCGGCCGCGAAGAACCCGACCTGGCGCATCGCCCCCCCGCTCATGCGCCGGTACCGGGTGGCCGTCCGAATCAGGTCGGCGGAGCCGGCGAGGAGCGAGCCCCCGGGGGCGCCGAGGCCCTTGGAGAACGCCACCGAGACCAGGTCGAACGGCGCCGCCAGCTCCGCCGGCGGGCACCCGACCGCGACCGCCGCGTTCCAGAGCCGCGCCCCGTCGAGGTAGGCGCGAACCCCCCGGTCGGCGGCGGCCGCGCAGATGCGTGCCGCCTCCGCCGCGGGGAAGACCACCCCGCCGGCCCGATTGTGGGTGTTCTCGATCACAAGACAGGTGGTGGGGGGGCTGAGGAGGTGGCCGGGGGGCCAGCAGGCGCTGAGGAACTCCTCCCGGGTGAAGGTGCCCCGGCCCCCGACCTCGGTGAGCTGGACCCCGGCATTGGCCGGGGCGGCCCCGGCCTCGTACCAGACCAGGTGGCTCTCGCGGGTCAGCACCACGGCGTCGCCGGGGCGGGTCAGGACGCGCAGCGCCACCTGGTTGGCCATCGTCCCGGTGGGGACGAACAGCGCCGCCTCCTTGCCCAGGATCGCCGCCGACCGCTCCTGCAGCCGGTTGACGCTGGGGTCCTCGCCGAACTGGTCGTCGCCGACCGGAGCCGATGCGATCGCCGCCCGCATCGACGCCGAGGGCAGGGTCACCGTGTCCGAGCGCAGATCGATGGCCCCCACGCGGGGGATTATCGCATGCGTCCGCGACCACCCGGCGGCAGCGGGGCCATCACACGGACCTCGCTCAGGTCGGGTCGACCCACCCCAGTGCGCGATCGACCGCCCGGGCCCAGAGCCGGCGGCCCCGCTCGCGGGTGACCGCGTCCATCCGAGGGGTCCAGGTCCGGTCGGCGCCCCAGGTCTGGCGCAGCTCCTCCTCGCCGGACCAGAAACCGACCGCGAGCCCGGCCGCGAAGGCGGCTCCGAGGGCGGTGGTCTCGGCCGTCCGCGACCGCACCACCGGGATCCCCAGCACATCCGCCTGGAACTGCATCACCCACTCGTTCCGGACCATGCCTCCGTCCACCCGGAGGGCGCGCAGGGGCTCGCCGGTGTCGGCGATCATCGCGTCGACCACGTCGGCGGTCTGCCAGGCGGCGGCCTCCAGCGCCGCGCGCGCGATGTGGCCGCGATGAGCATGGGCGGTGAGCCCGACGATGACGCCGCGGGCATCGCTGCGCCACCGGGGCGCGAAGAGCCCGGAGAAGGCGGGCACGATGTAGACGCCGCCATTGTCGTCGACGCTGCGGGCGAGGCCCTCCACCTCGGCCGTGGTCCGGATCATCCCCAGGTTGTCCCGGAGCCACTGCACGAGAGCGCCGGTGATCGCGATCGACCCCTCCAGCCCGTAGACGGCAGGGCGGTCGCCGACCCGGTAGGCCACGGTGGTGAGCAGGCCGTGCCGCGACGCGATCGGAACGGTGCCGGTGTTGACGAGGAGGAAGCTCCCCGTCCCGTAGGTGCACTTCGCCTCGCCCGCCGCGAAGCAGGTCTGCCCGAAGAGCGCCGCCTGCTGGTCGCCGAGGTCGCCCGCCACCGGCACGCCCGCAAGGGGCGCCGCCATCGGCCCGTAGATCGCGCTCGAGGAGCGGATCTCGGGCAGCATCGCGCGCGGGATCCCGAGCAGGCGGAGGATCGCGGGATCCCAGTCCAGGGTGGCGAGGGCCATCAGGAGGGTGCGGCTGGCGTTGCTGACATCGGTCAGGTGGAGGCCGCCGTTGGAGCCGCCGGTGAGGTTCCAGATCAGCCAGCTGTCGATGGTGCCGAAGACCACCTCGCCGGCCTCGGCCCGCTCCCGGACACCGGGCACGGCCTCCAGCAGCCAGCGGACCTTGGGGCCGGAGAAGTAGGTCGCGAGCGGGAGCCCGACCCGGTCACGGAGCCGGTCGGGACCGTGCTCCCGAGACAGCGCCCGGCAGATGTCGTCGGTGCGGGTGTCCTGCCAGACGATCGCGTTGTGGACCGGCGCCCCCGTCCGGCGGTCCCAGAGCACGGTGGTCTCGCGCTGGCTGGTGATCCCGACCGCGGCGAGGTCACCGGGCCCGAGGCGGGCGCGGTCGAGCGCCCCCCGGATCACCTCCTGCGCCCGGGTCCAGATCTCCGTCGGGTCATGCTCGACCCAGCCGGGGCGGGGGGTCAGCTGACGGTGCTCCCGCTGGTGCGCGGCGACCACGCGCCCACCCCGGTCAACGATCAGGAACCGGGTGCTGGTGGTGCCCTGGTCGAGCGCTCCGATGTAGCCCGCCGTCGCACGCCCTCCCGACACGCGGACGCCCGCCGTCGACCCGTCCGGCCCCCATCATCCGCGTCCGTCTCGCGATCGCAGCCGCCGCCGCCGGCGCCGGGGATCAGCTAGCCGTCATACAATTGGCGATGTCAATTGTCGTGGCGCCGGACACGACCGGCGCGGGGAGATCAGCATGACCGGCCCCGGAGGCATCGGCGGAGCGACGGCTCAGCGAAGCGGAGAGGCCGCCGCGCCGGTGGCGGCGGCAAGCCTGGCCGTCCGCCGGTCAGCCCAGGCGGCGCGGCGGCAGGGGACCGCCGCCCGGCGGCAGCGCGCTGTCCTCCGCGAGATCGACGCGGTGCTGGACACGCTGGAGACCTGGCACCTTGATCCCCGGAGCCCGGAGGAGGACCTGCCCACGGCGTTCTCTGCCGTCCTCGGAGCGCTATCGCGGGTGGCGGAGGGCCCGCTCCCCGATTCGGTCCGGGAGGCGCCCTCCAGCTATCAGCTGCACCTTGCCCTGCTCGCCTGGCAGTCGGACCTGCTCGACATCCTGTTGCCCGACCGGCGCGCCCGTTTCCCCGACCTCGACACTGACGGCGACGAGCCGCTCCAGCCGGCGCCGCGCTCGGTCCGCCGCCGCGCCGCCGCGCAGGCGGCGGGACTCGCCCCGCGCCCCTCGTCCCACCGCTGACCGCCGGGGCTCCAGCGCGGCGGCGGCGAGGTACCGCGGTGCGCATACTGGCCGCGGTGGACCACAGGGAGCTCTTCCCGGAGGTGGGGGTCGGGGCGTCAGCGGCCCTTGTCCCCGAGGAGGTCTCGCTCGACGCGCCGCTCGCGACCCGGATGCGACCGCGCCGCCTGGATGAGGTCGTCGGTCAGGAGCGTCACACCGGGCCCGGCGGCCTGCTGAGCGAGGTTGTCCGCGCCGGCCGTCTGCCGTCCATGGTCCTGTGGGGACCGCCCGGAACCGGCAAGACGTCGCTGGCGCTGCTGCTCGCGGACGGCGGCGGCGCCACCGTCGTGCGCCTCAGCGCCGTCAGCGCGGGCGTGGCCGACGTGCGACGGGTGGTGGAGGCGGCCCGCGCGGGGCGGCGGCTGGGACGGCGGACCGTCCTGTTCCTCGACGAGATCCACCGCTTCACCCGCGCTCAGCAGGACGCGCTCCTCCCCCATGTCGAGAGCGGCCTCGTCATCCTGCTCGGCGCCACCACCGAGAACCCGAGCCTGGAGGTCACCGGGGCGCTGCTCTCCCGGTGCCGGGTGGTCGCGCTCGATCCGCTCGGTCCGGACGCCCTCTCGACCCTCCTCGACCGGGCGCTGGCGGACCCCGAGCGGGGGCTCGGCGGCCGCGGGCTGCGACTTCCCCCCGCCGCCCGCGCCCAGCTCACCGAGCGCACCGGCGGCGACGGCCGGGTGGCCCTGAACGCGCTGGAGCTCGCGGCCGCGTCGCTCCCCGACGGCGGCGAGGTGGCGCCGGAGGCGGTGGAGAGGGCCCTGCAGCAGCCGACCCTGCTGTACGACCGGGCCGGCGATCAGCACTTCTGGGTGGTGTCGGCCCTGATCAAGTCGATCCGGGGCAGCGATCCCGACGCCGCCGTGTACTGGCTCGCGCGGATGCTGGAGGCGGGCGAGGACCCTCTCTTCGTCGCCCGCCGCCTGGTCATCCTGGCCGCCGAGGACGTCGGACTCGCCGACCCCGCCGCGCTCGGCGTCGCGATGGCGGCCCACCAGGCGACCGCCGCGATCGGCATGCCCGAGGCGGCGCTGCCGCTGACCGAGGCGGCCCTCTACCTGGCCCTGGCTCCCAAGAGCAACAGCGCCGCCCTCGCCTACGGGTCTGCGTCGGAGCGGGTGCGCCACACCGGGGCGCTCCCGGTCCCGCTCCACCTGCGCAACGCGGTGACCGCGCATGACCGCGCCGCCGGCTTCGGCTCCGGGTATCAGGACGCGCATGACCAACCCGAGGGGGTCGTGACCCACGGCCACCTGCCGGCGGGGCTCCCGAGCGGACCGCTCTACGTGGCGGGCTCGCGGGGCGCCGAGGGGGAGCTGAGCGCTCGATGGGCCCGCCGCCGGGCCGCGGCCGGGGAACGGTCCGAGACGGCTCCTCTGCCCGGCTGAGGTCGGAGGGACCTCCCGGGCTCCGCTGCTCTCAGGCGGTGGGCGGGCTCGCCTCGGCCGGAACCCCGGCGGGAGCGGCCTCCTCCTCGAGCTCGGCCGACACCCGGGAGGCCGCCACCTTGACGATCAGCTCCTCGGCATCGACCGTGCCCAGCAGCTCGACGCCCTCCGGGAGTCCCAGCTCCTGCAGGCGGACGCCGTCGTCGACCGCCGCCAGGTGGGAGACGTCCACCTCCAGGCGGGCGGGGATGGCGCCGGGGAGGCAGGTGACGCTCACGGCGTGCATCACCTGGAGGAGCTCCCCCAGGTTAAGCCGGACCGCGGGCGACTCGCCCGTGAGCACCACCGGGACGTTGACCGTGAGCCGCTCGGCGAGGTCCACCTCGAAGAAGTCCACATGCAGGACCCGGGCGCTGCGGGGATCGACCTGGACCTCCCGGATCAGGACCGGCCGGCGCCGCCGCTCCCCGGCGACCTGGATCTGGACCAGGCGCGCGCGCCCAGCCCGCTGGTAGAGGCGGTCGAAGGTGCGGCGCGACATCTGCAGCGCGCAGGGCTCGACTCGGTGCCCGTAGAGGACGGCGGGGATCGTCCCGGCGCGGCGAAGGTCGGCCACGTGGGGGCCCATCACCGTCCGCGGCTCGACGTCGAGGGCGAGGTCCATTCCGTCCTCAGGTGGGGCGGGGGATGGGGCGCTCCGATCGGAGGGCGCCGCTCACCGCCGGAAGGCTGACCGGCCCGGATGCTACCACACGGCGCCGCCGGGCCCCGGTCAGCCGCGGAGGGCGGGCCCCGGTCAGCCGGGGACGGCGGGGGTGGCGGCGGCGCCGAAGCGCCGGCGCACGTAGGCGACGATGTCGTCAAGCCGGGTGCCGGGGGTGAAGACCTCGTCGACCCCCAGCTCGCGCAGCTGGGCGGCGTCATCGGGGGGGACGATGCCGCCGCCGAAGACCACGATGTCCTGGGCGTCGCGCTCGCGCAGCCGGGCGAGCACCTCCGGGAACAGCGTCATGTGCGCGCCCGAGAGCAGGCTGATGCCGATCCCGTCCACGTCCTCCTGGATCGCCGACGCCACCACCTGCTCGGGGGTCTGGTGCAGGCCGGTGTAGATGACCTCCACCCCAGCGTCGCGCAGGGCCCGGGAGATCACCTTGATCCCACGGTCGTGGCCGTCGAGCCCCACCTTGGCGGTGAGGATCCGGATGCGACCCTCCGGCATCGTCCCTCCCTGGCGTGGCGGCGACCCCGGGCGACCGCCCGGGTGACCGCAGGGGTGCCGCCGGTCGTGGCGGGCGCCCCCGCCGACCCGGCCTGAGCGACAGTGTAGGAGCTGCCCGCAGGATCGGTCCCGCCAGGTCGCGGACCCCCCCGCGAGGGGCGGGCTACGCTGTCGGCGTGATGCCCGCCACCGGACGCGAGGCCGACCTGACCGACCGGGCGGCCGGCTGCCTCCTCGGTCTCTGCGTCGGCGGCGCGCTGGGACGGGCCGCCCGGGCGGCGTCCGAGGGCGGAGGGGGCGGGGAGACGGTCGACATCGGCGGCCCGACCGAGGCCGTCGGGGCCCCCGCGGCGTTCGCGCTCGCGCTGGCCGAGAGCTGGGTCGCCCACAGCCGGGTGGTCGACACCGACCTCGCCCGCCGCTGGGGCGACCTGGTCGAGGCGGGCGGGGAGCCGCCGGGCGCCATCACCGCCGCCGCCCTCCGCGCCGTGGCCGCCGGCGCGGCCCCGGCCAGCGCGGCCCGGTCGGCCGCCCGCCTCCAGCCCGATCGCGCCGGCGATGGGGCGCTCGCCCGGGCCCTCCCGCTGGCGGTGGCGGTGGGCGGCGACCGGGTCCTCCTGCGCCGGTCGGCGTACCGCAGCGCCCAGGTGACGCACGCCGACGAGGTGGCGGCGTTCACCGCCGTCGCGGTCTGCCTGCTCGGGCTGGACCTCTGCCGCCACCCGCTGGCGGAGGCCTGCCGTCGGACGGTCCAGGCGGTCCGGGAGGACCTCCCCGATCGGGCGCTGGCCGCCCTCCGGCCGACGGCGCCCGGCGAGCCCGAGCCGACCGAGGACGACGCCGTGGGCATCCTCGCCGCCGCCGTCACCGTCCTCGCCCGGGCCGGCGACCTCGAGACCGCGGCTGTGACGGCGGCGAACCACGGGGCGGCCCCGGTGAGCCTCGGGGCGTTGGTGGGAGGGCTCGCCGGCCTGCGGGCGGGCGCCGGGGCGATCCCGGCCCGATGGCTGAGCGCGCTCACCCCGGCCCTGCGCGACCGGTGCGCCCGGCTGGCGGCGGAGCTGGTCGCGCCCGCGCCCCCCCTCGCGGCCGGCGTGCTCGCCCCGCGGCTCACCGGCGCGACTCCGCCCGCCGACGGTTCCGAGGCGGGGTGAGTCGCCCCGGGCCGCGGCCGGCCCTGGTGGCCCGCCCGGGCTCCCGCCTGCTGGTCGACGGCACCAACGTCGCCTGGGCCTGGCCCCCGGTCCGCGCCCTCCTCGTGGCGCGGGCGTTCGGGGCCGCCCAGCGCCTGCTGGTCGACCGGATCGCCATGAGCGGCGTCGTCCCCGCCCCCGGCGGGTGCACGGTCGTCTTCGACGGGCCCCCGCCCGCGGGCGGCCCCGCCACCCGGGGGGCCGTCGCGGTGCGGTACCCCGAGCCGGGGGAGTCGGGCGACGACCGCCTCCTCCAGCTGATCGCCGCCACCGCGCACGCGGATGTCGCGGTCCACCTCGTCACCAACGACCGGGCCCTGCGGGACCGTGCCCGGGGACACGGCGCCACCACCGCCGGCGCGGGAGCCCTCCTCGACCGGCTCGACCCCGGGTGGCGGCCGGAGCACCGCGCGGGACCGCGGACGGCCGAGCTTCGCGACCCCAAACCCCGCCCCACCGCCCGGGACACGGCCCAGTGGCTGCGGCGATTCGGGGTCGCCGCCGAGGCCCCGCCGACATCGCCCCGCCGCCCCCGGCGCCCCGATGCGAGTTGATAGCTTCCTATCTATCTGGTAGGCTCGGGGCATGCCGTCCGCCCCCGTCGCGCCCGCAGCCCGGGTCTCTCTCGGCCGCCAGCTCCAGGTCACCGCCAAGGTGGTCGGCGAGCGATTCACCCAGGAGCTGGAGCGGTCCGGGCTGACCCGGCCCCTCTACCTGGCCCTCGACCAGCTGGCCCGGGAGGACGCGCTCCGTCAGTGCGACCTCGCCGCCCGACTGGAGGTGGAGAGCCCGACTTTGACCCACCACCTCGACCACCTGGTGGAGCGCGCGCTCGTGGTCCGGGCGCCCGACGCCGGTGACCGCCGGGTGGTGCGCCTGCACATCACCGACGCGGGCCGCTCGGCGCACGCCGCCGGCGCCACCATCGCCCGCCGTCTCGATGCCGAGCTGGCGGGCGGCCTCACCGCGGCCGAGCTCGCGGCCGTGACCCAGCTGCTCGCCGAGGTCGCCGCCCGCGCGCGCGACGACGGCCGGAGCCCCGGGTGACCCCCGCCGCCCCATCATCCGATCCCGCCCCCCGCACTGGCCTCGCGCTCCTGGTGGTGATGGTGGGCGTGCTCATCACCGCGGTCGACACCACCATCGTGATCCTGGCGCTGCCGGAGATCGAGCGCACCCTCCACGTCGGCCTTGGCTCGGTCATCTGGGTGGTGATCGGGTACCTCCTCGTCCTCACCCTGCTCACCACCCAGGTGGGACGTTTGGGCGACATGTTCGGACGAGTGCGGATGTACGAGGCCGGCTTCGTCGTCTTCGTAGTGGGATCACTCCTCTGTGGCCTCGCCTGGAGCGAGGTGTCGATCATCGGCGCTCGCCTCGTCCAGGGGGTGGGCGGAGCCCTGATCGCCGCCAACAGCAGCGCGGTGATCGCCGAGACCTTCCCGCCGGAGCGGCGCGGGATGGCCTTCGGCTTCAACGCCATCGGCTGGAACATCGGCGCCGTGCTGGGCATCGTCCTGGGCGGCGTGATCGTCACCACCGTCTCCTGGCGCTGGGTCTTCCTCATCAACCTGCCGATCGGGCTGGCCGCCCTGGCGGTGGCGGTGCGGGTGCTCCGCGACCGCGGCGAGCGGCGGCGGCAGCGCCTCGATCCGCTCGGCATGACGGTCCTGGGCGCGGGCCTGTTCGCCATGCTCTGGGCGATGATCGAGCTCGGGTCGTCGCCGCCGTCGCCCCTGATCGTCACCGCGCTGGGGGGAGGGGCGCTGTTGGTCCTGGTGTTCGTGGCGATCGAGCGGCGCCAGGCCCAGCCGATGCTGGACCTCTCGCTGTTCCGGCTGCCGACGCTGTCGGCGTCGATGCTGGCCGCCCTGTTCCAGGCGCTGGGCAGCTTCGCCGTCCTCTTCCTCCTGCTCATGTACCTGCAGGGCGCGCGCCGTCTCAGCCCGCTCGACGCATCCCTGCTCTTGGTCCCGGGCTACATCATCGGCGGGGTGGCCAGCCCGGTGATGGGCCGGCTGGTGGACCGGATCGGGGCCGCCGTCCCCGCCACCGTGGGCCTCGCCATTCAGGTGGTCGCGCTCGTGCTCTATGCCCAGCTGGGGGTGGCCAGCCCGCTCTGGACAGTGGTGGTGGCCAGCACCGTCAACGGGATCGGGGCCGCCGCCTTCTTCCCCGCCAACAACGCGGCGGTGATGAAGGTGGCGCCGCCGGGCGCGTTCGGGGTCGCCTCCGGACTGCTGCGCACATTCGCCAACGTGGGGATGATCTTCTCCTTCTCGCTGGCGGTGCTGATTGCGTCCCGCTCGATCCCCACCCATCTCGCCTTCGCCATCTTCGTGGGCACCGGCTCGCTGCGGGCGGGCCTGGCCGCCATCTTCATCCACGGCCTCCACAGCGCCTTCTACGCCTCCACCGCGCTGCTGGTGGTGGCCGCGGTCTTCTCGGCGGCGCGGCTGCGGCGACGCCCGCTGGCCGCCCCCGCTGGCGCCCCGGGCGGGCGGGCGGGCGCCACCGCGCCCGCGCCCGACAGCGCCGTCTCCGTCCTGCAGCGCTGAGGCGGGCGCCCCCGCTCAGAGGACGGACGCCTCCCGGTAGGTCCCGAACACCTCCTGGAGCACACCGACCACGTCGCCGACGGTGGCCAGGGCCCGGACGCAGTCCAGGATCGGCGGCATCAGGTTGGCGCCCGCCCCGGCCTGACAATGAAGCCCCTCCAGCGCCCGCTGCAGCTCCCCTCGGTCGCGGCGGCGACGCAGCTCGGCGAGACGAGCGCGCTGCTCGCGCTCGGCCATGGGATCGATCCGGAGCACCGGCGGCGGTGCATCGGTGGCGGCGGTGAACGCATTCACCCCCACCGTGAGACGCTCGCCCCGATCCTGCTCGGCCTGGGTGCGGAATGCCGAGTCGGCGATCCGGCGCTGGAGGAAGCCGCTCTCGATGCAGGCCAGCACCCCGCCCCGGTCCCCGATTTCGTCCAGCAGGACCTCCGCCGCCGCCTCCATCCGATTGGTGAGGTCCTCCAGGAAGAAGCTGCCCCCGAGGGGGTCGATGGTGGTGGTGACACCGGTCTCGTAGGCGAGGATCTGCTGGGTCCGCAGGGCGATCTGGGCGGCCTCCTCGGTGGGCAGCGCCCACACCTCGTCCATCGCATTGGTGTGCAGGGACTGGGCCCCGCCGAGGATGGCGGCGAGCGCCTCGACCGCGGTGCGGGTGATGTTGTTGGCCACCTGCTGCGCCGTCAGCGAGCACCCAGCGGTCTGGGCGTGGAAGCGCAGCCGCAGCGAGCGCTCGGCACGGGCGTGGTAGCGGTCGCGCAGGTGGCGGGCCCAGATCCGCCGGGCGGCGCGGTACTTGGCGATCTCCTCGAAGAAGTCGATGTGGGCGTTGAAGAAGAAGCTCAGCCGGGGCGCGAAGCGGTCGACGTCGAGACCACGGGCGATCGCCGCCTCGACGTAGGTGAAACCGTCGGCGAGCGTCAGCGCCAGCTCCTCCACCGCGGTGGAGCCGGCCTCGCGGATGTGGTAGCCGGAGATCGAGATCGGGTGCCAGCGGGGCAGCCGCTCGGTGCAGAACTCGACCACGTCGGTGACGAGGCGCAGGCTGGCCGCCGGCGGCACCACCCACTCCTTCTGGGCGATGAACTCCTTCAGCATGTCGTTCTGGAGAGTCCCGCCGATCCGCTCCGGCGGCACCCCCTGGCGCTCGGCCACGACCAGGTACATCGCCAGCAGGATCGGCGCCGGCGCATTGATCGTCATCGACGTCGTCACCTGGCCGAGGTCGATGCCGTCGAAGAGGGTGGCCATGTCCTCCACCGAGTCGACCGCCACCCCGCAGCGGCCGACCTCGCCGTCGGCGAGGGGATCGTCGGAGTCGCGTCCCATCAGGGTGGGCAGGTCGAACGCGACCGAGAGCCCGTCCTGGCCCTGCTCCAGGAGGAAGCGATAGCGACGGTTGGTGGCGGCGGCGGTACCGAAGCCGGCGAACTGGCGCATGGTGAACATCCGCCCTCGGTACATCGACGGATAGGCGCCGCGGGTGAAGGGAAAGCTGCCCGGGTAGCCGACCCCGTCCGCGTAGTCGCCGGCGGCGACAGTGCTCGGCGTGTAGAGGGGGTCGACCGGGAGCCCCGACAGGGTGGCGGGCGGCGGGAGGTGCCGATCCGGTCCCGCAGCGCCGTCGGACGGCGGCTGGGCGTCGTAGCGCGCCCGCCAGTCGCGCAGCCCGGCGGGGTCGTCCCGCCACCCGGCCCCGCTCCCCGCCCGCCGCCGCGGGGATCGCGGCCGAGCCGCGGGCGGGGGCGACGGTGTCCGGCGGCTCACCGGCTCGGGTCCGGGCCCGGGGCGGTGAGGCGGCCGAGGAGCCGCTCGGCGATCCGGACCGGGTCGATGGCGGCCTCCGGCCCCGCCGACCCGTTGCCCCCGGCGAGGGGAAGCCCGTCGCGGGCGACCAGCTGCCGCGCCGCGGCCTCCGCGCGGCGCGCCACCAGCGCCACCACCTCGTCGACCAGCCGCCCCTGCCTGCGCCGCTCCAGCTGGGCCGAGACGACGAGGTGCGCGTGGTGGCGGTCGAGCGCTGCGACCAGCTCGGTCACGCCACCGGCGCGGGTGGCGACGCTGGCCAGGACTGGCGGCGTCCAGCCGTCCCCGCCGGTCCCCGCCCGCACCATCCCGCGGATCTCGCGGACGGTCCGATCGGCCCCGTCGAGGTCGGCCTTGTTCACCACGAAGATGTCGCCGATCTCCATGATCCCCGCCTTCATCACCTGGACTCCGTCGCCGGCTGCGGGTGTCGTGACCACCACCACGGTGTCCGCCACCCGGGACACCTCCAGCTCCGACTGTCCCACCCCCACCGTCTCCAGCAGGATCCGGTCGAATCGCTCCGCCTCGAGGAGGCGGACCGCGCTGCGGGCCGCCGCCGCCAGCCCGCCGAGGTGGCCGCGCGCGCCCATGCTGCGGATGAAGACCGACGGGTCGGCGGCGTGGCCCTGCATGCGGACCCGGTCGCCCAGGAGGGCACCCCCGGTGAAGGGGCTGCTGGGGTCGACGGCGAGGACGGCGACCGAGAGCTGGGCCGAGCGCCACGCCGTCACCAGGGTGTCGGCGAGCGTGCTCTTGCCGCTGCCCGGCGGCCCGGTGAGGCCGACGAGCCGGCCCGGCGCATGGGCTGGATCGCCGGGGGTGGCGAGGGTGCCGGCGGCCGGGTCGTCCCGCTCGGCCGCCGAGATCGCGCGGGCGAGGGCGCGCCGGTCGTCCGATCGCCCGAGGGTGGTCGCGCGCTCCGGCACCACGGGTCGAGTCTACCCGGGCTCGCGGTCAGCCCCCGACGATGACCCGGGAACCTCTCCGCCAGGCCAGGTAGCGCCAGGCCCAGTTGAGCAGGACGGAGAGGCGGTTGCGGGTGCCCAGCAGGGTGACGAGGTGGAGGCCGAGCCAGGCGACCCAGGCGACGGTCCCGGTCAGCTGGAGCCCCCCGGACAGCTCGGCGACGGCCGCGCGTCGCCCGATGGTGGCCATGATGCCGCGGTCGCGGTACCGGAACGGCTCGGTCGTGCCTCCCTGGGACAGGCGGGCGATCTGGGCGGCGATGTGGCGGCCCATCTGGATCGCGGGCTGGGCCAGCTGCGGGAGCGGGGCGCCGTCCGGCCCCAGGGCGGCGGCGAGGTCGCCGGCCACGAACACCGCCGGCTCGTCTGCCAGCCGCAGGTCGGGGCCGACGCAGATCCGCCCCCCCGGGCCCTGGGGGCAGCCGAGCCGCCCGGCCAGCGGGTCGGCGCCCACCCCCGCCGCCCACACCACGAGCCCGGCGGGGATGACCGCCCCGGATCCCAGCACCACCTCGGTCGCGCCCACCCGGGCCACCGACTCCCCCAGCCGGACCTCGACGCCGCGGCGGGCCAGGGCGCTCAGGGCGTAGCGCCGCAGCCGCTCGGGAAAGCCGGCGAGCAGGTGGTCCCGCCGCTCGACCAGCACCACCCGGGCGCGGGCGGCGTCGAGCCGGGGGTAGTCGCGCGCGAGGGTGGCGGCGCGCAGCTCGGCCAGCGTGCCGGCCATCTCGATCCCGGTCGCCCCGCCCCCGACCACGACCACGGTGAGCTCACCGTGGTCGCTCCCGAAGGCGGACGCCCGCTCCAGCGACCCGAACATCCGGCGGCGCACCGCAAGGGCGTCGTCGAGGGTGTAGATGGGCAGCCCGTGCTGCTCGGCCCCGGCGACGCCGAGGTAGTTGGTGGTGGCCCCGAAGGCCAGCACCAGGTAGTCATAGGCGACACGGCCGTGATCCGCGAGCTCCACCTGGCGCGCGGCCCAGTCGACCGCCGTGAGCCGACCCTGGCGGAAGTCCGCGCGGCCGCCGCGACGCACGAGCGTCCGGGCCGGGAATGCGACATCGCCGGGATTGAGCCCGGCGGTCGCGACCTGGTAGAGAAGCGGCTGGAAGGTGTGGTAGGGATGGCGGTCGATCAGCAAGACCCGGGCGCGGGTGCGGCGGAGGCCGGTCACCACCGCCAGCCCGGCGAAGCCGGCGCCGACCACCACCACGCGCGGCCCCCGGCCCACCGCCCGATCATGCATCCTCGGCTCGGGCCGGCGGGCCGCCCCCGGGACGCGGTGGGGAGGTCAGGCCGGCGGCGGCGTCAGCCGGGGGGCCGCTCAGGCGATCCTCGGCGCCCGCGTGGTGGCACCGGTTCGGCGGGCCCGGCCGTGGATGCCGACCTCCTCGACCTCGCGGCCGAGATCCGGATGGAGGCGGCGCTGGGGGACGGCCTCGTCGAGGACGGCCTCCTGCCACAGCAGCAGCGCCGAATGCAGGTGGTAGGAGGTCGCCGCCAACCGCACCGGCGGCGGCGGCGTGGCGCCGCACTCACCGGCGATCCGTTCCACCAGGCTCCGGCAGAACTCGGCGCCGCTCATGATGTCGCGGCTGTGCAGCTGTTCGATCCGGTCGAGCCCGCGGTCGATCGCGCGCAGCCGCCGGCGGCGCCGAGTGCGGGCGTCGATCCGGTCCACGTGCTGGTCCAGTGCCATCCGGATCTGGCGGTTGGCCCTCGCCATGCGGCCATCGTCGGCCGCTGCGCGGCCCGATCCCGCGCGCCGGTCGTTGTCGGGTCCGGCGGCGACGGCCGCCTGCGGGTAGGTCCACATCTCCTCCGCCTCCATCGGTGCGCCCACTCCACGGGCCCGGGCCTCGCGGCTCTGTCAGCGCGGCGGGACGACGACCGGGGCCGGTCCATCCGCCTCGGACATGCCTAACGGGCGAGCGGCCCGGGTGTTACACCCGCGCCGAGGCAGGGCGCCGTCCGCCTACGCCGGCGGCCCGGCGACCGGGGCCTGCGAGCCGTCTCGCAGCGCGCGCGTCTCGCGGACGATGTCGGCGGAGAGGTCGTACATCCGCTGCCGGAGGTCGCCGGAGAGCCGGCCCAGGAGGTACTCGAGCACCTCCGTCTGAGCCGCCCGTAGCACGGCGTTGAGCGACTCGCCGCGGGCCCCCAGGACCACCCGGCCCCCCGGCGACTCGCGGCGCAGGTACCGGCGTCGCATCAGCCGGGTCACGAGCGGCTTGGCCTCCGTCTCGGGGAGTCCCAACGAGAGGGCCATCTCGGGAACGGTGCTGCCACCCGCGGGCAGCTGCACCACCGCGTCCAACTCCAGGAGCGTGAGCGCGCCCAGCTCGTGCCCCAGCCGACCTCCGAGCGCCTTCGTGAACCGACGCTCGAGCATGGACTGCGCCGCCATCCACCGGTCCGCAATCGCCTCCGGATCGGGCACCGCGTCCAGCGTCCCGGGGGCGACGGCCGGCTCAGCCGAGGCGCGGCTCATCGGCGCCGGCTCCCGGGTCCGAATCCTGCTCGGTGGGGGGACGGGCCTCCGCCAGCGCACCCAGGACGTCGACCAACGCCGCCAGCTGGTCGCGGTCGAGCCGCTGCAGCACCCGCGCGATCATCTGACCTCGCCATGCCTGGTACTCCTCGTGCATCGCCAGCGCCCGCTCGGTCGGCTCCAGATACACCGAGCGCCGGTCCCCGGGAAGCTGGCGCCGCTCGGCCAGGCCCAGGGCCACCATCCGGTCCGCCAGCGCCGTCGCCGCCGCGCCGCTGATGCCGACGGCCGCGGCCCACCGCCGCATCGTACTGCCCCCGTGGGGCAGGTGGCCGAGCGCCTCCAGCTGACGGGAGGTGACCGACCCCAGCTGCCGGCGCAGCCGGGGCGGAAGCCGGACGTCGAGCATGCGCTCGAGGGTCGGCTGGAGCGCGAGGAAGCGGTCGACCAGCTCGGCCTCGGACCCGTCCGACGAGCGGCATGACGACGGATCGTGCCGCGTACAGTTCACGGGGAGAAGTATTCGCGACCGCCCACACCCCGTCAAGCGACGCGGCGCCCGGCGCCGCCGCGGCCATCTACTCGAGCAGCCGCCGCGCGATCACCAGGCGCTGGATCTGATTGGTGCCCTCGTAGATCTGGGTGATCTTGGCGTCGCGCATCATCCGCTCCACCGGGAACTCGCGCACGTAGCCGGCGCCGCCGAGGACCTGGACCGCGTCGGTGGTGACCCGCATCGCGGTGTCGCTGGCGAACAGCTTGGCCATCGCCGCGATCCGGGAGAGGTCGGGGCCGCCGTCGTCGATCCGCGACCCCGCCAGGTACACCAGCCCGCGGGCGGCCTCCACCTGCGTCGCCATGTCGGCGAGCATGAACTGGATGCCCTGGAACTCCGCGATCGGCCGCCCGAACTGCCGGCGCTGGCGCGCGTAGCGGACCGCCTCGTCCACCGCCCCCTGGGCGATCCCGAGCGCCTGCGCCGCCACCGAGGGCCGGGAGCGGTCCAGCACCGCCATCGCCAGGGCGAAGCCGTCCCCCTCGGCGCCGAGTCGGTTGGCGGCGGGCACCCGGACGCCGTCGAAGACCAGCTCCGCGGTGCTGCTGCCGCGGATCCCCAGCTTGCCGTGGATCGGATTGCGGGTCAGCCCGGGCGGCCGCCCCTCGACGACGAAGGCGGAGATGCCGTGGGCCCCCGCCGCCGGGTCGGTCACCGCGAAGACCACGATCAGCTCGGCCACCTCGCCGTTGGTGATCCACATCTTGGCGCCGTCGAGCACGTAGTCGTCGCCCGCGCGGACGGCTCGCGTCCGCATCGCCGCGGGGTCGCTCCCGGCGTCCGCCTCGCTGAGCGCATAGGCGGCGAGGCGGCGGCCGCTGGCGAGGTCGGGGAGAAGGCGGCCCTGCTGCGCCTCGGTCCCGACGAGCGCGATCGGGGTGCCGCCCAGCGACTGGACCGCGAGCAGGAGCGCCGAGGTGGCGCACACGCGCGCCACCTCCTCGATCGCCACCACCAGGCTGAGGGCCGAGCTCGACACCCCGCCCCAGGCCAGCGGGAACCCGATCGCGAAGGCGCCGTGGCCGCGCAGCAGCTCGACGACGTCCCACGGGAACGTCGCCGTCTCGTCGATGGCGGCGGCGCGGGGAAGGATGCGACGCTGGGCCAGCTCCCGCACCGAGGCCTGGATCGCCAGCTGCTCCTCCCCCAGGCGGGGGTCGCGGCCCGGCGCGAGGGCGCCGGGGGCGGGCAGCGCCGGGGGACCGGCCACTGGGGCTCAGCCGACCTGGACCAGGGTGGCCTCGCCCTGAGCCGTCCCGGAGCAGATGGTCGCGGCGCCGAGCCCCCCGCCGCGGCGCCGCAGCTCGTAGACGCAGGCGGCGAGGATCCGGGCCCCCGAGGCTCCGATCGGGTGCCCCACCGCGATCGCCCCGCCGTTGGGGTTGACCCGGTCCGGGTCCACCTCCAGCATCCGGGTGCTGGTGATCGCCACCGCGGCGAACGCCTCATTGATCTCGACCACCCCGAGGTCGCCGCCGGTGATCGCCCCCCCGGTCCTGGCCAGCGCCCGCTCCAGGGCGAGGGCGGGGACGGTGGCCAGGTAGGGATGCTCGGCAGCCGCCTCGCCCCATCCGAGCCAGGTCGCCAGCACCGGCACGCCGAGCGCGGCGGCGCGGTCACGGCGGGTCAGCACGATCGCGGCGGCGCCGTCGTTGATCCCGGGGGCATTGCCGGCGGTGACCGTCCCCTCGGCGCCCCCGAAGACCGGGCGCAGCGCCCCCAGACGTTCCAGGGTCGTGTCCGGCCGGGGCTGCTCGTCACGATCCACCGTGGCGGCGCCGTCGCGCCCGGCGGGGACCGCCACCGGCACCATCTCGTCGGCGAGGTATCCCGCCAGGCGCGCCGCCTCGTAGCGCTGCTGGGAGCGGAGCGCCCAGCGGTCCTGCTCCTCCCGGGAGACGCCCAGCTCCCGGGCAACGGCGGCGCCGTGCTCGCCCATCGCCACCACGTCGACCGGGCAGGTGAGCCCGTCGAAGAGCATCGCGTCGGTGAGGACCAGGTCGCCCATCGCCCGGCCCCGACGGGTGCCGGTGACCAGCCGGGGCGCCTGCGACATCGATTCCATCCCGCCGGCGACCACCACCTGGGCATCCCCGGCGCGGATCAGCAGCGCACCGAGGTTGACCGCCGCCAGCGAGGAGGCGCACACCTTGTTGACGGTGAGCGCCGAGACCGAGGCGGGGAGGCCCGCCCGCAGCGCCGCCTGGCGAGCCGGGACCTGGCCCAGCCCGGCGGTGACGACGGTGCCCATGATCACCTGGTCGACGGTGTCGCCGCCGAGGCCGACCCGCTCCAGCGCCGCCCGGATGGCGATCGCCCCGAGCTCAACGGCGCCGACCTCGGCGAGGCTCCCTCCCAGCTTGCCGAAGGGGGTGCGGACGGCGGCGACGATGACGGGGTCGCGGGCGGCCACCGCTCCATGGTATCCGCCCGTCGAACCGGGGCCCCGCCTACCTCGCCGGCGGCCCCTCCTCCAGCAGCGCGGTGACCGAGCCGCCGTGGCCGAGCAGGTGCGAGGCGATGACCAGCCGCTGCACCTCCGAGGTGCCCTCGCCGATCTCGTTGATCTTGACGTCGCGGTAGAGGCGGGCCACGGGGAGGTCCTCGATGAACCCCGCCCCCCCGTGGATCTGGACCGCCTGGTTGGCGCACGCGGTGGCGACCTCGCTGGCGTGCAGCTTGGCCATGGCGGCGAACCGGCCCGCCGGCCGCCCCGCCTCGATGAGGGCCCCGGCCCGCCACACCATGAGCCGGGCGAGCTCGATCTGGGTCGCCATGTCGGCGAGTTTGGCCTGGACCATCTGAAAGCGCGCGATCGGACGCCCGAACTGGCGTCGCTCCCGGGCGTGGCCGAGGGCGGCGTCGAGGCAGGCCTGGGCCACGCCCACCGAGAGCGCGGCGATCGCCACCCGACCCCCCTCGAGGACCGAGAGGAACTGGCGGAAGCCGCCGCCCTCCGCGCCGAGCAGGTTGGACGCGGGCACCCGGCAGTCGTGGAAGACGAGCGGACGAGTGTCGCTGGCGTGCCAGCCGAGCTTGCGGTAGGGAGGCCCGACCTCGTACCCGGAGGTGCCCCGCTCCACGAGCAGGGCCGAGATCCGGGGTGGGCCGCCGGCGCCGGGTTCGCCGGTGCGCGCGGTGAGGGTCACGCCCCGGCTCAGCTCGGTGCCGGCATTGGTGATGAAGGACTTCTCGCCGTTGATCACCCACGCGTCGCCGTCCCGAGCCGCCCGGGTTCGGGTGCCGCCGGCATCCGAGCCCGCCTCCGGCTCGGTGAGCCCGAACGCCCAGAGGGCGCGGCCGGCCAGGAGGTCGGGCAGCAGGCGGCTCTGCTGGTCGGGCGTCCCGAAGGTGGCAAGGGGGGCGATCCCGAGCGAGACGGCGGCCTCCAGGGTGATCCCCACCGCCGCGTCGGCCCGGCTCACCTCCTCCAGCGCCAGCAGGTAGGCGAGGAACCCCGCCCCCACCCCGCCGATCGCCTCCGGGAACGGCAGCCCGAAGAACCCGAGCCGGCCCATCTGCCGGACCACCTCGATCGGGAACTCCGAGCGGAGATCGGACCCGGCGGCCTGCGGCGCCACCACCTCGTCGGCGAAGGCGCGGGCCGTCTTCTGGATGGCGGCCTGCTCCGGGCTCAGCTCGAAGTCCACCACCTCACCTCCGTGGGACCGCCCGGCCGCAGGCAGTGTAGTCAGCCGTGGGCCGCCGCCCGGGATGAGATCGCTCTCAGGCGCGGGAGGCCGCGAGGCCCCACAGTGACAGCCAGCGAGATGGCGACCCCGATGCGGACCGGCCCCGACCCCGCCCGGTGGTGGCGCGCCCACCCGCTCGACCCCTTCCTCGCGGCCAGCCTCGCGCTCTACGCGGTGCTCCACCTGCCCTCCCTCTTTGAGCCGCCCTGGCACGTGGATGAGGCCGGTTACACGATCACCGCGTGGCTGGCCGCCCACGGGGCGGTCCTCTACGCCGGGGTCTGGAACAACAAACCCCCGCTGCTGTTCTGGACCTACGAGCTGGCGCTGCGCTGGTTCGGGATCGGCGAGTTCGGCATCCACCTCCTCTCCGGGCTGGCGGGGCTGGCCACCCTCGCCGCCTGCTGGGCGATCGTCCGCCCGGGCTGGGGTCGCCGCCGGGCCGGCGCGGCCACCCTGCTGGGGGCGGTCCTGCTGGGGACGCCCCTCCTCAACGGCGACCTCGCCCTCCCCGAGGACTTCCTGATCGCCTGCACCGCGTGCGGGATGCTCTGCCTGCTGCGGGCGATCGCCGCGCCGGCGGGACGGCGCCGGGTCGGTCTGGGCGCGGCCGCCGGGGTTGCCTTCGGCCTCGCCATCCTGTACCAGCAGACCGCGATCGCCGACCTGGGCGCGGCGGTGGTCTTCCTCACCCTGCTGCCGGGGCGGCGGGGGTGGGGCACGCTGGCGGTCATGGCGCCGGCCACCGGCGTGGTCGTCGCGGCGGCGATCGCCCCGTTCCTGGTCTCGGCCGGGGCCCGCAACGTGGGCTTCCTGCTGGTCACCTCGTTCCTCGGCTACACGCGGTCCACCCTGCCCCTGGCCGCCACGGCGATCCTCCCCCGCCTGGCCGCCGGCCTGCTGTGGGGCGCGGGGGCCGTGGCGGGGCGGCGGGCGGGGGCCCGCCGCCAGCTCCTCTGGCTCTGGCTGGGCGCGGTGCTGCTGGTGGCGATCGCGCCCAACCGCCCCTACATCCACTTCGCCCTCCCGGCGGTGGTGCCGGGGGTCTCCCTGCTGGCCGGCGTCCGGATCCCGACCCGGTGGCGACGGGGCACCGCGCGGCGGCTCGCCGCCGGCATCCCGCTCCGCGTGTCGGCGGGGATCTCGATGGTGGTGGGAGGGCTCCTCCTCCACAGCATCAGCTGGGGCGTCTACACCCTGGGCCTCACCGGCGGCTACTACCCGAGCTTCATCGCCCACGCGGTGGGGGCGGAGTCCACCGCGGCCTACCGCGCCAGCTTCGGCACCGCCACCCTGGCCCAGCAGGTCGCGGCCCAGTGGATCGACGACAACCACCTCGCCGGCAGCTCCACGGTGGTGTGGTCGTCCGATGCCTGGGTGTATCCACTCGCCCACGTCCGGCTGGTCCTTCCCACCTCCAACCTCAACGTGGACGAGGCCTGGCTCGGCTCCCGGGCGGTGCTGCGGCGCGTGGCCCGGGCCCACCCGTCGGTGGTGGTGACCACCGCCGCGGCCCTGGCGTCGTGGCCGCAGGTGGAGCGCCTGCTCGGATCCGGGTACCACCGCAGCTTCGCCGACGGCACGGTGTCGGTGTGGGTGCGGCGGCGAGTGATCGGCGCCGGCTCGGGGACGACGGGAGCCGGGTAGACTCGGGTCATCGGGTGGTCCGCTGCCGCGGAGCCGCCCCCCGCCGGCACCGGGCCGCGCCCAGGGAGGACGGCGACCGCATGACCGAATCCCGGGTCCGCGCCCGGTGGGCAGAGGAGGCGTCCCCATCCGCCGCCGGCTGACCCCGGCCGTGGCGGCGTGGGCCGCGGTGGTCGCCGTCGGCGTCGCGGCCTGTGCCGGGACGCCGACGGCGCGTCCGCCCCACCACCACCGCGCCGCCACCCCGCGGGCCGGGGCGACCGCGACGCCCCACCGCGGCCACCCACACCCGACTGCCCCCGCGCACCCGACCCCGACCACGGCGCACCCTCGTCCCAGCGGCCACCGCAGCGCCCGGCCGACGGCGCCCCCGAGCCACCGACCGACCCCGCACCGCCCGACGCCGAGGCCGCCGACCCCCGGCTCCACCCCGAGGCGGTCGGTCGCGGTCCCCACGGCGGCGCCGCCCACCTCTCGGCCGCCACCCCCCCGCCACACCCCGGCTCCGACGCCGGTGCCGAACGTCCTGCACGTGAGCGGCGACCTCATCGGGCTGCTGCCCGGGCGCGCCGCCTGCAGCGCCGGGGGCCATTCGCTGCGGTTCACCGGAACCCTGAGCGGGAAGGCCGCCTCCCTGGCGGTGAGCGGCGCCGAGCCGGGCGCCACCGTAAGGCTGCCGCACGTGGCCGGGCAGCCGCCGATGACAGTGACCCTGCTCGGGACCCCGCCCGCGGGCCGCCGCAGCACCTGGTCGGCTGGCACGGCCCAGGACCCCGGCTCCGGCCTCGTCACCGTCGGCGTCGGCGGACGGTCCGGCTTCCTCGACCTCTACCTCGACGCCACCGGGGGCAACAGCGTCGCCGTCGAGCTCTCGGGAAGCTGGCGCTGCGGCTGAGGGGACCCCGCGGGACCCCATTGCGCTTGGGGAGGCCCGCGGCCCAGACTCGTCGGGATCACACCCGTCCCGGGCGTCGCCGACGCCGACCCGTGAGGAGACCGATGATGGAGCCCCTGCGTACGTCCCTGCTCAACCCCCCGTTCGCCCAGGACCCACCGGTCAAGCTGAACGTCAACGCGAAGACCCTCGGGCTGGTGATCGCGGTCCTGGCGGCCCTCGGGCTCCTGCTGGAGGTGGTCGGTCTGCTCGGCGTCCTCTCGCTCGGCTTCGCCTACGCCGCAGCCGGGTTCGCCGGGATCGCGTTCCTGGCGATCGTCGGCCTGCTGGTGGACCTGGCCGCGGTCGTCCTCAGCCTGGTCGGCGGCTGGCGGATGTGGAACGGCCTCGCCAGCGGCAAGCCCCTGGTCATCTACGGCCTGGCGATCGGCTTCGTCGGCGAGATCGTGGTCGGGGTCGGGTACGGTTCGCTCGGCAACGCCGTCGTCGGGCTGCTGGTCCTCTTCGCGGTGTACTACCTGGTCGTGATCAGCCGATTCCCCACCGCGGGGGCCGCGCCGCCGCCCGCCGGCCCCTGACCGGGGCGCGCCGGGGCCGGCGTCGGCCGGCGCCCCTCGCTACAGCGGAATGTTGCCGTGGCGGCGCTCGGGGACCGACCGCCGTGTGGTCGCGGTCATCCGCAAGGCGCTGATCAGGGCCGCCCGCGTCTGCCGGGGCTCGATGATGTCGTCGAGGTAGCCGCGCTCGGCGGCGACGTAGGGGTTGGCGAACTGGCCGCGGTAGGCGGCCACCAGCTCGGCGGTGCGGGCGCCGCGGTCGGAGGCGGCCGCGATCTCGCGGCGGTGGATGATCCCCACCGCCCCCTCGGCGCCCATCACCGCGATCTCGGCGGTGGGCCAGGCGACGTTGTAGTCGGCGCCGACGTGCTTGCTGCACATCACGTCGTAGGCGCCGCCGTAGGCCTTGCGGGTGATGACCGTGAGCTTGGGCACGGTCGCCTCGCAATAGGCATAGAGGAGCTTGGCCCCGTGCCGGATGATGCCACCGTGCTCCTGGGCGGTCCCGGGGAGGAAGCCGGGGACGTCCACGAACGTCACCAGGGGGATGTTGAAGGCGTCGCAGAAGCGCACGAACCGCGCCCCCTTGATCGACGCGTCGATGTCGAGCGCCCCCGCCAGCACCCGCGGCTGGTTGGCCACCACGCCCACCGGATGGCCGTCGAGCCGGGCGAAGCCGACGACCAGGTTGGCGGCGTGGAGGGGCTGCACCTCCAGGAAGTCGCCCTCGTCGACCACTCCGGTGATCACCTCGCGCATCTCGTAGGGACGATTGGGCTCGTCGGGCACGATGGTCTGGAGCCGGTCGTCGGCGCGCCGCCAATCGTCGGTGGGCGGACGGCGCGGGGGCGGCTCGCGGTGGTTGGCGGGCAGGAACGACAAGAGGCGGCGCACCTGCTGGAACACCTGGTCCTCGCCGTCGGCCTCGAAATGGGCCACCCCGCTGCGGATGCCGTGCACGTCGGCGCCGCCCAGCTGCTCGAACGTGACCCGCTCCCCGGTGGTCACCCGGACCACCTCGGGGCCGGTGATGAACATGTAGCCGACCTCGCGGACCATGAAGACGAAGTCGGTGATCGCTGGAGAGTAGACGGCCCCGCCGGTGCAGGGACCGGCGATCACCGACAGCTGGGGGATGACCCCGCTGCAGCGCACATTGCGGTAGAAGATGTCGGCATAGCCGGCCAGCGCGACCACGCCCTCCTGGATGCGGGCCCCGGCGCTGTCGTTGAAGCCGATGCAGGGGCAGCCGGTGCGTTCCGCCAGGTCCATCAGCTTGCAGACCTTCTCGGCGAAGACCTCGCCCAGGGATCCCCCCATGAACGACGCGTCGTGGGCGAAGAGGCAGACCCGGCGGCCATCGACGGTGCCGTGGCCGGTGACGACGCCGTCGCCGAGCACCCGCCGCTCCGCCATCTCGACCTGGGTCGAGCGGTGGACCGCGAAGGCGTCCAGCTCGACGAACGACCCGGGGTCGCACAGCCGCGCGATCCGCTCGCGGGCGGTGAGCTTGCCCTTGCGGTGCTGCACGCGCTCGGCCGCCCCGCCCCGGTGGACGGCGTCGTAGCGGCGCTTGCGGAGCTGGTTGACCAGCCGCTCGGTCTCGCTCGGGGGCGGGGGGAGCGCCGCGCCGCTCCCCCCCCGACGCCCGCCACGGTCGCCGCGCCCCTCCCCGGGTCGGTCGCCGGCCGACCCGGCGGCGGCCGGGCTGGTCCTCGCCCGGTCGCCGGCCCCCGCCGGGGGCACCCCCGACGCCAGCGGCTCAGCCACCGGCGGCCTCCACCTCGTCCCTCACCGAAGGGCGCCGGCGCCTGGGCGGGGGCGCCAGGGGAGGTGGTCGTGGCAGAAGAGGACCGACGTCGGCGTGAGCGCCTTCACCGCCCGGACCGCCTCGCGCCACTCGCCCTCGTCCTCTGGCGCCACGCCCAGGGCCGGGTCCTCAGCCTCGAAGCTTGCCACCCCATCGGCGGCGTCGCCCGCCAGAACCACCGGGCCGACCTCCGTGTCCACCACCACCGCCTGGTGCCCCACCGTGTGCCCGTACGTGGGGACGACCCTCAGACCGGGGAGCAGCTCCCGCGCCCCGTCCACCAGCTCGAATCGGGCCCCCGCCACCTGGAACCACTCCCAGATCACGCCCTCCCGGGCGCGGGCCGTCTCGTACTCGCGTCGCTGGACCACGAACGGGGCATGGGTGAAGACCGCGTTCTGACCGCAGTGGTCCCAGTGGAGATGGGTGTTGACGACGATCTGAACGTCGCTGGCGGCGAGCCCCAGCTCGCCCAGCGCGGTGTCGACGCGGCGCGCCACCGGCCGCCACTCCCGGACGAAGTCCCGGGAGCGAGGATCGCCGACCCCGGTGTCGACCAGGACGAGGCCTCCGGGGTGGAGCACCGCGAACCCGTGCACCGGCCAGGTGACGCCGGCGTCCGGCTCGCCGGGAGGCGAGGTCACGGTGCCGAGATCGACCCGCCGGATGTCGGCCGGGGTGAGCGGGCGCGGGCTGCGCATCCCCGCGATGGTAGTGATCGGCGGCCGGGGGGCGGGCCGCGCGGCGTCGCGGTGGTGGGCGGGCGGCGGCTGCGGGCGGGCCGCGCG
>DAHUZL010000169.1 GCA_027306655.1 Candidatus Dormiibacterota bacterium
CCAGGGCGGCCCGGGCATGCCCGCGGTCCATGATGGGATAGAGGCGGCGCTCGGGCAGCGCGAAGGCCGACGGTGGGAGCCGGCGCCGCTGGGCGGACGTGAGCACCGCCATCACAGGCCGCCGGGCTGGGCGAGCGTGAAGACGCCGTTGTATGCTCCGGCGTTGCCGTTGCCCGAGGCGTCCTTCATCGCCGTCCCGAACGACTCCTGGAGGAGGTAGTACGCGGCGGGACCGATCGTTGCGATCAGTTCGTCATACCCGGCCGCATTTAGAGTTTGGAAAAGGATCGCAAGGTTCGCCCGCTGGGTCGCCGTGGCGTTCTTCTCGAAAAAGGAGGCGCGCTCGAGGGTCTCTCCTGAACTTCCCTGTGCCCACAGGGAGGTTGACCCGATCGCCAGCACCCCATTGGGCACGGGCGCCGAGGCGGGAGTGGCCTGGGCCACCGTATTCCCATTCACACTGATGTTGAGGTGGGTCCCGTCCCACCATGCGTCAACGATATTGAAGGAGGGCGGCGCGTTCCAGTTGCCGATGGGCGCGCTGGCCGTCGCTCCCCCCGCTCCCGTCGATTGAAGTTCGATCCCCGTCCCGCCGACGATGACCGCCAGGACCCATCCCGCCGTGGTGGGAAATCCCATGAAGGGAGAGGCCGGTGCGCCGGCCGCGCTGGCTAGGAAGATCATCTCCCAGAGCCCGGCGGGGGGGATCAGCGCGGTTGACCCCCACCCGGTTGGAATTATGTCGCTGAATTTAACCGCCGTCCCCTTCGCGCTGGGGATGCTCCCCCCCTGGCCGGGCGCGTAGGCGCCGCCGACGGTGAGCGAGAGGGTCCAGAGGCTGGGCCCGAGGTGCTCCCACACGCGCCCGTTGGCGTCGAGCGCCCACCCTGGGTACGGATAGGTGTCGGGACTGGGCGGCGTGAGGCCGGTGAAGGTGCCCAGGAAGGGTCCGGCGAGGCCCGAGCTCTTCTGTCCCCCGAACGTCGGCATCAGACGCCCCGCACGAGCTCGGCGACGACCAGGATCACGCCGGAGGTCGCCGCGACGGCGTAGAGCGCGGCCGGTGCCTCGCGGCGGGTGAGCCCGGTCGGCGTCGCGGACCCGAAGACCGGCCACCCCGGGGAGGCCCCCTGCTGGGTCGGCGGCCCGCCCACCGAGGCCTCCCCAACCCAGGCATCCCCGCCGATGGCGTAGAGGACCGCGGTGATGCGATCCGGGTTCGGGTCCAGGACGGAGATCGCTCGGTTCGGCGTGACGGGGAGCGCGTAGGCGAAGGAGGACCAGCTGGCGCCCAGCGCCTGGTACCGCAGCGTCGAGTCCTCGACGGTCGGCGCCGCGTAGTCGCTGGGGCTGATCAGCGCGCCGGGGCGCCCGCGGACGGTCGGCCCCTTGGGGGGACTGACGTTGCCCTGGGCGCCGACGCGGATCGGGAGCGGCATCCGCTACCGGCGCCGGCGGAAGCGGCCGTTCTTGCCGCGGGGCGGGGTGCGCGGGCGGCGGCGGCGTCGAGCCATGCGGTCCTCCTCCTTACGGCCGCACTTGCGGCCGCTTCATCGTCGTCGGCCGCGGCGCCGCCTGCCGGGCGGGCGCGCGCCCGCCGCCGGCGGCGTGCGCCTGGGGCATGATCCGGGTGGGGGACGGGGACTTCACCGCCCCGTGCGCCCGTGGTGGCGTCCGGCCGCCCCCTACGAGCCCGCCCATCGGGTGGGCCTGCGGCGCCACGTGGCGAGCGGGCGGGCGCCGCGGCGGGGGCGCCGTCTTCCGCGGCCGGGGGGGGCGGTGGGTCACGTGGTGCGTGGACGGCCGGGTCGGCGGCACCTTGTGCTTCTGGGAGCTCGGCTTCTTGGCCGGGGCCTTGTGGCCGGGCGGCTTCTTGGAGCCGGGCGGCCCCGGGATCGCCGCGTTGGTCCCGAGGCTCGGCGGGATGGCCGCCGGCGTGCCGCCGCCCCCGCCGCCCCCGCCGGTCGTGCCGCCGCCCGAGGGGGTCCCGCCGCCGGACCCCAGGAGCGAGCCGAGGCCGCCGCTCTGCATCAGCCACAGGAGCGCGCCGGCGGCCAGGAGCCCCAGGGCCAGCATCGG
>DAHUZL010000182.1 GCA_027306655.1 Candidatus Dormiibacterota bacterium
ACGATCGTCCCATCGTCGTACAGGCGGCTGACGCCGGCGATGTGGTTGAACTTGGTCAGATCCCCGACCGGGATCGGGGACCGGTACCGGCCGGCCCGGGGATCATCGGTGAAGTAATACCCCGTCGCGGGGAGCTGGTGGGCGATGCGCCGGTCGACGGCGACGAAGACGATCCGATCCTTCAGCACCACCGAGCGAGCGGCCGCCGAGTAGCCGCGACTGAGGAACAGGGGGGCGACCCCGGCGGGCCCGGCCAGGTGCCCCAGCGACGTGAGCATGCTCTCGGTGTTCGCGTCCGAGGCGACCCCGAATCCGGCCGGCAGCTCGGCGGCCGCCCACCGGCTGAGCGCCAGGTTGTGCTGGTCGATGGAGCGCTCCCAGGCCACGACGCGGTAGGGGCCGGGCAGCCGGGCGTAGTAGGGAGGCTCCCCCGCCGCCAGCCCGCCCACCACCAGCACCGCGACGAGCACGACGCGGGCGGGCGTGGACCAGCCGAGACGGGTCAGGCGGGGCGACAGCCACCGTCTCCCACCGCGACCCGCGGGGGGGGGGCGCCGCAGGGCGACCGCCGCCATCACGCTCACCGGGATCAGGTAGTAGGTGGTCGCCCGGCCCCAGAGCTGGCTCCCGTTCGAGCCCCGCAACCGGATGGCGAGGGCGGCGAAGAACCCCATCGCCCCCACCACCGCGACCAGGCGGAGAAGCGATCCCGGCCGGTGCCGGGTGCGCCAGAGCCGCCACCCGCCCACCCCGACCAGCACCAGCACGGTCAGCTCGGCCAGGTACTCCATCCACACATCGAAGCGGGGGCTGAACGGGGCGCTCACCGCCAGCTTGGTCCGGTGCGCAGAGAGGCTGTGGGTGACGCTCCCGATCACCGTCGCCATGTCGGCCACGTCGGCCGGGGAGATGCGAAGGTCCCACACCCCCACCATCGCTGCGACGACGGCCAGGGTGGCGTGGAGCGGCCAGCCCGACCGCAGGGCCCGCCAGGACCTCCACGACGTGGCCTCGAGGCATATCAAGGCACCCAGCAGGACCCAGCTGGTGACGTGGTGGCTCACGACCGTCGCGGCCGCACAGAGGATGGCGACCCCCGACCACACCAGGGCGATCCCGAGTCGCGGCTCCCGTCGAGCCCGGAGGACGGCCAGGAGGCAGGCGACCATGAACGGCAGCGCGATCGACTCATAGATGAAGTACGAGTCGAAGAACGCGTAGTGCGGGCCGGTGGCATAGATCACGACGGCCAGGCAGGCGATCCGGGGCCGTCGGGTGACCTCCAGGAACAGCAGGTACATGCCGGCGGCCAGCAGGATGTGGGCGACCCCGACCACCACCGTCCCGGCCGCGTAGATGGACAGGTGGGAGAGCGCGGCCAGCGCCGTGGTCGCGATCTCCAGGCCCGGGTACTGCGGGCTGACCGGGAGCGCGGTGTTGGGGTGAAACAGGTGGTGGGTCGCGAGGATGGCCTGCGCCGTCTGGACATGCGCCAGCTCATCCAGGAAGCGGAACTGGATCGGGCTGTAGCACTCCTTGATCACGTACGTGGCCGCCGGAAGCCCCACGGCGATGCCGATCGCCTCGACCCGGGAGACGGCCCGACGACCGAGGAGCAGCGCCGCAGGCGCGCCGAACAGGACACACTGGCCGACCCAGTAGACCTCCGCCGCCCCGCGGAGGTGGTCCCGGTTGCCGGCATACGCCAGCGCCACGATGAGCACGCCGAGCGCCATCCCGCAGGCGACGAGGGCCAGCCGGCGAGCCGGGTCCGGGCGGGGAGCCGGGGCGGGCTCGCCGACCGCCGACGCACCGGGTGCCGCCTGGAGCTCGATCACGGGACGTCGCTCGACGGTGCTCCTCCGCCAGCGCTCGCGCCGTCGCCGGGCTGTCGCTCGGATCATGACCGCCGTGGACGAATCGGCCGCCGCTGTCGGCGGCGGCCGATCGGGGCCCCGGTCGCCAGCGAGGCGGTGACTCCCGTCCCGGCCGCCGCCATGCCCACGACGATGGCCCCCGCACATCGGACGGCGTCCCAGTCCCTGCTCCGCAGCGCCGTCCCCAGGTAGCGACGGATACCGCTGGGAAGCGTGCGGCCGAAGTACCGAAACTCGTCGCGCAGGTCGTGGCGTCCCTGGTTGAGCCGCGCGAACTCGACCTTGCCCTGGCCTTCGTTGTAGCAGCGTCGGACGAAGAACCCGAAGCGCGACCGCTCCGG
>DAHUZL010000196.1 GCA_027306655.1 Candidatus Dormiibacterota bacterium
CCCGATCAGGACCAGCTCCAGCACCGCGCGCTTGCCCACCACCGCGCGCTCCACCTCCCCGAGCACCCGGTCGGCATGGGCCCGCACCTGGGCCAGGTCGATCGCGTCGCCGGCCGCGGCCTCCACCATCGCTCACCCTCCTGGACCGCTCCCCAGCCTGTCACAGCCGGCGGGGACTGTCCAGCCGCAGCGCGCCCCAGATCGGTGCACGGCGTTATGGAGGGCCGGGGCCAAAGCGCGCCGGTCGGCGGACAGCGCCCGGTCCGAGCCAGCCCGTCGATGGAGGTGGACGCAATGCCTCGAGCCAAGTGGAGCCCGAAGCGCGAGCGCCAATGTCAGCACATCCGGGATGGACTGGAGGCGCGTGGCCGCCCCGCTCCCGTGGCGACCGAGATCGCCTCCCGAACCGTGAACGAGGAGCGGGCTCGTTCAGGAGAGGCGGTGCGCGCCGGACGGACATCGACGGAGGACCTCTCGTCGTCGCGGCGAGGCAGGCTTCATTCGCACCGCGGGGCCGGCGGACGTACAAAGGCACCGGTCGGCGCCGAAGCGCAGCGGCTACGGGTGCCCGGTCGCTCCCGGATGTCCAAGGATGGGCTGCTCCGCGCCGTGAGCGGGAGCGGCCGCGGCGAGTGAGGGGCCGCCGCCCCCCGCACCGCGCCCCCCCAGCATGCCGCCGTCCTGATGCCTCGGCGACACGGTCCGCCCCAATCGACCGTTATCTCCCGGAAGACGGCGACCGCCATCCACCGCGCCCGATATGGAGGCACCCCATGTGCGTGAATTGCGGCTGCGGCACGCCCCACGAGCGTCATCGGAAGACCGACATCACCCTGGGCGACCTGACCGCCGTGGGAAAGCCAGATGACCTCAGCGTCGAGCAGGTGGCGGAGAATATCCGCAAGAGCGTGGCGAAGACGGGCTCGTAGCCCGGGGGGTCTGCGGCCGGCGTGGGCCGGGCCGAGGTGGCCCGGGCCGGCGTGGGCCGGGCCGAGGTGGCCAGGGCCGCCACGGGGCGCCCCGGCGCTATCCTCTCAGCGGTGCTCGCCGCGGTTGAGGCGTGGGCTTGAGCGGCCCACACGACGCAGGCGAGCCGGCGTTGGGAGCGTGCCGTGAAGGGGTTCCGAGACTTCCTGCTCAAGGGAAACCTCGTGGCCATGGCCGTCGGCCTGGTCATGGCGCTGGCGTTCGAGGCCATGGTCCTGGCCTTCGTGGAGGCGTTCATCACCCCGGCGATCGGACTGGCCGCGGGCGGTCACGCCAACTTCGCCGCCAGCGGGTTCCACGTGCGGGGCGTCCTCTTCCCGGACGGGCTCTTCATCACGGCCCTGATCTCGTTCGTGATCATCGCCGCGATCGTGTACTTCGCCATCGTGATCCCATTCACCCACCTCATGGCCCGATTCGGAATGGGGCCGGCTCCCACCAAGCCCTGCCCGGAATGTCTCAGCACGATTCCGGCCGCGGCGACGCGCTGCGCCTTCTGCACCGCCCCCCAACCCGCGCCCGCCGCCACCCCCTGACCACCGGCGCGGTGTCCCGACCGTGTCGTCCGATCTCATCCCGCCACCCAATCCTGCGTCAGAGTGAGCCAGAAGGCGAGGCCGGCGAAGCGACCGTACTTGCGAAAGCGGCGCCGGAGGCCCTCGTCCGAGATCCGGCGCCCGTGAAGTCTGGCGTAGGTGGGGCGGGTCCAGGAGTCGAGGATGAGGCGCCCGTGACGCCCCAGTGCCGTCAGCATGATGTGGGCGGCGGCGTACGGACCGACGCCGGGGAGGGCGAGCAGGCGCCGTTCGACCTCGTCGTCGGGCAGGGCGGGGTCGCGCAGGGCCTCCAGGCCGAGCCCACCGTCGTCGGCCGCCGTGGCGGCGAGCGCTCGGACATAGGCAGCGCGGTAGCCGCAGCGCGCGACATCGCGGAGGACGGCCTCGGGCGCGCCGGCCAGCGCCGACGGGGTCGGGAAGGCGCGCTGGCCCGCCGCGCTCGCCTCGCCGAGGTGGGTGACGAGCGCGCCGACCATGCGCTCGGTCGCAGACCAGGAGCAGTTGGTGGTGCAGACGGTCTTGACCACGTCCTCGAACACGGTCGGACTTCTGATCATCCGCCCGGCGCCGGAGGTCACCCAGGCCAGCCCGGGGTCCGTCGCGGCGGCAGCGTAGAACGACGAGAGGTCCACATCGAGCCCGAGCAGGTGCCGCGCGATCGCCGCCAGGTCACGGGCCTCGTCGGCGGCGACCCCGCCGCCGAGCGCCTCCAGCCGGACTCGGTCCGACCCAGCGGCGGAGAGCCGGATCGAGCGCGCACGCCCGCCACCCGTCAGAACCGTGGTCTCGAGGATGCTGCGAGCCTCATCAACCCGATTGGGCGGGAGGGCGGCGACGCCGTGGGAGAGCAGGGTCCGACGCAGATCAACCGGTTCGCCCCCGCCGCCGCGAAGCGGCAGGCGGGCGAGGACCGCCGCCGGCTCCGCCCTCACCGGCTCGCCCCGGCGGCCCCTGGCCGCGGACCGGTCACGGCCACGCCGTCCAGAGAAGGAGCGTCGGGGTGACCAGGTCCTCCTCAAGGTCAAGGTGGACCAGCAGGGTGGCGGTGAGGGACCGCAGCGCATCGACGAGCCGGCGGCGCCCCGGCACATCCCCGACGTCGGCCAGCGCGGCGGCGGCTGACTCCGTCTCATCGAGCAGCCGGGAGACGGTGCGATGGTCGGCCTCGAGCCGATCCACCGCCTCCGTCAGCGCGGGATTGGAGCGACGCAGCGCCGGAAACAGGAGGTGGTCCTCGTGGCCGTGGTGCGCATGAACGAACCGGCAGGCATGCAGGCACCTGACTCGCAGCGTCCAGAGCACGCCCGTGGTCCTGAGGTCGGCCAGCTGCCCCCGCACGTGTGCGGCCGGGGCACCAGCGGCGACCGCCTCCGCCAGCGCCTGGCACGCGCCGACATCGTGGCGGATCGCGGCATGCACCCACCGGAGGGCCTCGACCAGCTGGGCGCCAACCCCCGCGGCCGGCGTCGCCGACGCCCCCTCCCCCGAGTTGCCAAGGTCCTCGCCGACGCTGCGCATGCACCCAATCTTTCCACATCAGCTGGTGCCGACCGGCGGTCCACCACCACCGCTCCCCCACCGAGATCGAGCGATCGCACCAGGGACTCAGCTTCGAGTCGAGCACGATCGTCTCACGGGCGAGCGCTGCGGCGATCGGCCCTGGCGGCGGTGATGGCGGTGGGCGCCGCGGCGGTCTCGGCCGGGACCGTGGGCGCCTCCGGGCAGGGCCAGCCGATGCAGAACATCTGCGGGATCGCCGGCGTCGGCCTGCGGGTGGACGGGAAGACGGCCGGGTCCACCAGGATCACGCTGTTCGGCTCGGCGCAGTGCGGGGGGCGGACGCCCACGTTCGCCTTCTGGCTGGCCCCGGCCACCTGGGGCGACTATCACCTGGTCCGGGGGTGGGGCCACAGCCCCCTCGTGGCGGTGACGATCCGTCATCACCCGGACGTCAGGGCCCTCGTCTGGGTCTCAGACGTCCTCCACGGCGGCCCCAACAACTGGGCGGTCGGGAGCTACAAGCTCGACGCCATCGCCCCCGGGCATACCTGAGGCGAGACGGACCCGGGCGGCCGTCGGCCCCGATCCGCGGTTGACACGCCCCCGGGCCACCCTCAGACTGGCCCGCACCGGACACTCCGTCACCTTGAGGTCGCCTGCCCATGCACGCTCTTCACCGCACCGGCCGGCTCGTGGCCGGCGCCGCCCTGGCCGCCCTGGCGCTGGCCGCCTGCGGGCAGGTCGCCACCCCGGCGGCACGCGTCACCCACTCCGCCAGCACCAGCACGGTGACCTTCGCCGGCTACCCGGGCGAGGCTCCGACCTTCCTCTTCCCGCTCTACTCCAGCACCTACTGGGACGTCGGCTTCGTTCCCTGGTTCACCTCCATCATGTGGCGGCCCCTCTACCTGTGGGGGCAGAACGGGCGGGCGGCGTTCAGCCCCCAGCACTCGCTGGCGGCCGCCCCGGTGTTCAGCACCAACGCGGCTGGCGACACCGTCGCCACCATCACGCTCAAGACGTGGAGCTGGGCCGACGGGAGCCCGCTGACGACGCGCGACGTCGAGTTCTGGATGAACCTGGTCAGGGCTGAGAAGGCCAACTGGGCCCCGTACGTTCCGGGCAAGTTCCCGGACAACGTGAAGAGCGTCGCCTACCCGTCGGCGCGCACGTTCGTCGTCACCTTCAACCGCACCTACAACCGCCTCTGGCTGCTCGGCAACGAGCTGACCCAGATCACCCCCATCCCCCAGCATGCCTGGGACAAGGAGTCCCGGTCGGGCCCGATCGGGAACTACGACCTGACCCCCAGCGGGGCCCGCAAGGTCTACACGTACCTGATCGGGCAGGCCAAGCAGCCCGCCGGGTTCGCCACCAACCCGCTCTGGCAGGTGGTCAGCGGTGCCTGGGAGATCAGCTCCTACAGCCCGTCCACCGGCTACGTGGCCTTCCGTCCCAACCCCCACTACTCGGGGACCGACAAGCCCCGCTACCGGCGGTTCATCGAGGTCCCCTTCACCAGCGACGCCGCCGAGTTCAACGCCCTTGAGGCGGGCCAGCTCGACTACGGCTATGTCCCCCTCAATGACCTCAGCACGATCCCGGCGCTCAAGCGCAAGGGCTACAAGATCGAGTACTGGGCTCAGGACACGATGGGCGGCCTCCTGCTCAACTACTCTCCCAAGAACCCGGGCCTCCCGATCGTGCGCCAGCTCTACATCCGGCAGGCGCTGACCCACCTGGTGGACATGGGGGCGATCCAGCGCGTGTTCGAGCACGGCACCGGCAGCTATTCCGCCGGTCCCATCCCCAACCCGGGCGGCACCAATCCCGAGGTCACCCCCTACGCCCGCCACGACCCCTACCCGTTCAGCGTCAGGGCGGCCCGATCCCTGCTGGCGGCGCACGGCTGGAAGGTGGTGCCCAACGGGACCACCACCTGCGCCCGTCCGGGCGTGTCGGCCAGCGCCTGCGGAGCGGGGGTGCGCAAGGGCATGCCGCTGCAGCTCACCTTCGTCACCAATGAGTCGACGGCCCTCAACTCGGGGGTCACCCAGCTCCTGAAGTCGGACTTCGGCCTGGCCGGAGTCCAGCTCCTCATCAAGAGCGTGCCAGCCTCCGAGATCCAGTCGCAGACCTCGGACTGCGCCTGGCCGATCAAGACCTGCAGCTGGCAGATGCTGTACTTCATGGAGTTCTGGCCGCTGGGCTGGCCCGGCTTCCTGGGCGGGTTCAGCGGGCCCTTCGGGTGCCACGCCAACATGTGGTGGTGCAACGCCGAGACCCAGAACCTCATCAATGCCGTCCACGACAGCCCCAGCCCGTCGGCCCTGGCCGCCTTCGAGAACTACATCGCCAAGGAGCAGCCGATGATCTTCCTGCCGATGCCGGTCTACCGGGTCTCGGCGGTGCGCAGCAACCTCCAGGGCACCGCTCCCCAGGATCCCTACCTCGACCTCTATCCGCAGGACTGGTACTACACCAAGTAGGGCGCGACGCCGCCGCCCGGATCGGCCGGGCGGCGGCGCACGGTGGTGAGACGACCGGGCCGCGGCGGTCGTCAGTCAGAGGCCAGCGCCTCGGCGACGAGATCGGCGGGAAGGGCGTGAGCAGTGATCCCGTCACGACCGGTCATCGTCTCGGCGGCGAGGAGGGCGGCGACGATCGCCGCCTCGGTGGCCTCCACCACCGCGGCGAAGAGCCGGTCGATGTGGCGGGTGTCGAGCATGCGCACCGGCCATGCCACCCGGTCGGGTCCGGGGTCGGGGTCCTCGGGCAGGTCAGGGTTTCCGGTCGCGAAGCAGAGCACCATGTCGCCGCTGGAGTGTTCGCCCAAACCCCCGGTGCGGCCGATCCCGAGCGCCGCCCGCTGGGCGAGCCGTCGGCACTGCTCCGGCACCAGCGGCGCATCGGTCGCCACCACGCAGATGATCGAGCCCGACCCCTGCGGTCGCTCATCGGGATCGCGCGGGAGCGGCACCACCCGCTCGGACAGCCGCGCGCCGATCGCTCGGCCGCCGATGGTGAGGCGCGCCCGCCGACCGTGGTTGGCCTGCACCAGCACCCCGACCGTGATCCGCGTGCCGGCGGCGTCAACACAGCGGGACGCCGAGCCGATCCCGCCCTTGAACCCATGGCAGATCATGCCGGTGCCGCCGCCCACCGACCCCTGCGCCACCGGCCCGCCGCGGGCCGACTCCAGGGCGGCGGTCACGTGCTCGGGTCGGATGTGCTGCCCGGCGATGTCGTTGAGCACGCCGTCCCACGTCTCCCCCACCACCGGCAGCGACCACCGGACCGGCTCCCCGGGCCGCCGCCGCACCTCCCACCCGATCAGGGCGTCGCGGACGGTCCCGACGCTGAGGGTGTTGGTCAGAGCGATCGGGGTGGTGAGGAGGCCCGACTCGCGCACCCACTCCAGCCCGGTCAGCTCGCCATTGCCGTTGAGGCGGTGGCACCCGGCGAAGAGGGGGCGGGTGAAGGCCGGCTCGGCGCGGGGCAGGATCACGGTCACCCCGGTGCGGATCGGCCCCTCCCCCACCCGCAGCGCCCCGGCGCCCTCGATCAGGGTCGCGTGGCCGACCTGCACCCCGGGGACGTCCGTGATCGCATCGTGGGGACCGGGAGGAAGCGTCCCGATGGGGGTCCGAAGCGGGGGCCGGCCGCCGATCACGTGTGTCGCCAGTTCTCGGGGGTGATGTACAGGTTGGGCGCCTGCGGGAGGACACCCGAGAGCGAGGTCCGGATCGCGCTCACCTGGTAGTCGGGGTCGGGGAGCCAGAGGACCGGGGCCTGGGTGGCGAGGTAGTTCTCGTACCCGTACATCGGCTGGAGCCCGGGGCGGCGGTCGGTCGCCAGCACGTCGGCGGTGGTGACCTGGTTGCTGTAGTTGCCGGAGTTGTCGAACGCGCCGGGCATGAAGAGCTCGTCGCCGCTGGGGTACGGGTCGTACGACCAGCCGATCGGGTCCTGCCAGTCGCCGATGTCCCAATGGCACCCGACCCCGGTCTGCTTGTCGCAGGGATCGACCGTCGCGATCACGGTGTTGAAGGGCGCGGTGGTGAGCGAGAGGGTGATCCCGGCCCGCGAGAACGAGGACTTGAGCGCCTGCATCATCTGCGCCAGGGCCAGGTAGCCGCTGTCGTAGAGCATCGAGAAGCTGAGCGGCGTCCCCCCGGCGATGCCGGCCCCGCAGCGGCCGGCGCCGACCCCGGGATGGGCACAGGTCGAGCTGCCGTCCGGTCGCACGGTCCAGCCATGGCTTCGGAGCAGGCGCACCGCGGCGGCGGGATCGTAGGGGTAGGCATTGTGGCGGTCACCGGCGCTGAGGAACGGGCTCGGCAGCCCCGCCGGCACCGGTCCGTAGGTCGGGGTCGCCAGGCCCTTGAAGATGTCGCGGATGTAGGCGGGCTGGTCGACCAGGTGCTGCATCGCCTGGCGGACGTAGAGCTGGGAGAGGACGGGCGCCACCGTGACGTTGGTGAAGTTGACCGGCGCGTAGCCGATGGTCCAGGTGATCCACGGGGCGATCCGGTACCCGTGGCTGCGGATGAAGGCGGTCTGGCTCACGTCCTGGATCGGGATGTAGCCGTAGTCAACCGCCCCCGCCCGCAGCGCGTTGAACTCAGCCGTGTCGCTGGTGAACGGGAGCTCGACGAAGCGCGAGAAGGAGGGCTTCACCGGGCCCGAGTAGCGCGGGTTGGGGATGAAGGCCGTGTAGCCGGTGGTGGCATCGAACTGCGCCAGCCTCCAGGGACCGTCCACCACCCGCCAGAGGGGGTTGGTGGCCCAGGTCGCGAGCGAGGTCGACTGGGTGTTGAGGAATCGGTAGACCGCCTGGGCACCACTATGGGTCTCGTCGTAGTTGCCCACCGACCCGTGCAGCGAGGTGCGGTCCCACGCGTGTTGCGGGATCGGGTAGAGGCCGAAGAGCTGGCTGTCCAGGATCCAGTAGTGGTTGTAGACGCGGTTGAAGGTGAGGCTGAAGGTGGTGGGCGATGAGTAGCGCTCGGCGACGAGGTCGCTGGGGAACTCGCCCGGGACGAAGGCGCCCCAGTTGGCGGCGTTGGCGATCAGCAGGTCGAGCCAGAAGCGCACGTCCCGGGTGGTGACCGGGCGACCATCGGACCAGCGCGCGGGCTTGAGCCGGATCGTCACCACGGTGCGCCCGCCGGACGCCGAGAAGACGGGCGGGTCGGCCAGGCTCAGCTTGGAGTTGTAGGCGATCTGACCGCCACGGTCGTACCAGTAGAGCGGGCGGTACATCAGCGGGTTCAGGTCGTAGAGGTTCTGGATGCTGTAGTCGGCCCCGGGGAGCATGGGGAAGATGTAGTTGGGGGTGGCCCCGGCGGGCTGCGCCCAGGTGACGGTGCCCCCGCGGGCGGCGGGTGCGGTCCGGGCCGCCGGAAGCGCGGCCCCGCAGCCGACGACGCCGATCACCGTCGCCAGCGGCAGACCGAGGCCCCGGGCGCGCCAGCTCGCTGTCCGCGTCAGCTGAGCGCCCATCCCCCACCCTCCCGTCGCACCGCCATCCCCACCGCGGGGGCAATCTGGCGCGGAGTCTGTATCCTGACCCCGGGATTGTCAAGGGACGGCGCCGCCGCGACGGGCCCCCGACCCTCGGCCCGGAGCCGGCCCCGGCTGGGCGTGTCGCCGAGCCGCTGCGCCCGAGGAGGGAGCCGCATGTCACTGCCACCGTTCACCAATGAGCCGCTCCTCGATCACGCCGCGCCGGACGAGCGGGAGCGGATGGAGCGGGCGGTGGCGACGGTCCGGGCTCGGCTGGGGCGGCGGCACGCGGTGCTGGTGGGCGGGCGTCCGCTGGCGGGCCCGGCCACGCTCGTCTCCCGCAGCCCGGCCGAGCCCGACCTGGTGGTCGGCGAGCTGCCCCTCGCCACCGCCGAGGACGCGGTCCGCGCGGTGGCAGCGGCCCGGGCGGCGTTCCCGTCGTGGTCGCGGGTCCCGCGCTGGGAGCGGGCGGCGCTCTTGCTGCGGGCAGGCGACATCCTCCGCCAGCGGCGCCGCGAGATGCTGGCGTGGCTGGCCTTCGAGGTCGCCAAGAACTTCAGCCAGGGCGACGGCGAGGTGGCGGAGGCGATCGACCACTTCGAGTGGAACGCGCGCCAGCTGCTCGCCTGGGACCGTCGCGAGATCCAGCCGCTCGCCAGCGAGATCAACGACTACCGCTACCTGGCGCTCGGCGTCGGGGTCGTCATCTCGCCGTGGAACTTTCCCACCACCCTGCCGATGGGGATGGCGGTGGCGGCGATCGCCGCCGGCAACACGGTGATCCTGAAACCGGCCGAGGCCGCCACCGTGATCGCGCTGGAGCTGGTGCGGGTGCTGGAGGAGGCCGGGCTGCCGGAGGGGGTGGTGACGCTGGTGCCGGGGAGCGGGGCCGAGGTCGGCGACGCCCTGGTGCGCCACCCCGACGTGCAGTTCGTCGCCTTCGTCGGCTCGCAGGCGGTGGGCACCGCCATCCACCGCGCCGCCAGCGGCCTGGTCCCGGGCCAGCCCCAGCTGAAGCGGGTGATGACCGAGATGGGGGGCAAGAACGCCACCATCGTCACCGGGTCGTGCGACCTGGAGTGGGCAGTCGGCGAGGTCACCCAGTCGGTGCTGGGCTACCAGGGGCAGAAGTGCTCGGCCACCTCCCGGCTCATCTGCACCGCCGACGTGCACGAGCGGTTCCTGGCCGCGCTCCTGCCCGCCATCGACCGGTTCGCCGCCGACTGCGGGCCAGCCACCGCCAACTGCGCCTTCGGCCCCCTGATCAGCGCCGCGGCGCGCAAGAAGGTGCTCGGCTACGTCGACCGGGCGGGGGCCTGTGGGACCCTGCTGCGCTCCGGGAGCGCGTGCGAGCCCGGCTACGTCGTCACCCCCACGGTGGTGGACCAGGTCCCGATCGACGCGGCGATCGCTCAGGAGGAGGTGTTCGGGCCCTTCCTCACCGTGCACCGGGTCGCCGACATCGCGGAGGCGGTGGCGGCTGCCAACCGGGTGGCCTACGCCCTCACCGGCGCGGTCTTCAGCCGCGATCCGACCGAGCTCGCCTTCGCCCGCGCCCATCTCGAGGTGGGCAACCTGTACCTCAACCGCAGCTCCACCGGGGCGATGGCCGGGGTCCACCCCTTCGGCGGCCACAAGCTGTCGGGCACCGGTCCCAAGGTGGGCGGACCCGACTACCTCGGCTTCTTCCTCCGCACCCAGGCGATCACCCAGAAGGTCCGCTATCCCCGTGGCCGCTGATCACCCGACCGCCCAGGCGGTGGCCCCGGCCACGGCGGTGGAAACCGTGTGCGGGCCGGTGCCGGCCTCGGAGCTGGGGATGATCCTGCCCCACGAGCACGTGTTCATCAATCTCCTGCGCGAGTACCGCGGGGAGGGACTGCTCGACGATGGCGAGCTGATGGCGCTCGAGGTGGAGCGGTTCGCCGACGCCGGCGGGCGCACCCTGGTCGACTGC
The DNA here is from genome assembly GCA_027306655.1 of Candidatus Dormiibacterota bacterium. Classification (GTDB taxonomy): domain Bacteria; phylum Chloroflexota; class Dormibacteria; order Aeolococcales; family Bog-877; genus DAHUZL01. The sequence continues at coordinate 10,510 of DAHUZL010000196.1, forward strand.
ACGACCCAGGACCTGGGGCGCGCGCCGGAGCGCCTGGTCGCGATCAGCCGGCGCAGCGGCCTCCACATCGTGATGGGGTGCGGCCACTACCGCGACCCCTACATCGACGCCCACCACGTCGACCGCCACGACGTGGACCAGCTCGCGGCCGCGATCGTGGCGGAGATCGACCACGGGGTGGGCGCCACCGGCATCCGTCCCGGCATCATCGGCGAGGTGGGCTGCAACGGCCCGCACATCTCCGCGGTCGAGGAGCGCACCCTCCGCGCCGCCGCCCGGGCCCAGGTGGCGACCGGCCTCACCCTCACCACCCACGCCGCCCGCTGGCCGGTGGGGCTGGCCCAGCTCGACCTGTTCGCGGCCGAGGGAGTGTCGCCGAGGCGGGTGGTGGTCGGCCACTGCGATTTGGTCCGCGATCCCGCCTACCACCTCGCGGTGGCCCGCCGCGGCGCCTACGTCCAGTTCGACACCATCAACGGGACCGTCGCCTACGAGATCGAGCGCCGGGTGCGGGCCGTGCTGGCCCTCGCCGAGGCCGGCTTCCTCCCTCAGGTCCTCCTCTCCCACGACGTCTGCCTGACCAGCGACCTCGCCGCCAGCGGGTCGGGCGGGTACGCCTTCATCGCGACCCAATTCCTGCCCCGGCTTCGGGCCGCCGGCCTCAGCGACGCCGACTGCCGCCAGCTGGTGGAGCTCAACCCGCGCCGCGCCCTCACCGGCCAGGCGGAATGAGGGTGGCGTAGGCGGCGGCGGGGGCGCCGCCGCCTACGCCACGGCGTCGAGCGGGAGGGTGAGGCAGGTCGGGCCGCCGTCGCCCTTGCCGCTCAGGTCGTCGCCCCGGTAGGTGCGGACGTCGACCCCGGCCCGCTCCAGCCGACGGCGGGTGGTGGGGCTCCCCTCCCGGGCCACGGCGACACCGGGCGCAACGCCGAGGACGTTCGGGCCCATCGTCGCGAACTCGTCCGCGGGGACCTCGACCAGCTCGACCCCCCGCCCCGAGAGGAGCCGCATGCAGCGGGCCGGCATCAGCGGGGCATGGACCACCGCCAGCCCGGGACCGAGCGGGCTGATCAGCGACATCAGGTGGAGCACCTCGTCCGCTCCCCCCAGGTGGGGCAGATCGAAGGCGAGGACCTCGACCCCAGGGAGATGGTCGGCGAGGAAGGCGATCCCCTCATCATTGGTCCGGTAGCTGCGGCCGATGAGGAGGGTGGCGGCGTCGAGGAAGAACATGTCTCCGCCCTCCGCGCTGGCCGGCTCCGGCATGGAGGCGACGACCGGGATCCCGAGCGTCGCCAGGTCGGTGGCGACCGCCAGGGGCTCGCCCCGCCGCCCGGGCTTGCCGGGCCGCAGCAGGATCACCCCCGCTCGGGTGAGCAGCACCGGGTCGCGGACGTACACGGCATCGGGATCCCCCGGCACCGGCGTCCGCCCCACCGCGACCGTGGCGCCGGCCTCCTCCAGCACCCGGACCAGCGCCTCGTGGTCCCCGACGATGGCGGCGGGGTCGGGGGCGGCCCGCCACCCATAGGCCCGCCAGGCCGCCAGCGCCGCCGGGTCGGGGGCCCGGACCAGGATCCGGGGTCCGGGGCCGACCGCCTCGCCGGTGGCGGTCACGGGGCGTCGTCCGTGACGTCCAGCGCCTGGGCCAGGATCCGCGCCTGCTCCGACCGGTGCGCGCTCGATGACCCCTCCGCCGGGCTGGCGCTCTCGGGACGCCCGACGTAGAGGAGGCGAACGCCGGCCGGGAGGAGCTCCCCCAGACGCTCGGCCACGAAGGCCTGCGCCCCCATGTTGCGCGGCTCCTCCTGCACCCAGGCGACCTCCTCGACCTTCGGGTAGGCGGCGAGCAGCGTCCGCAGAGCCTCCGCCGGGAAGGGATACAGCAGCTCCAGGCGCGCGAGCGCCACCGGGAGGCCGCCGTCGTGGTGAGGGCCGGCGCGCTCCTGCAACTCGTAGTGGATCTTGCCCGTGCTGAGGATCAGCCGGCGCACCTCCGGGCGCCGCTCGGCGGGCAGGTCGTCGTCGAGGACCGGCCGGAAGCGCCCCTCGCTGCAGTCGCCGACCTGGGACTGGGCGGCGGCCAGGCGCAGCCCGCTCTTGGGGCTGAAGCAGATCAGCGGCCGGCGCCTCGTCGTGAGCGCCTGCATCCGGAGCAGGTGGAAGTACTGGGCGGCGGTGGAGGGGACCGCGACCCGGATGTTGCCCTCGGCGGCGAGCTGCAGAAAGCGCTCGATCCGGCCGCTCGAGTGCTCCGGCCCGCCGCCCTCGTACCCGTGCGGCAGGAGCAGCATCAACCGCGAGTCCTGGCCCCACTTGGCCTGCCCGGCGACCACGAACTGGTCCACGATCACCTGCGCGTTGTTGTAGAAGTCGCCGTACTGCGCCTCCCAGATCACGAGCGCATTGGGTGCGGTGACGGCGTAGCCGTATTCGAAGCCGAGGGCGGCGACCTCGGAGAGGGGGCTGTTGCAGAGCTCGAACGGCGCCTTGGCTTGGACCAGGTGCTGGATCGGCACCCAGCGGGCCCCCGAGGCGACGTCGTGGAGCACGAGGTGCCGCTGGCTGAACGTCCCCCGCTCGGTGTCCTGGCCGGTGAGACGGATCGGCACCCCGTCGATCAGGAGGGAGGCCCAGGCCAGCGCCTCCGCCTGGGCCCAGAGCAACCGGCCCTCGGGCTGGAACGCCGCCGGACGCTGGTCGAAGAACCGCCGCAGCTTGGGATGGACGGTGAAGCCGTCGGGCACGCGCACCAGCTGCTCGTCGAGGACCCGCAGGGTCGCCGCCGGGACCGCGGTGTCGAGCTCGTGGTCACCGGCGGGATCGAGCCGGCGCCCCCGCTCCGGCTCGCTCAGGGCGTCGGGCTGGCGCGTCACCTCGGCGTGGACACGGGCCATCCGTTCGTAGGCCGCGGTGGTGCGAGCGGCAACCTCCGCCTCGGTGAGCAGGCGTCGCTCCACCAGGGTGTCGCCATAGAGGCGCACCACCGGGGGGTGCTCCCGGATGCGCTCCATCATCCGCGGCTGGGTGTAGGCGGGTTCGTCCCCCTCGTTGTGGCCGAAGCGGCGGTAGCCGATCAGGTCGATCAGGCTGTCGCGGCCGAAGGTGGTGCGGAAGGCCACCGCCAGCCGCACCGCCACCAGGCACGCCTCGACATCGTCGGCGTTGACGTGGATGATCGGGAGGTCGTAACCCTTGGCGATATCGCCGGCATGGCGGGTGGAGCGGCCCTCGTCGGGATCCGTGGTGAAGCCGATCTGGTTGTCGCCGATGATGTGGACGGTGCCACCGGTGGAGTAGCCGGCCAGGGCCTGGAGGTTGAGGGTCTCGCTGACCACCCCCTGGCCGGTGAAGGCGGCGTCCCCGTGGATCAGCAGCGGCACCACGATCCGGGTGTCCTGGTGCACCTCATGGGCGCGCCGGCGCGTCTGCTTGGCGCGCGTGCGTCCCTCCACCACCGCGTCCACCACCTCCAGGTGGCTGGGATTGTGGCTCACCGCCACCGTGACCGGGCGCCCGCTGCTGGTGAGATAGGTGCCCTCCGCTCCGTAGTGGTACTTGACGTCGCCGGCGGTGGCGCCGCCCTCGATGTGACCGCTCTCGAACTCCGCCAGCATCGACGCGTAGGGACGGCCCACCACGTGCGCGAGCACGTTGAGCCGGCCGCGGTGCGCCATCCCCATGATCACCTCGCTGGCGCCGTCGCGGGCGAGCAGCTCGATGGCTTCGTCCAGCATCGGGATCAACGCGTCGAGGCCCTCGATGGAGAAGGTGTGATGCCCGAGATAGGTCCGGCGGAGGAAGCGCTCGAAGGCGTCGACAGCGGCGAGCCGGTCGAAGAGCCGGAGCTGGCGGTCGGGTGCGAGCGGCTGGCGATGCACCCCCGACTCGATCTGCTTGCGCAACCACACCCTCTGCTCGTGGCTGGAGATGTGCTCGATCTCGTAGGCGATCGTGCCGCAGTAGGTCGCGCGCAGCTGAGGGAGGGCGTCCGCCAGGGTGGTCCCCGGCACCTCGACCCGCATCATCCAGGCCGGCACTGCCGCCATCAGCTCGGGGGTGAGCCGGACCGTCTCCGGGTCCATGGCGGGATCCCCGGGCGGTTCACGTCCGAGCGGGTCGAGGTGGGCGGCGAGGTGGCCGTGGGTGCGGAACGCCTTCACCAGCGACATCCCGGCCGCGACCGCGTACATCAGCTCCTCGCCGGCAGCCCCGGCACGGCCTGGCTCGCTCGCCGGCGCCGGTTGGCGGGGCCGCGCCGGGGCGCCGGCCTCGAGCGGCGGCGCGGGCAGGTTGAAGGCCGAGAAGATGCCCTCGTAGAAGGTGTCGGCCCCGGCCAGGAGCTGCTCCACCCGTCGCAGGAACTCGCCGGACTCCGCGCCCTGGACGATGCGATGGTCGTAGGTGTTGCTGACGGTCATGACTCGGTGGACGTCGAGGCCGGCCACCTCAGTGTCGTCGAGATGGCCCAGTCCCGGCGGATAGCCGACCGCGCCGACGGCGACGATCGCGGATTGCCCCGCCATCAGACGCGGCACCGAGGCCACCGTGCCGATGCCACCCGGGTTGGTGAGCGTGAGCGTCGCCCCCTGGAGGTCGTCGGCGCTGAGCGTGCCGGCCCGGGCCCGGCTCACCACGTCCTCGTAGCGGTCTCGGAAGGCGGCGAAGTCCAGGCGGTGAGCGTCGCGCAGCACCGGGACGACGAGAAACCGACTGCCATCCCGGCGCTCGACGTCGACCGCGAGCCCGAGCGCCACCGTGTCCCGCACCCGTCGGGCCGGCTGCCCCCCCTCTCCGGCAAAGCTGGCCGAGAGGTTCGGCCGCTCGTGCGCGGCCCGGGTGACGGCGAAGGCGATGAGGTGGGTGAAGGAGACCTTGACCGTGACCCGCCCCGCGTGCTGGAGCGCCGCGTTGAGCTGGCGCCGCCGACGGTCGAGCACCTCGACGTCAAACGTCCGGAAGCTGGTCGCGGTGGGAATGCCGAGGCTCGCCTCCATCGCATGCACCAGCGCCAGCTGCGGGCCCTTGATCGGGGCGGTGGCGCCGGTCGGAGTCGCTGCCGGCGACGGCGGGGCGGGCGCGCCGGCCGCGTCGGCGTCGGGTGGGACCGCCGCGAGGTCGCGCCGCCGGATGGCGCCGCCCCGGCCGCTGCCGCGCACGGCGGCCAGGTCGACGCCCAGTCGCTCGGCGAGCCGGCGGGTGATCGGGGAGGCCTCGACCGCGCTCGCCCCCGCCGGGGTGGGTCCGTTGGCACCTGCGGCCGCGGCCGGACCGGGCCTATGAGGCGGCTCCCCGGGCCCGGGTGGGGGAGGAGCCGCCGGACGGGTGGGGACACCCTCCACCTCCGCCGGCACGGCCTCGACTACGAGCTCCGCGATCGGGGTCCCCACCGGCACGGTCGATCCCTCGGCGACCAGCAGCCGCGCCACCCGCCCGCTCACGAGCGCGGGGACCTCGGCGTCCACCTTGTCGGTCTGGATCTCCACCAGGGTGTCGCCGGCGGCGATCGTCTCGCCGACCTGGCGCCGCCAGCGGCCGACGGTGCCCTCGGTGACCGACTCTCCCATCGCGGGAAGCACCACGGTCACCGGACCCTCGGGAGAGGGAGCCGGCGGCCCCGGGGGGCCGCCCGTCACGCGGGGCGGGGGCGGGGTGATCGGGGCCGACGGCCTCTCCGCAGGCTCCGCGGCCGGTCCCCCGGACGCGACACGCACCGGGGCCGGGGCCGCGTCCGCCTCCGACCCGATCTCCATCTCGGCGATGGGGTCGCCGACCGCCACCGTGGCGCCCTCATCCACCAGGATCCGAGAGAGACGGCCATCCTGCGGGGCCGGGATCTCGGCGTCGATCTTGTCGGTTTGGATCTCGACCAGGGTCTCGCCGACGGCCACCGCCTCGCCGACCCGCTTGCGCCAGGCCCCCACCGTCCCCTCCGTCACCGACTCTCCCATGGCGGGGAGGGCGATGGGGAGCGTTCGGATCGGCACGGGGCCTCCTGGGGGGCGTCCGCAGTCGGGTGGGTCGGGGCCGGTGGACGGCGCGCGCGGACAGGCCGCGACCACTCGTTTCGATTCTAAGCACCTCTGCAGAAGTCTTGTCGCGTGGACAAGACGAGGAGAGGGCCGGCAGCCCCGCCCGATGCCCCGGCGTGGTCGCCGCGCGGCGGCTCATCCGGGATGGTCGGGGGGGCGACCCGGCACTTCGCCGAGCAGCCCGGCGCCGCGGCGGCGCTGGCCTCGGCCGGCCCGGGGCGCCGCCCGTGGGGAGGGCGCCAGGGCGTGGCCGTTGACTCGGGCGGGGTGGCTTGCCACCCGCGGTTCTGGGCCAGGGCCTCCCTGGCCGTCTCGACGTCGACCCGGGCGGTGCCCGGATCGGCAGGGTCGGTGAAGGTGATGAACGCCGCCACCGCGGCCGCGACGGTGTCCCGACGGCCGGTGAGCCCGCAGGCTGGACAGCGATGGACGCGGGCGGCGAGGGTCTTGGGGACCCGCGCGCCGCAGAGGCAGTGCTGGGAGCAGGCGGTCGGCCGGGTGGCGGCCCGGCGCAGGCCGGTTGCCGACCCGCCCCGGGCCACCGCCGCCGCCTCGGCCGCGAGCGCCCGGACCAGTCGGCCGGGGGTGAAGGCGGCGACGCCCCGGCCCCACCGCCGTGCCCACACCCGGACATCGGTGGCCTCGACCACCAGCGACGCGCCGTGGGTGGCGACCAGCGTGGTCGCCACCTGCCGCGCCCGGGCCGCGCGGGCCTGGGTGGCGGCGGCGGCGACGGCCGCCCCGCAGGCGCGCTCGCGCCGATACGTGCGCGCGCAGACGTCGCGGCGGAACGCCTGGCGGGGGTGGCCGGCGGCGGTGGTGAGGCGGGGGCCCCGCGGCAGCGCGACCCCGACCGGGCGGAGCCCGGCCGCCGCCCGGCGCGCCGCCC
>DAHUZL010000197.1 GCA_027306655.1 Candidatus Dormiibacterota bacterium
CCCGATCAGGACCAGCTCCAGCACCGCGCGCTTGCCCACCACCGCGCGCTCCACCTCCCCGAGCACCCGGTCGGCATGGGCCCGCACCTGGGCCAGGTCGATCGCGTCGCCGGCCGCGGCCTCCACCATCGCTCACCCTCCGGGATCGCTCCCCAGCCTGTCACAGCCGGCGGGGACTGTCCAGCCGCGGCCCCGGCGGGCGACCTCCCGGCCGCTCGCCGGCTCGGCTACTCCGCGCCCCGGCCGTTGGCCCGGCCGGCGGCGCCGGCCAGACCGCGGTGGGGCAGGGGGGGGGCGACCCGGTCGAGCTCGGCGCGGATGACCTGGTAGCACTCGCACGAGACCCCCTCCAGCCCGCGCCGGTCGAGGATCTCGACGTGGCCGCGGTGGTAGCGGATCAGCCCGGCCCGCTGGAGGATCCCGGCCGAGAGCGTGACCGTCGCGCGGCGGGAGCCGAGCATCTGGGCCAGGAATTCCTGGGTGATGAGGAAGGTGTCGGACCCGACCCGGTCGTGGCTCATCAGCAGCCACCGGCTGAGCCGCTCCTCGTTCGAATGGAGGCGGTTGCAGGCAGCGGCCTGGGCGATCTGACCGAACAGCGCCTGCACGTAGCTCTGCACCACCTCGGCGAACGCGCGGCAGGTGGCCAGCTCCTGCAGGAAGACCCCGGTCGGGAGCGAGAGGGTGCGCCCGGCGACCTGGGAGATCGCCCGGACGGCCAGGCTTCCGCCCAGGACGAGGGGGACGCCGACCACGCCCTCGTTGCCGACCGTCGCCACCTCGACGATCTGGCCGTCTTCGAGCGGGGTGACCAGCGAGATGACGCCATCCAGGGGGAAGTAGACCGCGTCCACCTCCTGCCCGGGCTCGAAGAGGACGTCCTTGACCCGCAGGAAGGCTGGCGCCAGCCGCTCTAGGAGGCGGGTCCGGTCGGCCGCCGGCAGGCCCATCAGGAGCCGGTTCGAAACCACCAGCCCCTCCGACGCCACCGCGCCCATCCATACCCCCCGGTCCCGCTTGGCCACGGAGCTCGCCGAACCACCCCCGTGGTCAGTCCGCCACCGGACCGACGCCGCCACGGCTGGGCGCCAGTCTACTGGCATGGCCGACTCCGGGCAACGGGGCGGCCCCGATGACGGGCCGGGCGGTGCCGCGCCTGCCGCCACGGAGGTCAGATGGCCCAGTCCGTTCCGATGGAGATCGCCGCCGGCGCGTGGGGCGACCCCGCTGACGCCGCGCGCCTCCCTGAGCTGTGGAGCGCCCTCGCCCGGCTGGCCGGGTCCGGGGTCGGTGTCCGTACCGACCCCCGGCGGGGAGGTCTGACCGCGCGACAGCTCCGCGCCCTTCACTGCCTTCGGAACGACGGGCTGACCATGCGGGCCTTCGCCCAGGCGTGCGGCATCGGCGGCTCCGCGAGCACCCACCTGGCCGACCGTCTGGTCCGGAACGGCCTCGTCGACCGACGGGCCGACGCGTCGGATCGGCGCGTCGTCCGCCTGGTGCTGACGCGCGCCGGTACGGAGCTGGCGGACCACCACCGGCGGAGCCAGATCGACGCCCTGTCCGGCATGCTGTCGCGGATCGCGCCGGAGCGGCGGGCATCGGCGACCACCGCGATCGACCGGCTGACGGTCATCATCGGGGGCCAGCCGCGCACGGCCGCGATCGATTGCCCGACCCTGGTCCCATCCCGGTAGCTCGCGGGGCATGGCGATGGAGAGGCCGTCCCGCTCGCGCGCGCCTGGCGTCCACCGCACCGCCAGCCACATCGAATCGGTTCGTGCATACTGGGGTGAGACCCGTCGATGATCGCGCTCACCACCGACGTTGCCCGCGGCATCGATCCGAATCGTGCACAGCGCGGGAAGCGGATTGGCGCAGCGACTGCGCACTCGCACCAGAGGAGGTGCCCCGTGATGTTGAAGACACGAAACCGTCGTGGACCCGTCCGCCGTCACCATGCGACTCCACCGGGCCCGAGCGCGATGACGCGGGAGCCTCGGACCCGCAGGTTCGAGGGCACCCCGCCACCGCCTCGCTCATGGCTGCGGGCCGGCACGCTGATCGCGTGCCTGGGACTCCTCGCGCTGGGGCTCGGGCTGGCGCCGCTCGCGATGACGGCCGTGTCCGCCCGCACCCTTCCCCGCCAGGGAGCGGCTGCGGGCCGCTACGTGCCGATCACGCCGTTTCGCATCCTCGACACCCGCTCCAACCTCGGCGGCAGCCGCTTCGGGCCTGACTCCACGCAGTCGGTTCCCATCGCCGGGGCCGGCAACGGATCCGTGCCCGCCACCGGCGTGGTCGCGGTGGTGGCCAACATGACCGTCACTCAGGCGACCAGCGCCGGCTACCTCTCGGTGTTTCCGTCGGGGGCGGGGCTCCCGGTTGTCTCGAGCCTCAACTTCACTGCCAACGTCACCGTCGCTAACCTCGTCACCGTGCCCGTCCCCGCCAGCGGCGCGGTCCAGGTCCGCGACTACCTCTACAACCAGAGCGCATCGCAGAGCGCGCAGGTGGTGATGGACGTCGAGGGCTACTACACCACCCAGATGACGGGCCCGAACGGCCTCTTCACCCCGATCACCCCGGTTCGGATCGCCGACACCCGGCCGGGCAGCGGCCAACCAGACGCCGGTTCGCCGGTGGGGCCGGGCGCCACCGCGTCGCTCACGGTGGTGACCGCCGCTGACGGGGTTCCCGCCACCGCGACCGCGGTGGTGCTCAACGTCACCGCCATCGCTCCCACCACCAACGGGTACCTCACCGTCTACCCGGCCGGCGCGCCCCGGCCGACGGTGTCGAACGTAAACTTCCGCACCGGCGCGACCGTCGCCAACCGGGTGGTGGCCAAGATCGGCAGCGGCGGACAGGTGGCGCTCTACAACGCGGTGGGCACCAGCAACGTCGCCGTTGACGTCGACGGCTGGTACGCCGGCGCCGGCACGGTCGGCCCCAGGGGCGGAGCCTACGTGTCGGTCACGCCGATCCGCATCGTCGACACCCGGTCCAGCATGGGGGGCATCACGCTTGCGGCGATCGGCAGCGAGACCTTCGCGATCGCCGGGCACGGGGGGATCCCCTCCAGCGGGGCGCTGGCGGCGGCCATGAACGTCACCGTGGTCAACACCCAGGCGTCGGGCTACCTCACGGTCTTCCCCGCCGGCTCGGCCCGCCCCACCGCCAGCGACATCAACTGGACCGGGGCCCGCCAGGACGTCCCCAACATGACCCAGGAGGGTCTCGGCAGCTCCGGCAACCTCTCGATCTTCAACGGCTCGGCCGGGGCGACCGGGGTCCTGATCGACGTGTTCGGCTACTTCGCGGTGCCAGTGACGGCGGGGGTGACGGTCAGCGCCGTCCCCGCGTCGCTCCCCACCAACTCCAGCGCCACCTACATCAGCGCCTCCCACGAGTCGACGATCACGGCCACGGTCGCGTACGCCGGCGCGACCCCCAGCCACGACTCGGTCAGCTTCACGGAAGCGGGCGCCGCCTGCAACGGCTTCGTGGTGGGCGGGGCCGTCCACCCCGCGGCGCTGGCCACCGCGCCCCCCTACCGGGCAACCTACCTGTCCGGCACCAGGACCGGGCCCTGCGTGATCACGGCCACCGAGACCGTCCAGCACCTCCACGGCCAGGCGACCGTGACCCAGTCGTAGGTCGGCCCCCCGCCGGCATGCCGGGGCCGCTCCGCAGGGGCGGGCCGGCCCCGGCTCAGGCCTCGATCCGGCGGAAGGCGAGGCAGGAATTGTGCCCGCCGAAGCCGAACGAGTTGCTGAGGACAACGTCCACCCTGAGGCTGCGTGCCCCCTCGGTGACGTAGTCGAGGTCGCAGGCAGGGTCGGGGGTCTCGACATTGATGGTGGGCGGGATCCGTCCCTCCTGGATCGCCCGCACGCTCACCACCGCCTCCAGCGACCCAGCCGCGCCCAGCGAGTGCCCGATCATCGACTTCACCGAGGAGATCGGCACCCGCTCCGCGCGCTCGCCGAGCAGCTGCTTGATCGCCAGGGTTTCGACCGCGTCGTTGAGCGGGGTCGAGGTCCCGTGCGCACTGATGTAGTCGATCTCGTCGGCGCCGAGGCGACCGCGCTCGAGCGCCCGCGCCATCGCCCGGAAGGCACCGCCGCCGCTGGGGTCGGGGGCGGTGAGGTGATGGGCGTCGGCGGTGGCTCCGTAGCCCACCAGCTCGGCCAGGAGGTGGGCTCCCCGGCGACGAGCGTGGCCGAGCTCCTCCAACACCAGCACCGCCGAGCCCTCGGCGATGACGAACCCGTCGCGATCCCTGTCGAAGGGGCGGCTGGCGTGCCGGGGATCGTCATTGCGCTGCGAGAGCGCCCGCATCGCCGCGAAGGTGCCCACCGCCAGCGGGGTGATGGTGGCCTCCGCGCTCCCTGCCAGCATCGCCACCGCGTCGCCACGTCGGATGATCTCGGCGGCCTCGCCGATCGCGTGCCCCCCCGAGGCGCAGGCGGAGACGAGGGCGAAGTTCGGTCCGCCGACCCCCAGCATCATCGAGATCTCGCCGGCGGCGATGTCGATGAGGATCATCGGGCTGCTGAAGGGGCTGAGCCGGCGCGGACCGCGCTCGAGGAGGGTGAGGTGCGCCTCCTCTGTCACCGGCAGGCCGCCGATGCCGGACCCGATGATCACGCCGATGTCATTGCGGTTGGCGTCGGTGATCGGGAGCTGGGAGGCATCGACCGCCTCCTGGGCCGCGAACAGGGCGAACTGGGTGAAGCGCGCGGTGTGCTGGGCGTGCTTTCGCTCCATGAAGCTCTGAGGATCGAACCCCTTCACCTCGCCCGCCATCTGGGAGGCGAACGGGGCCGGATCGAAGGTCGCAATCCGGTCGATGCCGTTGCGGCCGGCGACGAACCCCCTCCAGGTGGCCTCCGCCCCGATCCCGACGGGCGACACCGCTCCCATGCCGGTCACGACCACCCGGCGCGCGGGGCCGGCCCCGTTCTCACCCACCGGCCTCCTCCCTCCCGTCCCGGGTCCCCACCGGCACCGCGGCGGCGCGCCGGTCGGCCACGCGGGCGTCGTCGAGGCCCACCGCCGTGTCGCCCCAGCGCAGGAGTATGCCGCCCCAGGTGAGACCGCCCCCGAAGGCGATCAGCCCGACCGACGCCCCGGGCCGGCAGCGTCCGGCGAGGGCGGCCTCCGCCAGCGCCAGCGGCACCGAGGCGGTGGAGGTGTTGCCGTACCGGTCGACGTTCACGGCGAAGCGCTCGATCGGCAGCCCCAACCGGCCGGCGGCGGTGGCCAGGATCCGCGAGTTGGCCTGGTGCGAGACCACCAGCTCGAGATCGGCGGGGGCGATCTCCGCGGCCGCGGCCAGCTCGCGCACCAGCCGCTCCAGAATCGTGGTGCTGAACCGGAACACCTCCCGGCCGTTCATCCGCACCACCCGTCCGAGCGACCGGGGCGGGGCGGGGCGGTCGGGGCTCATCGGATCGGGGATGGTGCCCGTCCCCTCCGGCCCCGCACCCTCCGCCCCCGCCACCAGGGCGTCGGCGCCGCGGCCATCCGCGCCCAGACGGGCGGCCAGGATCTCGCTGCCCGGGTCGGTGGCGGGCCCGACCACGACCGCGCCGGCGGCATCGCCGAACAGCACCGCGGTCCCCCGATCCCGCCAGTCCACCACCCGGGTGAAGATCTCGCTGCCGACCACGAGGACCCGGCGCGCGGAGCCGGCGCGCACCATCGCGTCGGCCACCGCGATCCCGTAGATCATCCCGGTGCAGGCCGCCTGGAGGTCGAAGGCGGGGCCGGGCGGGCAGCCCAGCCCGGCCTGGATGCGGCAGGCGACCGAGGGGAAGGTGGCGTCCACCGAGCTGCTGGTGCCGATCACGGCGTCAATGGCCCCGGCGGGGAGGCCGGCGGCGCCGAGCGCCGTCCGCGCCGCCCGCAGCCCGAGGTCGGCCACCGACATCTCCGCGGGGGCCACCCGTCGCTCCTCGATCCCGGTGCGGCTGCTGATCCACTCCTCGGAGGTGGAGAGAAAGGTCGTCAGCTGGCGGTTGGCGAGGACGGCCGCGGGCACCGCGGCCCCGACCGCGACCACCCGGCAGCCCGGCCCGGGGACCAGACCGGTCGGCCCCGCCTCCCCCGCGAGGGCGCCATCGAAGCTCGTCCCCACGGTGACTGCAAGGCCGTCCGCGGTTCCCCGGTTACGCCCCGAGCCCGGCTTCGCCCGCCCCGCGTAACCATTCCCTCACGCCGGGGACTGTGGGGATGAGCCAGGGTGCCGGAGTGCTCCGGACCCGAGGGAGACTGGCCGCGCCATCTCGGCGAGGGCCCGGGGCCCGTGGCGGGGCGGCACCGTTGAGGGATGCGTCGATGGCACAGCTGGTGACCCCCCCGGCGCCGGCGCCCGCGCTGGCTCCGGCGCTCCCGACGGCCCGCCCGCACCCGATCACCGGGGCGGCCGCCGCCCAGCGGGGGGCGTGGACCTGCCCCGCCTGCGCCGCCGCCCACCCACTCGCCGTTGCCCGCGAGCAGCTCTTCGTCTGCCCGGCCTGCGATCACCACACCCGGATCGGGGCCCGGCAGCGGATCGCCCAGCTGGCCGATGCCGACAGCTTCGACGAATGGGACGCCGACCTGGCCGGTGGCGACCGGCTCCAGTTCACCGACACCCGGCCGTACCGCGATCGCCTCCGGGAGGCCCAGGTCCGGCACCAGCTCCCGGACGCCCTCCTCAGCGGCGCGGCCCGGATCGGCGGCCACCCGGTGGGGCTGGCAGCCTTCGACTTCGGCTTCATGGGCGGCAGCCTCTCGGCCGCGGTCGGCGAACGGCTCGCCCGGGCCGCCGAGCGCTGCGCGCAGGCGCCGGTGCCGTTCGTCTGCGTCACCACCTCGGGCGGGGCGCGGATGCAGGAGGGGGTGTTCTCCCTCCTGCAGATGGCCAAGAGCGTGGCCGCCCTCCACACCCTGGCGGATGCCCACATGCCCTTCATCTCGATCCTCGCCGACCCCACCATGGGCGGCAGCATCGCCAGCTTCGCCGCCCTCGGCGACGTGATCGTGGCCGAGCCGCGGGCGATGATCGGCTTCACCGGTGCCCGGGTGATCACCCAGGTCACCCACGAGGAGCTCCCTCCCGGCTTTCAGACCAGCGAGTTCCACCACGCGCGGGGCCTGATCGACGTGGTGGTGGATCGCCGCCAGCTCCGCCAGCGCGTGATCGGGCTGCTGCGGGTCCTCGCGGCCCCGCCGGGGCGGGCGGGGACGGGCGCGCCCGCGGCGTGACCGCCGGCTCCGAGGGGGCCCGCGAGGCGGACCGCGCCTGGGAGCGGATCGAGCTCTCCCGCCATCCCGAGCGCCCCTATTCGCTGGACCTCGTCGCCCGCTGCCTGGAGGACTTCACCGAGCTCCACGGCGACCGCCAGGGCGGCGACGATCCCGCGATCGTCATCGGGCTGGCCCGCCTCGGCCCGCGACCGGTCGCCGTGGTCGCCAACCAGAAGGGGCGCAGCCTGGAGGAGCGCGGACGGCGCAACTTCGGCATGGCCCACCCCGAGGGGTACCGCAAGGCCCAGCGGCTCTTCCGGCTGGCCGGGCGGCTCCGGCTCCCCGTCCTCAGCTTCATCGACATCCCCGGCGCCTACCCCGGCGTCGCCGCCGAGGAGCGGGGGCAGGCCTGGGCGATCGCCCAGACCATCGAGGCCCAGCTCACCCTCCCCACCCCCTACGTGGCCGTGATCGTCGGTGAGGGCGGCAGCGGGGGCGCGCTCGCCACCCTGCTAGCGGACCGGGTGCTGGTGATGGAGCATGCCTTCCTCACCGTCGCCTCCCCCGAGACCGCGGCCGCGATCCTCTTCCGGGACGCCGGGCGCAAGCGCCAAGCGGCGGCGGCCCTCCGGCTGGAGGCGGCCAACCTGGTCGAGTGGGGGATCGCCGACGAGGTCGTCCCCGAGCCTCCGGGCGGCGCCCACCGGGACTGGGACGGGGCGGCCACCCTGCTGCGGCCGCGGCTGGTGCACCACCTGGACGAGCTGGTGGCGGCGGGGGTGGACGCGGCCCGGCGGCGGGAGCGCTATCGCCGGATCGACGGGTTCGCCGCCGCACCGGAGGCGACCACCCGGGGCCACTGAGAGGGCGGCCGAGGCACCGCAGCACCCCGCCGCCGCTACCACGCCGCCGCTGAGCCCGCCCGCCGCACCCCCGCCGAGCCATGGAGACGCCCGTCGGCGCCGCGCCAGCTCATCTGGAAGGACCCCATGTTCCAGTCGTACTGCGGGAGCGGGCTCACCAGAACCCCGAGGGCGGCGAGCCCGTCCACCACCGCGGGCGGGAGCCGGCTCTCCACCCGTAGGACGTACTCGTCGGTGAGTGGGTCCATGAGCGGCGCCGCCTCGGCCGCGGGCGGCTCCATGCCGTGGTCGAGGATGCTGGACAGGACCTGCGGGATGGTGGCGTACACGTTGCCGGGCGTGCCCAGCGCCAGCCACGGCCGGCCCTCGCGCAGCACCAGGGTGTTGCCGATCACCGAGCGCATCCGGCCCCCGCCGCTGAACCACCCGGCGATGTAGGCGGCGAGGCTGGTCCGGGCATGGCTCCCCACCATCGGCACCCCGCCCACAACCTCACCGGGGATGCCGCCGCTCTGCAGGGTCGTCATGAGCTGGAGCCAGTTGCCGCCCGGGTCCACCACGCTCATCTCGCAGCTCCCGGTCGGCTGGGGTGGCGTCGCGCCGGCGGCGGCGAGGGCGGTGGCGCCGGCGGTCAGGCGGACGTGGGTGGTGAGGTCGACGCGGGGCCGGCTGCGGCGGACGACCTCGGCAAACAGTCGGTGGGCGCTTCGCTCCAGCAGCAGCGGGGACGGGTCGTCGAAGGTGGCGGGGTCGTTGAGAGCCCCGGTCTCGAGGGCGGCGCGGCGGAGCGCATGGGCGAGCGCGTAGCAGGCGTCGGCCGACTCGGCGTAGGGCCCGAGCCGGGTCACCCCCAGCTCATCCAGCATCCCCAGCACGATCGCGCAGAACACCCCCTGGCGCTCGGGCGGCGACAGCTGCACCACTTCGTCCTCGCCGTGCCGGAAGCGCAGTCCTTCGCCCCAGCGGGGCGGGTGCTGGGAGAGGTGGGCGAGCTGGAGCGGCCACCCCAGCTGCTGGGCGCGCTCCACCAGCTGGCGGGCCCAGCCACCGCTCATGAACTCGTCCGGGCCCTCGGCCGCGAGCCGGCGCAGGGTGAGGGCCAGCTCGGGCTTGGGCCAGCGGTCGCCGACCTGCGGGAGGTGCCCGGCGGGCGTGAAGTGGGCCCGGCCCGATGCGGTGTACAGGTACAGATCCACCATCTCGACCAGGCAGCGGTGCTCGAACGAGCCCACCACGTGGCCAGCCTCGGCCCAGGCGATGGCGGGCTCGCAGAGCTCGGCCCAGGGACGGGTGGCGAAGCGCTCATGGAGGGCCTTCATCGCGGGCATGAAGCCGGGGACGACCGCGAACGGGCCGCCGCCGACGCCGGCCAGGTGACCGCGGTCGGGCGGGATCTGCCGGAACGGCGCCAGGTCAGGGAGGATCACGCCCATCCCGTTGAGCTCATGCACCCGCCCGCTGGACGCCTCGTAGTACAGGCAGGTGACCGTGCCGGCGTGGTTGGTCATCTCCTGCTGCACGGTCGCCTGCACCAGGCAGCCCGCGATCCCGGCGTCGATCGCGTTCCCGCCCGCGCGCAGCGTCGCCAGCATGGTGTCGGTCACGATCGGGTGCTGGCTGGAGCAGACGGCCCGCTCCCCCGTCACCGCCGCCTTGGGCCCGACCCGGCCGCCCTGCGCGTCGCTCGGGGTCATGCGGCCGGGTCCTCGCTGGCGGCGCGCTCCAGCTCGAGCAGCAGCCGGTCGACGTCGGCGGGACCGGTGCGCAGCTGGCCCACCGCCACCCGCAGGACGAAGCGGCCGCGGAGCTCGGTGGAGGAGCAGAACACGACCCCGCCGGCGTCGAGGCGCTCCAGGATGGCGCGGTTGTGCGCGTCCAGCCGCTCCTCGTCGTCACATCCGGCCGGATGGTGGCGGAAGCAGACCACCGCCATCGAGGCGGGCGCCATCCGCTCCCACCCCGGTCGTGAGTCGACGAAGCCGGCCACCCGCGCCGCCAGCGCCACCTGGGCGCGGATGCGTGCCGCCAGGCCGTCGGCTCCGAAGTAGCGCATCACCATCCACAGCTTGAGCGCCCGGAAGCGGCGCCCGAGGGCGATCCCGGTGTCCATCAGGTCGCCGATCGAGGATGCCCCGGCGGCGGCCGGAGCGTCCCCGGCGGACGCGCGCAGGTACGGCGGCACCAGGCTGAACGCCCGGCGCAGGCGGGCGGGGTCGCGCACGAAGAGGACCGAGCAGTCGAGCGGGACGAAGAGGCCCTTGTGCGGGTTGACCACCAGCGAGTCGGCGGCCTCCGTCCCCCGCAGCAGGTGGCGGTGCTCGGGAGCGACCGCGAGCGCCCCCCCGTAGGCGGCGTCGATGTGGAGCCAGAGGCCGGCATCGGCACAGATCCGGGCGATCTCGGCCACCGGGTCGACGCTGGCGGTGGAGGTGGTCCCGACCGTCGCCACCACCGCCAGCGGCCGCCGCCCGAGCGCCTGGTCCTCGGCGATCGCCTCGGCCAGGGCCGCCGGGTCCATCCGGAAGGCGGCGTCGCAGGCGACGGCCCGGTAGCCGGCCCGGCCGAGGCCGAGGGTGACGACCGCCTTCGCCACCGACGAGTGGGTCTCGGTCGAGCCGTACACCGTGAGCCGCGGCAGCTCCGGGCGCCCGGCCAGGCCCTCCTCGCCGATCCTGAGCCCGGCGGCCTCGCGCGCCGCCGCCAGCGCCACCAGGGTCGACACCGAGGCCGTGTCGTTGATGTGACCCGCCCAGCTCGCGGGCAGCCCCATCAGCTCCCCCAGCCACCCGGTCGCCACCTGCTCCAGCTCGGTCGCCGCCGGCGCGGTCCGCCAGAGCATGGCGTTGCTGTTGAGAGCGGCCGCCACCCACTCGCCGAGGATCCCCGGGCCCGAGGCGGAGGAGCTGAAGTAGGCGAAGAAGCGGGGATGGGTCCAGTGCGTGAGCGCGGGCACGACCAGCCGGTCGACATCGTCGAGGATCGTCTCCAGCGCCTCCGGCTCCGCCGGCGGATGGGGCGGGAGGGCGGCCACCAGCGATCCCGGCCGGAGTCGCGCCAGCGGCGGTCGCTCCGCCACCGACTCCAGGTAGCGCGCCACCTGCTCCACCACCGCATGGCCGTGGCGCCGGAACGCCTCGACGTCCATGTCGCCCAGCGCGAGCTGGGCGGGGTCGAGCGCGGGGGGAGGGACCGGGGTCGGCGGGTGGCTCACGGCGCGCCGCCTGCGATCCCGGGACCGGTGGCGTCGGCGTCGACGCCGGCGTCGGCCCGAGCCCCGCGGTAGGCGCGGGCGATACGCCGCACCGAGGCCTCGGCCCCCAGCGGAATCACGTGGAGCCGGAGCCGGGGCCGCTCGCCGATGGCCCGGGCCAGCTCGGTGGCGACGTCGACGCCCTCGCCCCGCTCGATCCGGCGCGCGGCCGGCTCCGGGATCGGGCAGTCGGTGAGCCGCCCGCGGACGAAGGCCAGCATCCGATGCGAGCGCAGCACCCCGACGCTGGCGAAGATCGGCACCCCCGCCGGCACCAGCGCGTCCACCCGCTCCAGGAATCGGTCCAGGGCGTCCAGGTCGAACACCATCTGGGTCTGCAGGAACTCCACCCCGGCGGAGACCTTCGCCTCCAGCAGCCGCATCTCACGGCGGGCGGGGACGAACGGGTTCACCACCGCGCCGCGCAGGCAGGGCAGGGGGGCGGTCCAGGCGGGCAGGCGGCGGAGCACCTCGACCACGCTCTCCGCCCCGCGGGGCTGACCCTCGACCGGATCGCCGCGGACGACCAGGATCCCGCTCGCGCCGAGCGCCGCCGCGCCCACCGCCTGCTGACGCAACCCCAGGCGATTGCGGTCGCGGCAGCTGAGGTGGACGACGGGGCGGACTCCGCGCCGCAGGCAGGCGGGGATGGCGGCCAGCGGCGAGAGCCGGGCCCGGCCGGCGTGGTTGTCGGTGAGGCCCACCACCGGCACCCCCGGGGCGAGGTCGTCCAGGGCGCGGGCGACCCGGGCCAGGTCGGGACGCGGCGGCAGCGACAGCTCGACCGAGCAGTCGGCGGTGTCCGGCATCGTCTCGCATGCTACCCGTCGCCGCGCGGGCCGCCGGCGGCGAGGCGGCGGCCCCCGCCGAGCCGACTTGACGCTGACCCCGGGCGGGGCCGCAGGATGGCCCCCATGAGTGACCTCGCCCCCTCTCTCGCCCGGTCCGCCGCCCCGGCCGCGGCCACGCCGGAAGCCCCGCCCGCCCTCGACGTCCGCGAGCTCTGGCGCTCGCTGCCGTTCGCCACCGGGGTGCTCGACATCCTGCGGGGGATCACCTTCCGCGTCGACCGTGGTGAGTTCGTGGCGATCATGGGACCCTCGGGCAGCGGCAAGAGCACCCTGCTCGGCTGCATCAGCGGCCTTGACCTGCCCAGCCGCGGCCAGGTGATCCTCAACGGCATCGACATCACCCACATGAAGGAGTCGCAGCTGGCGTCGATCCGCAACCGCACCGTGGGGATGGTGTTCCAGGCCTACAACCTCATCCCCACCCTGACCGCCCAGGAGAACGTCGAGATCCCCCTCTACGCGGGCAACCACCCGGGCTCACCGTCGGCGCGCGCCCGCGAGCTGCTGGAGCTGGTCGGCCTCGGACACCGGCTCGGTCATCGCCCGAACCAGCTCTCCGGCGGCGAGCAGCAGCGGGTCGCGGTGGCCCGGGCGCTGGCGACGGCTCCGCCCCTGGTGATCGCCGACGAGCCCACCGGCAACCTCGACGCCGCCGCCGGCACCGCGCTCCTGGACCTGCTCGGCGACCTGCGCCGGCGCACCGGCACCACCTTCGTGGTGGCGACCCACGACACCTCGGTGGCTGAGCGGGCGTCGCGCGTGCTCCACATCGCCGACGGCCAGCTGGTCGGGGATCGGCGCCAGGACGGCCACCGGGACCTGTGAAGCTCGCCTTCACCCTCCGCTACACCGTCCGCTCCCTGGGGCGGGCCGGCGAGCGCACCTGGCTGGCGGTTTTCTGCATCGCGGTGGGGGTGATGGCGATCGTGTCCCTCCAGCTGGCGGCCGCGATGGTGGCTGGCTCGGTGGTGTCGACGGCACGACAGGCCAACGGTGGCGACGTCTCGGTGGTGTCGATCGCGGTGCCGATCGAGCCGGCGCAGCTCCAGGTCTTCCGCCGGCTCAGCGCCCAGGGGCTGATCACCCGCTGGACCGCGGTCGCGGAGGCGCAGGCGACCGTGAGCCACGGCGCCGGGCACACCGCCCAGGTGGTGCTGGACGCGGTCGACCCGAGCCGCTTCCCGCTCGCCGGTCCGATCCAACTCGCCGGCGGCGCCGGCGGCAGCTTCGGGCAGCTGATGCGCCGGTCGGGGACCGCAGTGCTGGACGGCTCGTCCGCGAGCCAGCTCGCCGCCAAACCCGGCCAGTCCGTGGCCGTCAACGCCCTGGGCGGCCGCGCCACCGCGCACTGGCGGGTTGGCGGCATCGTCAGCGGTGCGGCGCCGGCGTCGTTCGGCGGCACCGGCGTCCTCTTCGTCGGGCTGCCCACCCTGGAACGCCTGCTTCCGGGCCAGCCGCTGGCGTACGGCGCCGTCTACGCCAACACCCGGAACGCGGCGGCGGCCAGCCGCGTGGCCCGGGTGGTGCAGCGGCAGCTCCCCCTCACCACGGTGGAGACGGTCCACCAGGCGCTCCACCAGGACCGGTCGGCGGACAGCGGCCTCAACACGTTCCTCAGCATCGCCGGGCTGCTGGCGCTGCTGATCGGCGGCATCGGCATCGTCAACACCATGCAGGTCAGCCTCTCGCGGCGCCGGCTCGAGATCGCGATGCTGAAGACGACCGGGTACCGGCGGCTGGACCTCTACCTCCTCTTCGGGCTGGAGGCGGCCTGGCTCGGCCTGGCCGGCGGGATCTGCGGCGCCGTCCTCGGGGTCGGGCTCAGCCTGGGCGCGCGGGCACTGCTGGTCGCCATCGTGGGTCTGCCGATCCCGTTCAGCATCTCGCCGGGGGTGGTCGGCTCGGGGGTGGCCATTGGAGTGGTGACCGCCTGCATCTTCGCGGTGCTCCCGATCGCGCGCCTCTCGGGGATCCGCCCGGTGGCGGTCCTGCGCGATGAGACCAATCCCCGCTCGGTGACGGCGGCCGCCCCCACCGCGCTCCTCTTCGGCCTGGTGGCGGTGTTCTTCTGGCTCCTGGCCGCGGTCGTCCTCGACAACCTGGGGCTGGCCCTCGGGCTCGTGATCGGCACCGGCGTGGCCCTCGCCGTTCTGACCGGGCTGTTCACGCTGGTGCTCTGGGCGGTCGGGCACCTGCCGGTGCCGGAGCGGTACTCGCCCCGGTTCCTGGTCCTGGTCACGGTGGCGCTGCTGATCGCGGTGGCCGTGACCCGGGTGGCGGAGCTGCAGGCGGTGGGAGCGATCCTGATCGCGCTCGCCCTGCTCGGCTATCTGGTGGTGGTGCTGCCGCGGCCGAGCAAGGCGGTGGCACGGATGGCGCTGCGCAACCTGGAGCGGCAGCGGGGTCGCACCGCCACCACCTCGGTGGCGCTGTTCGTGGGCGTGTTCGCGGTCGGCCTCATCCTGGTCCTGGGCACCGACCTCCGCGCCGACCTCGACGCCTTCCTGACCAAGGACGCCAGCTACAACGTCTTCGCGGTCACCCCGGTGGACCAGAGCCCGGCGCTGCTCGCGGCCGCCGCCCGGCTCCCCCGCGTCCCCGAGCAGTCCTCGGTGGTGGTGCCAGTGCAGGCGCTGACGATCGGCGGGCGGCCGCTGGCGACGGTGCTGGCCCACGCCGGGCACGGCTTTCGCGTGCAGTCGGCCCTCTCCCAGCTCGCCGGCGTCGACGGCTTCGACGTCGGCCGTGGTCAGCTGCCGTCGGTCGCCGTGAAGCAGGGGCGCCCGCTCGCCGCCTCCGATAGCGGCACCGGCAATGTGCTGGTGCCCGCGGATCTGAGCAAGGGGGCGCTGCCGCTCCACCTGGGCGAGTCGCTGACCGTCCAGGCCGCCCGCGGCGGGCATCCGGTCGACCTCACGGTGGTGGGCTTCTACTCGCCGGTGCAGGTGCACAAGGGGGGGATCAACATCACCATCACCCTGGCGCCGATCCTGGGGGCGCGCTCGCTGACCACCGCCATCGGGGGCAGCGGCCGCGACCTGGTGCTGGCCTACAAGTTCGGCACGGCACAGGCGAGCCGGGCGGTCCGGCGGCTGCGCGCGGCCGACCCGGCGGCGGTGGTGGTGAACCTCGCCGACCTGGCCCAGGTGGTGAACCAGTTCCTCGGCAACGCGATCGCGTTCCTGGCCGCGATCGCCTCCCTGGCGCTGATCGCCGGGATCGTGATCATCGCCAACGCGGTCGCGCTGGCGCTCCTGGAGCGCCGCCACGAGCTGGGGATCCAGAAGGCGGTCGGGCACAGCTCCGCGACCGTGCTCTTCCAGGTGCTGGTGGAGACCGGTGTGGTCGCCGGGCTAGGGGCGGTGGGGGGGATGCTGGCGATCGCGCTCACGGTCTCGCTGCTGGCCCGGCGGGTGCTCAAGCTCACCCTCGGGATCGACACGCCGCTGGCCTTCGCCATCATCGGCGGGGCGGTGCTGGTGGCGGTGGCAACGGCGGCGCTGGTGGCCTGGCGGCCGGTCCGGGTGCGGCCGCTCGAGGTCCTCCGCTACGAGTGACGGCGGCCCGGGGCACGGCCGTAGAATCGGTCCGGTGACCAGCGTGGGCGCCTCGGTGCCGCGGCTCGAGGGACGCGGCAAGGTGATGGGGCGGCTCCGTTTCACCGACGACCTGCCGATGGCCGGCCTCTGCCACGTCCGCCTGGTCGTGAGCGATGTGGCCCACGCCAAGGTCGTCGCCATCGACACCGAGGCGGCCCGCGCCGCCGCCGGCGTGGTCGCGGTCGTGACCGGCGCCGACCTGCCCGCGGTGACCGCCCCCGGGCCGGACCAGCCGCTCGCCCGCGACGAGGTCTTCTACGTGGGCCAGCCGCTGGCCGCGGTCGTCGCCGAGACGGAGGCCGCCGCCGCCGACGCGGCGGAGCGGGTGGCGGTCCGGCTGGAGCCGCTCCCGGCCGTGCTCGACCCCGAGGCGGCGATGGCCGAGGGAGCCCCGCTGGTGCTCGGGGCCGGCGGCCCCGGGCCGGCCGAAGCGGGGGTGCACGGCGCCGTCACCGCCGACGGCGACGAGCCCCGCCCCCCCAACTGCGCCGCGGCCACCCGCGTGCGCCTGGGCGACGAGGGCGCGGGAGCGCTGGCGGGGGCGGCGGTCGTGGTCCGCGGCCGCTATCAGATCGCGGCCGCCCATCAGGGCTTCCTGGAGCCGCATACGGTGACGGCCGAGATCGACCCCGACGGCGGCTGCACCATCTGGACCCCGACCCAGGGGGCGTTCCTGTCGCGCAGGATCACCGCCGAGATGCTGGGGTGGCCGGAGTCGCGGATCCGGGTGGTGCCGATGCCGGTCGGCGGGGGGTTCGGCGGCAAGATCCTCCTGCTCGAGCCTCTGATCGCCCTCCTGGCGGCCGCCGTGGGCCGCCCGGTGCGCCTCACCCTGACCCGCACCGAGGAGTTCCTGCTGGGCCGCGGCGGGCCGGCCGCCACCATCGACCTGACCCTGGCCGGGGCCGCCGACGGCTCCCTCCTGGCGCTCCACGGCCGGGTGGTGTTCGACCTCGGCGCCGGAGCCGAGGAGCACGCGGCGACGGCCGTCGACCTGCTCGCCAGCACCTACCGGATCCCCCACCTTGACCTGGTGGGCTACGACGTCGCGACCCACAAGACCCCCGCCACCGCGTACCGGGCCCCGGCGGCGCCCCAGGCCTACTTCGCTCTGGAATCGGCGCTGGACGAGCTCGCCCACCGCACCGGCGCCGACCCCCTGGCGCTCCGGTTGGCGCACGCACCCGTCGAGGGGGACGTGCGCCCCGGCGGGCGTCCCTGGCCTCAGATCGGGCTCCGCGAGTGCCTGGAGCGGGCCCGGGAGCACCCGCTCTGGCGGGTCCCCGCCCCTCCCGGTGAGGGGGTCGGGATCGCCGTCGGCAGCTGGGGCGGGGGGATCGAGCCCGCCGCCGCCGTCTGCCGGGTGGAGCGCGACGGCACGGTGGTGCTGCAGGTGGGGGCGACCGACCTCACTGGGAGCCACACCGCCCTGGCGGCGCTGGCGGCCGACCGCCTGGGCCTTCCCGCCGATCGGGTCCGGGTGGAGCTCAGCGACACCGGTGCCGCCCCTTACGCCGGCGTCGCCGGCGGCAGCAAGACCGTGTACGCGGTCGGCCCCGCGGTGCTGCAGGCGGGCGACGCGGTGCGCCGCCAGCTCCTGGAGATCGCCGCCGGCGAGCTGGAGGCGGCGGTGGAGGACTGCGAGATCGCCGACGGGGCGGTGTTCGTCCGGGGCAGTCCCGGCCAGCGGCGCTCGCTGGGCGACCTGGCCGGGCTGGCCACCCAATTCGGCGGCCGCTACCCGCCGGTGGAGGCGCTGGGCCGGGTGGCGATCCGCAGCCAGGCGCCGATGTTCACGGTCCACCTGGCCCGGGTGCGCGTCGACCCGCCGACCGGCGCGGTCGAGGTGACCGGCTACGCGGCGATCCAGGACGTCGGCCATGCCCTCAACCCCGCGGAGATCGAGGGCCAGGTCCATGGCGGGGTGGTGCAGGGGCTGGGACGCGCGCTCGGGGAGCAGCTCACCTGGGACCGGGACGGCCAGCTCCAGACCGCGAGCTTCCTCGACTACGTGATGCCGACGATCGAGCAGGTGCCGCCGATCCAGGTGGAGCTGGTTGAGGTGCCGAGCCCCGACGGGCCGCTGGGCGCTCGGGGGGTCGGCGAGCCGCCCGCGGTGCCGGGCGCGGCCGCGATCGCCAACGCCGTCTTCCACGCCACCGGGGTCCGGCTGCGGTCGCTGCCGCTCGACCCGGCGCTGCTGGCCCTGGACGCACCGGGGGCGTAACCCCGGGCGGAAGGCCGGCGTTGCCCGGCCATGAAGGGACGGCGCGCGGTGACGGCGGGCGTCCTCATCGCCGCGGGCCTGGTCCCGCTCGGAGTGAGCGGCGGCGCGCGCGCGGCAGCGGGCGCACGACCCCGTACCGGACCCGGCCGCTCGGCGGCCGTCCAGGGTCCGGCCTGCCCGACCTGGGTGGTCCAGCAGCCCGACGGCCGCTTCACGACGTGCCTCCGGCTCGGCGCCCTGCCGGCCGGCCCGGCGACCGTCTCCCTGGAGCTGGATCGGCTTGACGGCGGGGGGACCGGGCCCGCGGTCGGGCCGGTGGCGGTGCTCAGCCTGTCTCCGGCCAGCGGTCCGCCCGGCACCCGGATCGTCATCCACGGCACCACGCCCGCCCACCGGTCCGGGACCGTCCCGGACCTCAACGCGACGGTGTGCTGGGACGGCTGCGGGGCGACCGGCCTGACCGAGCAGGGGCTGCCCTTCCGCTGGACTACCCCGCACACGTTCGTGACCACGCTCACGGTGCCGTCGGTCCCCTGGCTGGGGGCGCGGGCGATCGAGCCGCTCAACTCCGGCCCGTACCAGGTGGGGATCGAGTGCCTGCTGGTGCTGCGGGGCTGCGCCGAGGGCGGGCCCGAGGGGTCGGCGACCTTCGACCTGCGCGCCCCCCCCCACGGCCGCTGCACCGTGGGCCAGCCCTGCGCCACGGTCTCGGTGCGACCCGCGAGCGCCCTGCCCGCCACGCTGGTCCGGGTCAGCGGCTGGGCGCCCCTCGACACCATCATCGGGACCCCCTTCGGTGTGCAGGTCGGCGTGCGCTCCGGCCGGCCGCCGCGGCGATCGTCCGACGCCCCGGGGCACCTCGGGATCGGCCTCAGCCGCTACGTCCTCGCCTCCGCTGCGCTGCACGTGCTGGCCCCGCCATCGTGGGCCAGCCTCGGACCCGTGCGGGTCGCTGCCGAGCTGGCGGCGGGGGTGAGCCCGGTGGCGGCGGCGCCGGGCGTACCCGACCGGCTGGCGTGGTGCGCCCC
>DAHUZL010000210.1 GCA_027306655.1 Candidatus Dormiibacterota bacterium
GGTGTATCGAAAGGGATTGACGGCCATGCTCTGTATTATAGAGCAACCTTGCTCGGTGGGCGGCCGGGGCCGACGCCTGGCGCAGACGGAGTGGGTGGCGTTTTGGGCCCCACCGGTCGGCGGCGGATCGGCCGGGGCCGAGGCGTGTCGAGGCCGGCGCCTATCCGGCCGCCTGACGGACCGCTTCGGGCGCGACCACCCCGCCGACGCCGACCCGCGCCGCTCGCTCGATCCAGAGGGTGGCACCCAGCCGCTCGAAGATCGCCCGCGCCTCGGCGAGGGTGGGCTCGGCCCCGGCCGGCGCGCCGGACCCGATCAGCCACTCGGCCCACTCCAGCTCGGTCACGGCCAGCCAGAACGGAAACGCGAGGTCACGGAAGAGGGAGGCCGCGGCGCGGAAACCGGCCGCCGACGCGCCCGCATCCCCGCGCAGGGCCGCCCGCCGCGCCTCGAACCGGCACCGCTGGGCCCGCAGCGAGGGCGTCAGCTCCCCGGGCCGCAGTCCGGTGAGCACCTGCAGCCAGCGATCCGCCGCGTCCAGGTCCGGGAGCGCGAAGCACGCCTCCAGAGCGGAGACGAGCGCATCCTTGATGAGCGGACTGATCACGCCCAGCTCCCCCCGCAGGGCCCAGGCGGTCTCGGCCCGCCGCAACGCCTCGCCGGGTTCGTCAGCGGCGAGGTGGACCGTCGCCGCGACCACGGCGATCGCAGCCCGGACCTGAGGGTCCGCCACCCCTGCCCACCCGGCGACACGGGCCAGCTCGGCGCGAGCCGCCTCCAGCCCCCCCCGCCCGACCAGGATCCGAATCCGGGTGGTGTACGCCTCGCTGGCCTGCACGCCGCCCGGCGCGGGCTCGTCCCCGTCTCCGGGCTCGGCCGGCGACCGCTCGACCTCGCGGATCGTCTCGTCCGCCAGCTGGAGGGCCTCGTCCCATCGCCCCAGCCGCTCGCTGGCGTCGGCCAGGGCGCCGAGGTACATCTGCTCGGTGGGGCGGTCGCCCACCCGCCGGGCCAGCTCGACCCCCCGTTCGGTCAGGTCGCGCGCCTCCTCGACCCGGTCCAGGATCGTGAGCACGTACCCCACGTTGTTGGTGGCGCGCAGGCCAGCGGCGTGGTGATCGTGGGCGAGGGCCACGGTCCGGGCATGGCGAACCAGCACCTCCGCCTCGCCGAGCCGTCCGCGCTTGGCCAGGGTTGTTCCCCGGGTGGTGAGGGCATCGGCCAGCACCTCCGACAGCTGCAGCGCCTCCGCGATCGCCAGCGCCTCCTCCGCGCGCAGGAGGGACTGCGCGTCGTTGCCCGCCAGCCCGTGCATGCGCGCCAGCTGGGCGGCCGCCACCGCGACGTCGGCGTCGGGCTCCTCGCCGGCGAGGACGGCGATCGCGGCCTCCATCCGCCGGACCGCCTCGTCGAGGCGGCCCTCGCGGAAGAGGACGTCCGCCAGGGCCGCCGACACCCGGGCCGCCGGGTGGGGCAGGTCGAGCACGTTGAGGTCCTGGATCGCCCGTTCGAAGTGCGCGGTGGCGGCGTCCAGCCGGCCCGCCAGCCGCGCCATCTGCCCGGCTCGCTCCGCCACCTCCGCCCGGGCCCGGGGGTCGGTCGTGAGCGCGAGCGCCTGCTCGAACGCCCGCTGGGCGTCGGCGGCCGCCGCCAGTGACGCCGCCCGTTCACCGGCCCGGACCAGCAGGACGCGGGCTCGGTCCCGGGCGTCGTCCGCGTCCTCGGCCTCGGGGACGAGCGCCGCCGCCTCCAGGTAGTGGGCGGCGACGACCTCGGCGAGATCATCGGCCTCGCCGCCCCGGGCCGATTGCAGGTAGGCGGCGGCGGCCAGGTGCCGCTGCTTGCGGTCGCGCCGAGCGAGGGTCTCGTAGGCGACGGTCCGCACCAGGTCCTGGAGGAAGCCGTACTGGCCCCGCTCCGGCGACCGCGGGTCGGCCTGGATCGAGAGCACCTCCTTGCGCACCAGGGCCTCGAGCGGCGCCGCCAGCTCCGCCTGG
>DAHUZL010000217.1 GCA_027306655.1 Candidatus Dormiibacterota bacterium
GTCCCCTACCATGGGGCGACGATGGCGGCAGCCGACCCCGAACCGGTGGAGCTGCTGGGCCGGCCCGGGTGCCACCTCTGCGACGCGCTCTGGCCCGAGGTGCAGGCGCTGGCGGGGCGGTTCGGGGTGCCCGCACGCTCAGTGGACATCGAGCAGGACCGGTCGCTCCACCGGGCCTTCCTCTGGCGGATCCCGGTCGTCCGCCACGGCGGACGGATCCTCGCCGAGGGCCGGGTCGATCCGGCGGCGCTGGATGCCGCGATGGCCCGGTCGATCCGCGACGATCCCGTCGCCAGGCGCCGACGGCGCCATGACGGCCGGGACGCCCCGACCGGGCCGGAGTAGCATCGAGCCGAGATGGCCGCAGCTCCCTGGTCGGGCCCGGACGGGGCGGACTCGCCTCCCGAGCTCTCGGTCGTGATCCCGACCCGCAATGAGTCCGCCAACGTGGCCGCCCTGCTGGGGCGGCTGCAGGCGGCGCTGGCCGCCGTCAGCCATGAGCTGGTGATCGTGGACGACAGCGACGACGACACTCCGCAGGCGTTGGCCCGGGCGGACTCCCCCGGGCTTCGCCTGCATCATCGCGATCCCGACCAGCGGGCGGGCGGGCTCAGCACGGCCGTGGTGGGTGGGCTCAGCCTCGCCCGGGGCCGGTACGTGGTGGTGATGGACGCTGACCTGCAGCATCCGCCGGAGCTGGTACCGACTCTGCTGGCCGCGGTGCGAGGCGGCTGCGACGTGGCGGTGGCGAGCCGGTACATGCGCGGCGGGAGCGGGACCGGTCTCGACGGCAAGGGGCGTCGGATGGTGTCGCGGGTCGCGGGCCGGGTGGCGCGGACGCTCTTCGCTGAAGCGCGCGCGAGCACCGACCCGCTCTCCGGATTCTTCTGCTGCCGGCGCGACCTGATCCAGGGGCTGGAGCTTCGGCCGGTTGGCTTCAAGATCCTGCTGGAGCTGCTGGTCTGCTCGCCGCCGCTGCGGGTGACCGACGTCGCCCTGCGGTTCCAGCCCCGCGCCGCCGGGCAGAGCAAGGCGAGCCTGCACCAGGGCCGGCTCTTCCTGCGCCACCTCAGCTCCCTGATCCGCGACGTGCCGGGGTCGGCGCGACGCTGGAAGTTCAGCGCGGTCGGCCTCGTCGGCCTCGGCCTCTTCGCGGCCATCCTCGCGGTCGGCGCCGACGTCCTCGGCTGGGCACCGCTGGCGGCCTGGGTGCTGGCGTTCGCGGTCTCGATCGGCTTCACCTTCCTCGCCAATCGCCGCCTCACCTTCGCCGACATGCGCCGGGACCGCGATCGGGAATGGACCCGCTACCCGATTAACGCGGCCCTGACCGGGCTGCTCCAGCTGGTCGTCTTCGTGGTCCTGCTCGCCACCGGCTGGAGCGTGCTGGTGGTGGGCGCGCTGGCCGCGGTGGTCGGCATGATCGGCAACGGTGCCCTCAACCAGCGCCTGGTCGAGCGCCGCAGCCGCAGCGTCCTGACACTGCCCCGCCGCGCCGGCGGCGCCCCACTGGGCGTCGGGGCGGGACCCAGCCCAGCCACCCCGTCGGTGCAGCTCGCTCGCATCGCCCTCGACGAGCTGCTGGCGATCGCCCGCGCGGAGGACGGCGCGCTGCTGCGAGTGCACGGTCCCACCGCGGCCCCGCTCCTGGCCGACCTGGGGTGGCGCGACCGCTCGATGACGGGATCCCTGCCGGTGCCCCAGGACCTCCTGGAACGGGTCGTCGCCCTCCAGCGGGCCGCGGTTTGGACCGAGGCGCCGTCCTCCCGGCCGCAGGCGCGCAGCAGCATCGCAGTCCACTCGGTGCTGATCGTCCCGCTCGCCCGCGCCCGAGGGTCCGACCTGGTGGTCGGTCTCACCCGGAACGCGCCGCACCCGTTCGACGGCGCCGACCTCGCCGCCGTGCTGGCCGCGGTGGAGCACCGACGTGCCGCCCTCACCCCTCCCGGCTGGAGCGAGGCCGGGAGCGCACCGCTCGCCCTCGGCTGGCTGCGGCCCCGCCCCGGCGCTCGCGGGCACACCCGCGACGACCGCGGGCCGGGGACGATGCCGCTGCCGTAGCGGGGCCGGGTCGCGGTCAGAGGCCGGGGCCAGCGTCATCGCCCGCGGCGGGCGCGCTCAGGGGACGATCGTGAACGCGTCGGCGTGGCGAGGCCGCACCGCGCCGAAATGGCGACCGTCCAGGTGGCGAGTCCGTGGACTCCCAGCCGCTCGGCCGCGTCCACCACCGAGGCATCGACTGCGATGATGATCTTGGGGCGAGCACTCCGAGCCTGTCCTCGATGAGGTGGGCGACGTCCGCTCCTCCCGCCAGCTGCGGGGCGACGAGCGCCGGAGTGGTCCCGGCGAGGGCAACTATCCGTCGGTCGCCCGTCGGTCCCGGCGCACGGCGGCCGCCAGAAGCTCGTCGACGCGCTCCGACGCATCGGTCGGACTCCCCTCTCCGAGCGCGAAGAAGCTGAGCGGTCCGGGCCCGGCCCTGCCGGGCAGGTGGTCGGCGAGGGCATCGCGGACGACCTCCGCGATCGACACGCCCCGCCGTTGCGCCTCGACCCGCAAGAGGTGCGCGTCCCTGCGCCTCACGAGGGCCGTCGGCCCCGCGAGTCGGCGGCGCGCCGACCGCGGCCCGGGCGTGTCGAGGCCAGCGCCTATCCGGCCGCCTGACGGACCGCCTCGGGCGCGACCACCCGGCCGGTGCCGCGCCCGCATCCCCCCGCAGGGCCGAGGCCGTCTCAGCCCGCCGCCACGCCTCGCCGGACTCGTTCGCGCGGACGGGGACCGTCGCCCCGACCACGGTGATTGCATCCCGGACCTGCAGCCTCCCCCACGCAGACCCACCCGGCGAGACGGGCCAGCTCGGCGCGAGCCGCCTCCAGCTTCTCCCGCCGGACGAGGATCCGGATCCCGGTGTCCAACGCCCCGCTGGCCTGCACGCCGCCCCGCGACCCGGGCTGAGCCGAGCAACGGCTCCGGTGCAGGCGAGCCCGCCATGGTGGGGTCGTCGGTCGCGCGGTCGTGCCGCACGACTGCCGGACCTCCCGCGGCCTACTCCACCGCATCAAGGGCGGCCGGCTCTGGCTGCAGGCCCTCACGCACCCAGGTGCTGAGCAGCGGGTCCACGATGGAGGGACGGTTGCTGTGCGATCGGTCGCGCAGCACAATCCCGCGTCTCATGAGTTGGTCCAACGACCCCTGGACGGCGCCCCCGCGGGAACCTCCGAGGCTCGCTACCGTCGTATATACCGGAGCGCTTGGGTCCGCCAGGGCGGTCAGCACTCGCTGGTCGCCGGTGGTCAGTCCCTGCCATATGGCTTCGAGTTCATCTCGCACGTCCGCCATCGCATCCTGATAGGCCTCGACAAACGTCGACACGTCGGCGGGCCGACCGGGGCGGGTTCGATCCCACAGCTTGGCCGCCATGAGCATGCTGCGCTGCGGATGGCCGTTGGCGATTCTGAGCAGCGGGTCCATGGCCGCTCCCGCTTCCTTTCCGGTGGCGTTGAACCGCTCGCCGATGAAGGCGGCGGCGAGCTCCGGGGGCAGGGGAGGGAGGTGCACCGGTGAAGCCTGGGCATAGAAGGCGCGGCGCGGACTGCTGAAGAGGTCCGTCATCATCCCGACGGCGGAGCCGGCGAAAATGTAGCTCGCCGCGTCGCCGTGGTGCTGAATCACGGACCGAATGACGGCATCGGCATTCCCGGCGGCCCGGAGGACCTCCGAAAACTCGTCGAAGACCACCAGGACGCGGCGGCCGCTGCGCTCGTGGATGCGCACGGGGAGATCGAGCCGCTCGTTCAGCGCCGCCTCTGCGGAGGGAATCCGAACATCGATGCTGGCCGGAACAGGCCCGCCGCCGAGGTGCGCACCCGACAATACTTGGCGAAAGCCGGCGAACCAGGTGGCCAGTCCGCCCTGCAACTGCTCACTGTAGGCGCGCTCGATGCGCTTGGCGATCGCGTCCAGCGTGAGCACGCCGAAGAAGTCGACGTAGACCGTCGCCCATCCGTCGGCGGCCATATCGGTGGCCACGGCGCGCAGCAAGGAGGTCTTCCCGAAACGGCGCGGCGCCACCAGGCGACTGTTGTTGCCGGACTCGGCGCGGCTGGTCAGGCGGCTCGCGGCCTGCTCTCGGTCGATCAGATCGTGGGGGCCAACCGGATTGGTGTATCGAAAGGGATTGACGGCCATGCTCTGTATTATAGAGCAACCTTGCTCGGTTGGCGGCCGGGGCCGACGCCTGGCGCAGACGGAGTGGGTGGCGTTCTGGGCCCCACCGGTCGGCGGCAGATCGGCCGGGGCCGAGGCGTGTCGGGGCCGGCGCCTATCCGGCCGCCTGACGGACCGCTTCGGGCGCGACCACCCCGCCGACGCCGACCCGCGCCGCTCGCTCGATCCAGGGGGTGGCACCCAGCCGCTCGAAGATCGCCCGCGCCTCGGCGAGGGTGGGCTCGGCCCCGGCCGGCGCGCCGGACCCGATCAGCCACTCGGCCCACTCCAGCTCGGTCACGGCCAGCCAGAACGGGAACGCGAGGTCACGGAAGAGAGCGGCCGCGGCGCGGAACCCGGCCGCCGAGGCGCCCGCATCCCCGCGCAGGGCCGCCCGCCGCGCTTCGAAGCGGGACCGCTGGGCCCGCAGCGAGGGGGTCAGCTCCCCGGGGCGCAGTCCGGTGAGCACCTGGAGCCAGCGATCCGCCGCGTCCAGGTCCGGAAGCGCGAAGCACGCCTCCAGAGCGGAGACCAGCGCATCCTTGATATCCGGCGCGATCACGCCCAGCTCCCCCCGCAGGGCCCAGGCGGCCTCGGCCCGCCGCAACGCCTCGCCGGGCTCGTCCGCGGCGAGGTGGAGCGTCGCCGCGACCACGGCGATCGCGGCCCGGACCTGAGGGTCCGCCACCCCTTCCCACCCGGCGACACGGGCCAGCTCGGCGCGAGCCGTCTCCAGCTCTCCCCGCCCCACCAGGACCCGAATCCGGACCGTGTACGCCTCGCTGGCCTGCACGCCGTCCGGCGCGGGCTCGTCCCCGTCTGCGGGCTCGGCCGGCGACCGCTCGACCCCGCGCACCGTCTCGTCCGCCAGCTGGAGGGCCTCGTCCCATCGTCCCAACCGCTCGCTGGCGTAGGCCAGGGCTCCCAGGTACATCTGCTCAGTCGGGCGGTCGCCCACCCGCCGGGCCAGCTCAACCCCGCGTTCGACCATGTCCCGTGCCTCCTCGACCCGGTCCAGGATCGTGAGCACGTACCCCAGGTTGTTGGTGGCGCGCAGGCCCGCGGCGTGGTGATCGTGGGCGAGGGCCACGGTCCGGGCATGGCGCACCAGCACCTCCGCCTCGCCGAGCCGTCCGCGCTTGGCCAGGGTCGTGCCCCGGGTGGTGAGGGCACCGGCCAGCACCTCCGTCAGCTGGAGCGCCTCCGCGATCGCCAGCGCCTCCTCCGCGCGCAGGAGGGACTGGGCGTTGTTGCCCGCCAGCCCGTGCATGCGCGCCAGCTGGGCGGCCGCCACCGCGACGTCGGCGTCCGGCTCGTCGCCGGCGAGGACGGTGATCGCGGCCTCCATCCGCCGGACCGCCTCGTCGATGCGGCCCTCGCGGAAGAGGACGTCCGCCAGGGCCGCCGACACCCGGGCCGCCGGGTGGGGAAGGTCGAGCTCGTTGAGGTCCTGGATCGCCCGCTCGAAGTGCGCGGTGGCGGCGTCCAGCCGTCCCGCCAGCCGCGCCATCTCCCCGGCTCGCTCCGCAACCTCCGCCCGGCCCCGGGGGTCGGTCGTGAGCGCGAGCGCCTGCTCGAACGCCCGCTGGGCGTCGGCGGCCGCCGCCAGTGACGCCGCCCGTTCACCGGCCCGGACCAGCAGGGCGCGGGCGCGGTCCCGGGCGTCGTCCGCGTCCCCAGCGTCGGGGACGAGCGCCGCCGCCTCCAGGTAGTGGGCGGCGACGACCTCGGCGAGATCATCGGCCTCGCCGCCCCGGGCCGATTGCAGGTAGGCGGCGGCGGCCAGGTGCCGCTGCTTGCGGTCGCGCCGGGCGAGGGTCTCGTAGGCGACGGTCCGCACCAGGT
The DNA here is from genome assembly GCA_027306655.1 of Candidatus Dormiibacterota bacterium. GTDB lineage: Bacteria > Chloroflexota > Dormibacteria > Aeolococcales > Bog-877 > DAHUZL01. The sequence goes on from DAHUZL010000217.1 coordinate 6,052, forward strand.
CCTGGAGGAAGCCGTACTGGCCCCGCTCCGGCGACCGCGGGTCGGCCTGGATCGAGAGCACCTCCTTGCGCACCAGGGCCTCGAGCGGCGCCGCCAGCTCCGCCTGG
>DAHUZL010000223.1 GCA_027306655.1 Candidatus Dormiibacterota bacterium
TCGCGAGCGCACCCGCGGCCGGTGCGCCGCTGGGGCCGCAGGCCCTGAGCGCGTCGACGACCGTGCAGATCCTGGCAGGCGGGTTCAGCCCGGCGGTGGCGACCGTGCGCCTGGGCGGGACGGTGACATGGACGGTGCCGACCACCGCCACGCAGGCCAACGGGGTCACGGACGGGTCGGGGCTGGGGCTGTTCGACTCGGGCGCGCTGGCGCCGGGGGCGTCGTTCTCGTACCAGCCGCAGGCCGCCGGCAGCTATCCGGTCATCGATCCCCTCACCGGCGCGAGGGGGACGGTCGCGGTGCCGGTCGAGGTGAGCAAGGACCGCGGGCCGGTGGGGCAGGTCACCACCCTCAGGTGGGCGACCGCGGCCGCCCCGGCGGGCTTCGGGTACGACGTCGAGGTGGCCACCCCCGACAGCCCCACCTTCGTCCCCTGGGTCAGCGGCGTGTCCGCGCCCTCGGGGACGTACCCCCTGAGCGCCGGCGGTCGCTACCTGTTCAGCGCCCGGCTGCGCCGCCTCGGCACCACGACCGCCCTCCCCTGGTCGCCACCGAACGCGATCACCGCCATCTTCGCGAGCGTGCCCGAGGCCATCGGGATCGCCGCCACCCCCGGTCACCTCTACGTCACCACGTTCTGGTGCGGGGGTCTTCACCAGGTCGTCGCGATCAGCCCGTCGGGGTCGAGCACGGTCATCGCCACCCTGCCCCCGGCGGCGGCGGCGTGCAGCGAGGACTACCTGGCGGTCTCCCCGGGCCTCGGAGGCTTCCCGGCCGGGGTGCTGTTCGTCACCCAGGGGCCGCAGGTCTACGAGGTCGGCCCGGCCCCCGGCCCGGCTCGGCTGTTCACGACCATCCCGAGCCTGCCTCTCAACGGCCACGACGGGATCACCTTCGACCAGGTGGGCACGTTCGGATACCGGCTGATCGTGACCAGCAAGCTGGGGCCGATCTGGGCGGTGACCCCGAACGGCACCGCCACCCGGCTCGCCCGGGTGCGCTCCTTCATCGAGGGCCCGGTGGTGGTGCCCCGCGGCCTTCCCCGCTACGGCGGCGACCTCCTGGTGGCCGGCGAGGGCAAGGCGACCCTCTACGCCGTCACCCCGAGCGGCACCGTCCTCCCCGTGGCCCCCTGGCCGGTCATGGAGTTCGCAACCCCGGTGCCCAGCTCCCTGTGCACCTTCGGCTCCAGCGGAGCCGCGTTCTTCGCGACCGACTACGCCGCCGGCGGGGTGGTCGCCTACCCCACCAGCCTGTTCACCGGCCTCCACGGCGACGTGCTGGTGGGGAGCGAGGGCGCGGTCGGACTCGCGGCCATCACCATGGGGGCGGGAAGCACCCGGGAGCGGCTCCTCCTCAACGAGAGCGATCTCGAGGGCGGCACCTTTGCCGCCTGCCCAGCCGGGGCGGCGCCCCCGCCCCGGCTGGCCGTGACCCTCCCGGCGGCGGTGGCTCCGGGCCAGCCGGTCCCGGTCACGGTGACCGTCTCGACCGGCCCGGGCCAGATCGCGACCGGCTACACCGGCACGGTCGCCCTCGGCTCGAGCGACCCGCGGGCGCTGCTCCCCCGCCCCTACCGCTTCACCGCCGCGGACCACGGGACCCACACCTTCACCGTGCGCCTGGACACGCCCGGCCCCCAGACCGTGACCGCCCGCGCCCTGACCGGCCCCAGCGCCCAGGGGCGGGCCCGGGTGGTGGTGGCGGGGCCGGCGACTCACTTCCAGCTCTTCCGCTCCGCCGCGGCGGAGCTGGACGCCCCCCTCGCCCTGACCGTGGTCGCCCTCGACCGCGCCAACCAGCCCGCCCTCGGCTTCCAGGGCACCGTGGCCCTTGAGGCCTCCGACCCCGCCACCCTCCTGCCTAGCCGCGTCACCTTCACCGCCGCCGATCACGGCCGCCGGGTGGTCACCCTCACCCTCCAGGCGGCCGGCCCCCAGTCCGTCTCGGTCGCCCTGATCGGCCGCCCGGGTGTTCGCGGCCAGGCGGAGCTCCTGCCCCACACCGGGGCGGCGGCGGTGGCCATCCCGCGCTGGGGGTTCGCCCCCCGCACCGTCCGCATCGCCGTGGGCGGCCAGGTCACCTGGACGCGCTCGGTCACCGCCCCGGGCGGCCCCCAGGTGGTGGACGGTTCACCCCTTTCGCTGTTCCGCTCCCCCCCGCTCGCCCCCGGCGGCACCTACACCGTCCACTTCGCCGACGCCAGCTCCTACCCCATCCGCAACCTGCCGTCCCAGCACCTCGGCCGGGTCGGGGTGACCGTCGCCTTCAGCCGCAACACCGTCGCCGTCGGCACCCCGGTCGCCGTCCGCTGGGCCGAGGGCCCGCTCGCCCCCGGCTGGGCCTATGAGGTCGAGCTCAGGAGCCCCGGCCACCCCGGCTACACCTACTGGCAGCGCCACACCGCCCAGCCCGCCGCCCACTTCGTGCCCGCCACCCCCGGCCTCTACTGGTTCGCCGCCCGCCTCCGCACCCCCGCCGGCCAGCTCACCCTCTGGTCGCCTCCCCTCCCCCTCGCCGTCCACCCCCGCACCCCCCGCTGATCGATGCGGACCGGGGCGCC